>CAYIRB010000001.1:0-26036 GCA_964365765.1 uncultured Candidatus Peribacteria bacterium
CGTATTATGTATGCAAGTCCGATGATATGAATTTTGCGTACGAAAACAACGGATTCACACAGTCAAAATTGGAAACATGCGATTTTTACTCAAGAGCCGGATTCATCGCCTTGTACTCTCAATATCTTACAGATTCGACTTTGCTGTATGAGACACTGGCTCATGAATTCGGTCATGTCATGGAACTCGAACATACCACGGAAGTCTCAAACGCAAATCTCATGGATAACGGCGGATTGATAGATCCCGAACTCAGCATTGAAATGGTCAATCAAAAAATCGGCGAACTTGCACACGCGCTGACTTGTGTTTATACGAACGCATGTTTTGACGAACTCAGCACTCCGCCAGCCGGGTGGAATTAAACTGTAATTTATAACATATAATATCACATGGAACGCTTGCAATTAAATGAGAGTTTACTTACGCAGTTGCAAAGGTATGCTCCCGACAGTGACGTGCTTGTCACCGCCGTGGAGCAATTGAAGGACGGGCTCCAAATGAGAGGCTTCTTTCGCGAGTACATATTATCTCTTGAAGAGTCGGGTTGTAATAATCCCGAAGAAGTTGCGTATGAAAATCTTGGACGCGTACTCTCGGCTCAAGCGCGTGAAACGGTAGTCAGGTGGCGCATAGTTTTCCTGAAACTCAAGGAATCGATGATTACAGGTGCCTGTGTGGAGAACGCGGGACTTGTACGGGAAACAATTCAAAGGTAGATTGGCGCAGTTATGAAAACGCTTCGAAAAATATTTGGATTTTTCTTGAAACCCCGCTTGAAATACGACCCGCTCATTCGGGTGACAGTTTTCAAAGACAGAATATTATACAATCTCGAAACATACAATAAAACATATCCGAAACTTCAAATCGCCCCAGTTCTGAAAAGTAACGCCTACGGACACGGGATGATTGAAGTCGCCGGAATACTCGAAAAGCTGGATTTGCCGTTTTTCGCCGTTGATAGCTTTCACGAAGCTGTTCTTTTACGGCAAAACCGCATCAAAACTCGCATACTTGTAATCGGCTACGCCACAATCGAACAAATCAATGCGCGCAAGATTAAAAATTGCAGTTTTACCATCGTGAGTATCGACCAGCTCAAAGCTATTGCCGAGAATTTATCTCGTCCGCGAAAATTTCATATCAAGATAGATACGGGCATGTGCAGACAGGGGATCACTCCGGAACTGATTGAAGACGCCGTCGCGCTGATAAATAAAAATCCGAAAATTGAAATAGAGGGTTTTTGCTCACATTTTTCGGATGCCGAAAGCGACGATGATTCTTTCACGCTCAAACAAATTCAAATATGGAATACGCTCGTGCCGGAATTGAAAAAGAAATACCCAAGGGCGAAGTATTGGCATATATCCGCGACGGCGGGTCTTAAATTTTACGACAAAATAGAAGCGAATCTTTTCCGGCTCGGGGCCGGCCTCTATGGGATAAATGAATCTCCGTCTATAAGACTGCCATTGGCTCCCGCTCTGCGCCTTTCGAGCAAAATTTCCGGTATTAAAAAAGTACCCGCGGGCTCGGAAATCGGCTATTCACGCACGGCAATCGCTCAAAAGGAAATGCTTCTCGCCACGGTTCCGGCCGGATATTTCGAAGGAATGGATAGAAGACTCTCGAATATCGGGAAAGTAAAAATCAGGGATCGGTTCTGCCCGATTGTCGGCCGCGTCAGCATGAACATCACGACGGTGGATGTCTCACCGATTCCGGATTTGAAAATTGAGGAAGAAGCAATTTTAATCAGTGAGAATGAACAAGATGATAATTCCGTTCCGAACATAGCCAATAATACGGGAGCAATCAAACGCGAAATCCTGATTCACATACCGGCGCATCTAAGACGCAGGGTGATTTAATTTGCGGGACTTAACAGAACACTATATTTGTCGGCGCCGCTTTGCTGTACGGTTATCATTCGATAAATCACTTCCGCCACTTCACCGCGGTCCATTGCTCGTGAAGCATCAAACACGGAACCGGTAACGGGGAAAATATTTTTCTGTTTGGAAAATTGTACATATGGCGCGAACCAAGAAAGTTTATCCACATCGTCGTAAGGGTCTTCGGTTACAACGGGGTCGACTGACACTCCCAATGCCTTTGTCAGCATTTTCAAGAATTCGACTCTGTTAACACCTTGCTCGGGTTTCAATGAGCCGTCGGGGTAACCCTGAATTATTCCCTCGCCGCTGGCGGTCGCCACGTAGTCCGAATACCACTGGCCCTGGTATGCGTCGGAATAAGTAAGGGTAAGATTATTCATTAGCGCTTTGCCGAATCCGCTGTAAATAAACTTCAAGGCTTCAACTCTCGAAACGGTTTTGTTGTCGCCGAAGGTTCCGTCGGGATAACCCTGAACTGTGCCTTTTTTAAACAGATAGCTCACCGCGTCATAAAACTGGTTGCTGTAACTTAAATCGGAAAATAATTTCGCGCGCATAATTTTGCTTGTTGCTTTTGCCATTCCGTACATACTCTGCAGGATAACGTCGCTGTCGTCTTCGCTGGTGAATTGAAGTTCGGCGACTCCATATTTAAAGTCGTCTTTGGTAATTTCCGGCTTGGAAAAGGTGCCTGTGCCTAGAACTGCACTCAATTTAATGGTACCGGGTCCGTCGAAACTCGGAGTCGGATTGCCGTCGACGTCGAGAGCTTGAATGCTGACATTTTCGGCGATCCGCGGTTGAATTGTTCCATCCACAACGATTCCGAACCTCGCGAATGGTTTAACTTCGCTTATCAAATTTATGGCGTCGGAGGAATAATTTCTTCCCGCAATTTCAAAATTCAAAATGACGGAGCCTTCTCTTTGGGCGTACAGCTTGATTGTTGCCGCACCGCCTGAGAAATTTTCCTTGCTGAGCGATACCGGCGAGATTTGCGCGACTGAAGCGTCGCTCACGCCGATGCTGATTTGATTGTCAAAGTCGGCGTTCGCGACGACCGCACCGTTCGAGTCCAGGAGTAGCACGGAAAGACTTTCATTATTGCCCACCATTACAAAACCCGGACTTTCGACTTTAATGTTATCAAATCCGACTTTAACCACGGAATTCGCTGTATCAACGCTTTGTTCACCGGTGGAATTTGATAAAGTTGCACTGTCTGTGGGACTTAAGACTTCTATTGTTTCCGGCCTGTTCGAACCGTCGTAATTCAGGTTGGCATCAACCCACTTAAATGGGTTATATGTGTATCTGTAAACATTGTCTTTGCCCACGCCCGCGCTTACCGCCTCCCAAAAATTCACACCTGCCGCTTTTGCGTCGGCATTGGTGAATGGCCAGTAAGGATGCCATGGCGCGAGACTGTTATCCAGTTGAAAGTGAAGATGATTCGTTGTGGACGCGCCGGTCGTTCCGACTTCGCCTATCACGTCATTTTTATATAATATCTGGCCTTCCGTCACAAAAACTTTACTCATGTGGGCGTAACTTGAATATAAGACCTCTTTTCCATCGGGATTATCCGGATTCGGCACATTGTTGTGTTGAAGCACCACGTAGTTACCGAATCCGCCCGCGTCGTTGCCGACTTTATAAACTATCGCGTTGGCCACGGCGTGAACCGGAGTTCCTGCCAATGCCTTAATATCAACAGCGGGATGGCTTCCGGAATTTTCGCCCAAGTCGCCCAAGTCGTATGTGCCGGCATAGGCCACGGAATAAGTGATTTTTGTATTTCTGATCACATCGTCGCTTTTACTTCCCCAAACCAAACTTGAGGACGGGTAGACCAAGTAATCGTTTCTGTAAACGGGCGCGCTGATCAATTTGCCGGCGTCGTAGTCGTGGAAGTTTGTATTTCTATCCGAACTTGTGCTGTGGCTCCAGTCGGGAACTTGCTGAATCGGATAAACCGTCCCGTCAAAAACCGGCGATTCTTGAATAATCACTGTGGTCTTCAAAAAGTTCGGATTCAAATTTGTCGAGAACACGGAAAGCGCCAAAACCCCGAGAATCGAGGCCCAATGTTTTATTTGCTTATAATCAACCCGTTTTTTATTTTTCATTTTTTTATTTATCCTGTCATTATACCCGATTTTAAGCTAAAATTCAAGCATGAAATACCGTTCAAAGGGACCGGCCGACACGAAAACCATCGCCAAAAAAATCCTGCGAAAACATCCACAAATTCGAGCGATTTTACTTTACGGAAATCTCTCGTCCGGCAAAACCACCTTCGCAAAAGGGGTCGCGGAATTTTTGGGCATTGACGCGAAAAAAATTAAAAGTCCGACCTTCACATTTGTTCGCGAACATCCGGGTTTTTATCACTATGACCTTTACAGACTTGAAGCTCTCGACCAAAGCATCTAGGAAATGCTAAAGGAACATTTGGAGTCGGACGCGACTGTGCTGATCGAATGGCCGGAAATTCTGGAAGATCAAATCAGCCACCCGCACTTAAAAGTCCGCTTCCGCCATCTCGGTGGAGACGAACGTGAAATCGAATGGGAGGACTAATCCTCCTGTCTCGCCACGTAGTAATGCACAGGAATTCTGACCAAATGTCTTCCCGAGCTGATTTCTTCGCGTTGATACGCAATCAAACTTTTTGTGTCGAATCTGGAAGCTATGATGTTGTTCAGTTCCACTCTTGTCGATGGCCCGAGGTAACCCGCGCCCTGATCCGATTCGTTTTGAACCAGTCCCTGCGACTGCTGGAATTTGAAGACCGCGTGTTCGGTCACTTCACCAAAGTAACCGGTGGGATCGATTCTCAAATAACCCAGTCTATTTAACTCGCCCTGCAGTCGTGACACCTCATCACCTTTGGCTCCGAGTTCCAAGGAAGACTCAAAAGTCATACTTTCTTCCTGCAGATCGACGTATTTTTGCATCAACCTCGCGCCCTTTTGCAGTTTTATTGTTGCTTCATCCATTCCGTTCTTAATGAATTTATCGAAGCTGAGCCTGGTGTTGATCCCAAAATGCCCGGCGCCCAATTCGTCCGCGCCTTGAATTATCCCATTATCGAGCTGGAAAAGATAAATCGCCTCGGCGGTGTCCTCACCGTAAAAGCCGTTGGGCACTCCGTCATAGTAGCCCCAATCTTGCAGATATTCCTGCATTTTTTTGACATCCTCGCCTTCACTGCCGAAATAGATGTCGGAAGGGAAATTCAAAGGAGCCAGAATCGTATTTTGAATAAACTTCTCCGCTTCCGAGTAGCCTTCCAAATATATGCTTTCATTTATATAAGGGTTTATGCCATAGACCGACACGTCCACCGTGCGTTTACCCCAGTTTAAGGCGCGGCTCAGACCCGCGTCACCGTAGCCCATCCATATATCTAGCCGGTCGAATTCATGGCCTTTCACACCTTTTTCAACTATCGCGCCGCCTCTGTCGTGCACGGCAACTATGCCGACGCCCGGGATGTTCATTTTTGTCCCGAAGGGATACTTGGTCGGCGCGGCTATCATACCCGGAAAAACCGGAGTCCCGTCAGCGCCGTGAACTCCTCCGCCGTTGAGGTAAATATCACCCTCATAGGAACCCGTAACATATTTATTTTGACCGAGAATCGGAGAGTAGTAAGCGCTGATTATAAAAGTATCCAAGTAATAATCGGGTCCTTGATTTTGAGTATCCTCCGCCTTCGCCCTTTCATTTAACAGACCCATGGGGAAGGTGAGCAAAGCCAGCAGAAATACGCTAACCGATGCCGAAATCAATTTCTTTGTCATTTTTATTTTTATATTTATTTTTTTATTTCTCGAAATTATATCACAAAACCGACCAAAAGTCAGCTCCTCATCTCTTGACGGAACACCCTTTGTTGTCTAATCTTTCTCCGCCATAAGTTCGGAAATGTCCGGTACTTCCAAAACTTTAATCACGTCATTTTTTTCCTCCATCGCAATTCTCACAACCTCTTCATCTCTTGCGCGGCCTACTGCTTCGGGGATTTCCCTGGAATTGTCCTCAAGAGCCTGAGATCGCCTTTCCTGTGCGTCAGGGTCCAAATTTAACAATATTGACATAGTAAAAATTAAATCATCTGAAGTTTATACCATTGGGATTCAAATTCACAATGGAATTCAAAAAAACTACATTACCGTACCCAATCGTCTGAAAATTTCACGTTCCACGAACTCCTTGTCGCGGCCGTATTTTAATCTGGAAAGCTGCTTATAGGCTGCCGAGGCTTCCTTGTCGCCTTTAGCGGTATAGGGGTTCACAGGTACGACGCTGAAAGGTTTTGAAGGCTGAGTATCGATGGAAAGCTTCATCACGGCCTTGAACTTATCGATATTAATCAGGTCTTGATCGCTGAATACGGGAGCCATTTCCTTTGCCATGTATTCCGCGTCCTGCGCGCCGATTTTGTAACACATTATGGAACCGACGTTTCCGAACACCGCGTCTTTCAGTGTAACCGCTTTCGAACCTTTCTTCGCGCCGTCTCCCTCGAGTTGAGCAAGATATTGGTGGGCCATGTTCAGGGACAGACGGTATTTTCTTGCCTCGGACAGAATCACCTCAATCGAATTCGTTACGTAATTCTGAAACTCGTCGATGTATAAGTAGAAGTCCTTCCTTTCTTCTTTTGACTGTTTTTGCCTGCTTAGAGCCGCCATTTGAATTTTGGAAACGACGATCATACCGAGCAACTTGGAGTTGATATCTCCGGTTTCACCTTTTGACAGGTTAATCATCAGAATTTTGCCCTTGTTCATAACGTCGGAAAAATCAAAGGCCGACTTTGTTTGACCGATAATGTTTCTCATCAGACCGTTCGTGACGAATTGCCCGAACTTGGCGGCGAAGTAAGGAATCATTTCCTGTTTTTCCCTTGCGCCGGTCTTTGCCATTTGATGATCCCAGAATGATTTCACAATGGGATTCTGAATGTCCTTGGTTTTTTCCCTCTGAAAATCATCGTCGGTGAAAAGGCGAACCATATCGGTTAAAGCCCCGCCGCCCTTCGATTCCATAAGCGTAAGACAGCCGTTTCTGAAATAATCCTGAATACGGGGCCCGAAAATCTCTTCATCGAACAGTTTAATCATGATGTTCATTGCATCCATGGCGACCATGTCACGCTCTTCGGGAGTATTTGCTTCGAGCAAATTCAAGCCCATCGGCCTTTCAAGATCTCCCGGATTAAAATAAATCACGTCATCCGCCCGACTTCTGGGGATGAAGGGGAGCACGTCCTCGATGAGCTGGCCGTGCGGGTCTATAACGCAAAGTCCTTTACCGTTTTCCAAATCTTGCCTGATCATTACCTGTAAAATCGAAGATTTACCCGTACCGGTTTGTCCTATCACGTAGAAGTGTCGGAACCTGTCTTCATTTTTCATGCGGATTTCTTTCTTTACGCCTCGGTAGTAATTATGGCCGAGCAAAATTCCCTCGGATGGTATATTCGACGGGGGAGGCGCGATCTTATAATTTTGCCAGTTAATGGTGGGTGCCTTGTTGAATTTTATATTCGGAAGATGAAACAAACTCGCCAACTCTTCTGCGGACAGAATCATTTTTCTGAAGTGAATCGGCCTCCATAAATTTCTCATCAAGAAATTATGGACAAAACTGCCGATGAACCTTTCTTTTTCATGCAGGGCATTATTGTCCGTTGTCGCGTACTGAGCGAAGGCGCTTTTCATGCCGATCAAAAGCGCTTCCGCGTGGTGGTCCGAGTTTGAAACACCCACCAATCTTATGAGCGACTCAAATCCGGTTTGCGTATTTTTTTCCTCAATCGCTTTCACTTGTTCGTCTTGCAGGGGAGTGCTTCTGGCGGCCGCGGCTTCTTCTTTTTTCGATTCGCCTCGCATAAGAATACTCAAAAAATCGCCAATCCATGTAAAGGGATTCAAAGTCGCGAGCAATCCGTGATGTTTCCCTTCTAAAATTTCCTTTGCCAGAGCTCGGCCTTTCTTTTGCCAACCGTCTTTCAGCGGGCGAATCATTATCTGAATGGCGGCGCCTTCATCCGCTTGCATTTTGGAAAGCACGTTCGTGATATTGTTTAGCGGATCGCTTGTCATTCTCTGATACGTTCTGATGGGAAGCGAATAATTTTCATGAATGTGCATGTAGCACTTCGCGATTTTGGAATTTTTGCTGAACAGATTGTAGTCATCCACCTCTTCGATATATGAATCGGGATAGAATGACGTAATTTGTTTTTCAATGACCGTCAGCAGATGGAAGGGAACAACCGCGTAAAAATCAATCAAGTTATTTTGTACAACATACTCGAAAGATAAAAAGTCCTGACCCAAAATATGCGCGTACCACTTATGTTTGTATACGGCGGAAACGGACTCAAAAAGCTGTTTCATCACTCCGACATAATCTTTGAAATCCCGATTCGCCCCAACGGCATCCGTGTCCCTTTCTTTATCCTCCTTCGACTCCTTTTTCGGAATTTTAATCTTCAAAAAAGTCATCGCCAGACAGCGTTTGCGATTGGCTTCCAGTCTTATGACGACCAAAACCAAAGCGACAAAAGCAACTAAACCGGAAATAATCAATATGGCGTAAAACATCACAGGGGTATTTTAAACTGAAATTCAAAAATACCCAAAACAAAAAATCGGAGTTGAATGGTCTGACCTATTTGCACTTCCACTAAACCGATTTGATATTCATCTCCTTCAAAGTCCCATCCGGTAGTTCCGAAGGAGCTCCAGTCATAAGATCCTTTGCGCGGGAATCTTTCGGGAAGGCGATGACCTCGCGGATATTCGCTTCATCACGGAGCAACATGATGATTCGGTCGAGTCCCCATGCAATTCCGCCGTGCGGAGGCGCGCCGTATTGGAAAGCCTCAATAATATGACCGAATCTTCTTTCGATTTCCGAGTCTGAAATTCCCAATACCTCAAAGATTTTCCTTTGAATAACGGGGGAGTGGATACGGATTGAACCGCCACCTATTTCACTTCCGTTCATTACTATGTCGTATGCTTTTGCCAATGCTTTAACGGGATTGGTATCCAAAAGACCGATGTCCGAATCCTTGGGAGCCGTGAAAGGGTGGTGAGTCGCGACAAGTTTTCCTTCTTCATCGCTGAATTCAAACATGGGGAAGTCGGTGACCCAGAGCAGTGCCAATTTATTTTTATCGCGAAGCTCGAATCTGTCGCCGCAGGCCAAACGCACGTTGCCCAAAGCGTTGCAGGCTACGTTAAATGAATCGGCCGCAAAAAACACAATGTCTCCGGTTTTCGCCCCGCAGGCCTTTATAATCGCGTCGATTTGTTCCTCTGTAAAAAACTTCGCAATCGGTGATTTAAGCCCCTCATCTTTACTCAAAGTAATGTAAGCCAACCCTTTTGCTCCGTAAATTTTTGCGATTTCCGTAAATTGGTCAATTTCTTTTCTGGTGAAAACCGCTCCGCCCTCCACTCTTAAACATTTAACGACTCCGCCGGATTTTAATGCGTCCGTGAAAACCTTGAACTCGGATTTAGCGACCAAATCGGAAACGTCTGTCAGCTCCATGCCAAATCGTAAATCGGGTTTATCGGAACCGTATTTGCTCATCGCGTCATGCCAAGTCATGCGCATGAAGGGCTTGAAAATAATTTTTTTCTCCGGCGCTAGTTCCTCAAGTAATTTTATAAGCACCGCTTCGTTTGTCGCCATTACATCCTCTTCTTCGACAAAAGACATTTCCAAGTCCATCTGTGTAAATTCGGGCTGGCGGTCGCCGCGCTGGTCTTCGTCGCGGAAGCACCGCGCGATCTGGAAGTATTTATCCATCCCAGCCACCATCAAAAGTTGCTTTAATTGTTGGGGGCTTTGAGGCAAAACATAAAACTTGCCTTCGTAAAGTCGGGAAGGGACAATGAACTCGCGCGAACCTTCCGGCGTTCCTTTCATTAGCATCGGAGTTTCAACTTCAAGGAAACCGAGCTCATCCATGTGGTCGCGCAGACGTTTGATGAATTTATGCCTGAACACAATATTATTTTTCATTCTCTCGCGACGAAGATCCAAATATCTGTATTTGAGTCGAATTTCTTCATTCGGATCCGCCTCTATATCAATTTCAAATGGGGGAGTTTTCGCTCTGTTTAGAATTTCAATTTCGTCCAAAATGACCTCGATTTCTCCGCTATCGATATTTTTATTTTCCATTCCCGTCGGCCGTTTTCGGACGCTTCCTTTTACCATTACCACAAATTCGCTCCTTAACTCCTCCGCGATTTTATGAGCTTCCTTATTATGCGAAGGATCGGCGACTATTTGCGTAAAGCCGTATCTGTCCCGCAAATCAAGGAAAATCAAATCGCCGTGGTCGCGCCTTCTGTGGACCCATCCGCTCAAAACCACCACCGCGCCGACATCTTTTGCGCTCAGCTGGTTGCAGGTGTGAGTTCTGAACATATTTTCGAATTAAGACTTCGCCATACTATAGGTTAAACGCCTAAGCCGCAATAATCTTTTTCAGCTCGACCTCAAAATCCTTGTTCGGATTTATTCCGAACGGCACTTTTATTCTTTTGATTTTATTTTTTTCATGAATGTGAATTTCGGCCATTGTTTCACCCTTATTTTGTTCCAAAAAAGACTTCAAGGTCGACAATTTATCAGTTTTTCCGTTCACGCAGGTAATAATGTATGTCTCATTTTCTTCTCTCGACGAATGGTCGACATCTTCCTCGGTCATCTCCGGTTCATCTTCTTCCTCCAGTTCGATTTTGAAGGCCGGAACACCGATGAGTTTATCGCTTTTATCAAAAAGTGCGCAATCAATCGCTTTTTTCACCATTGTATCGAGGGAGAGCGCTTTCACTTCGTTTATGACGAATTGGAAGTCATTGCCTCGGCGGTCCAATTTCCCCTCCAAACTGAGAACTTTTTCTTCTTCGATGAGCTGACCGCATTTGTCGTAGGCGCCGGGGAAAAGTACAAAACCGATTCTCGCGCTGGGATCCTCAATTTCTCCCATCGCCATGTATTTACCGGTTTTGGTGGTAATCTTTTTTACGCTCGTGATCATTCCGTTAATTTTCAAATTTTTCCCGATCATTTTGGGAGTCAAATCTTCGATGAGTCTTCCTTTATTTTTGAAATAAGGCTTGAGCCCCTGTAAAGGGTGGCCGCTGACATAGAGCCCAAGGTATTGTTTTTCCCATTTCAGTCTTTGCGAAGGTGACGCGGGCTCCGCTTTCTCAAGTTTTAAGCTGGGTGCCGAACCTTCGCTCATCATTCCGAAAATATCGGTTTGACCCTCCGCGAGCGAAGCCTGCACATTTTTGCCATAGGTCGAAATTTCCTCATAGCCTTTACCGATTTCCGCTCTTTCCCCTAATGAATCCATCGCTCCGGAAAGAGCCAAAGACTCGATTGTTTTTTTATTCAATATTTTAGCGCTGACTCTGCGCGCGAAGTTTTCAATGTTAGCGAATTTTCCCTTTTTATCATCTTTTTCCCGCGCGTGGATAATTTCTCGGATCGGTCCTAAGCCGATTCCTTTTACGGCCGTCAGTCCGAATCGAATGTTTTTATCGTCAACGACGGTAAAATGCGCTCTGGACTCATTCACGTCGGGGGGTAAAACTTCGATTCCCATATTTCTGCACTCCAGAATTTCAATCACGATTCTATCCGTATTATCCGCGTCGGCCGTCAAAAGCGCCGCCATAAATTCCGCCGGAAAATGTGCCTTAAGATAAGCTGTGTGGTAGGAAATCAGAGCGTAGCAGGCGGCGTGGGACTTGTTGAAACCGTAACCCGCGAATGGTTCAATCACCTCGTCGAATATTTTTTCCGCCAATTTTTTATCATGGCCGACCGTAACGGAGCCGTTGATGAACTTTTCACGTTGAGCCATCAATTCTTTCGCAATTTTTTTTCCGATCGCGCGCCTGAGCAAGTCCGCTTCGCCGAGTGAAAAACCGGCGAATTTTTGCGCGATTTGCAAAATTTGTTCCTGATAAATGGCGATTCCGTACGTGTTTTCCAGAATTTCCCTGAGGGAGTCGTGAACGTAGTTGACTTTTTTTGAGCCGTGCTTGCCTGCGATATAAGTCGAAATAAATTGCATCGGCCCCGGACGGTAAAGTGAAATCATCGCGATAATGTCTCCGAATTCCGTGGGTTTGAGATCCTTTAAATATCTTTTCATGCCCGAAGACTCGAGTTGGAAAACGCCGGTGCTTTCTCCGCGTTGCAATAGGGCGAATGTTTTCTCGTCATTCATAGGGAGTTTGGCCATGTCGATTATTAAGTCCGGCCTCGTGCGTGCTAAAATTCCCAATGTCGTCTCTATCATGGTTAAATTTTTCAAACCCAAAAAGTCCATTTTCAACAGCCCCAACTCTTCACAAGGCTTCATGGAATACTGAGTCACAATCCCTTCTTTTTCACCGGCCGCCTTTTGAAGCGCGGTATTTTCAACAAGCGGGTCTTGAGCGATAATAACCGCGCAGGCGTGCGTCCCGACTTGCCGTATCGTCCCTTCCAATTTAATTGCGGTATCTAAAATTTCACGCGCTTCCAAATCATTCTTATATAATGCGGAAAAGTCGGCATCGTCTTCAACCGATTTTTTAAGAGGCGCATATTTTCCGAATATCGCGGGCGGAACCGTTTTGGCGATTTTATCCACATTGGCGTAAGAGACACCGAGCGCGCGGCCGGCATCTCGAATAGCCGCTTTCGGCGCAAGAGTCCCAAATGTTATTATTTGCGCCACGTGATCTTCCCCGTATTTTTTTGTCACATAATCCAGAACCTCGTCGCGGCGGGTGTCGGCAAAATCCACGTCGATATCGGGCATCGATATTCTTTCGGGATTCAAAAACCTCTCGAAAAGTAAACCGTATTGCAAGGGATCGAGTTCCGTAATTTTAAGAGAATAAGCGATTATCGAACCCGCGGCGCTGCCTCGTCCCGGCCCGACTATAATTCCCTTGTTTTTCGCGTAACTGATAAAATCGTGCACAATCAAAAAGTAGCTTTCAAAACCCATTCGGTGAATTGTATCCAGTTCGTATTCAAAACGTTCCACGGCTTCCTTGCTCGGATTGTTTCCGTACCGGTCTTCGAAGCCCTTAACGCAAAGTTCTTTTAAATACACGTACGGAGTTCTGTCGCCAGTGGGAAAATACGGAATTTTATTCTTCCCGAACATGATTTCCAAATCGACCATATCGGCGATTTTTAAGGTGTTTTCCACCGCATCGGGGCAAAATCGAAAGGCCTCTATCATGTCTTCCGGACTGCGGAGCGAATAATTCCCGACAAAGCGTATTCGATGTTCGTCATTCACGGTTTTTTGAGTTTGAATGCAAACAAGCACATCGTGCGCTTCCGCGTCTTCCGGTCTGGCATAGTGGCAATCGTTCGCCGCAACAAGCGGAGCTCCGGTTAATTTGGACAGCTCCAACAGCTTGCTGTTCACTATGCTCCAGTTGGCTATTTCGGGATGGTGTTGCATTTCCAAAAAGAAGTATTCTTTCCCGAAAATATTTTGATAATTTCGAATGATGCCCTCGGCCTTCTCGGCATTATTTTCCAAAATCGCTTTTGCCACGGCCCCGCTCAAACTTCCGGAAAGGGCGATCAGTCCTTTAGAATATTTTTTTAATAACTCGTCATCCATTCTGGGTTTGTAGTAAAAACCTTCCAACGCGGCGACGGTGCATAATTTCAATAAATTTTTATAACCCTCCATGTTGCGCGCCAAAAGAACCAAACTTGAATATCTGTTTTCGGGAGTTTTATTCTTCATTCCCATGGGTGCCACATAGGCTTCAACACCGATTATCGGCTTAATGCCTGCGGCCTTGGCCTTTTGATAAAACTCAATGGCTCCGTAAATGACACCGCTGTCCGTAATCGCGACCGCGGGACTGCCTTGAGCCTTCGCCAACTCGATATATTGAAGCGGACGAGCAAGACCCGTTAGAATGCTGTAGTGACTGTGATTGTGAAGATGAACGAAACTCATTGTTTGATTTCTTTGGCGTTTTCAAGCCAAATGTTCAAAGCCTGCGCCAAATCTTGAAAAAAGGGGATATTGCTGAGTACATCTTTCACGAAAAGACCCAGAACGGTCAATAGCAATGCCGTCCCGAGTATAAATCCCAGTCCCTGAAATGCTCCCGCCAAGAAACTCCTCCACATAATGTGCCATGGATTCGCGTGATACTTCACGTATTTTACAAAATGGCCGTCGGCGTCAACATTCACTACAGGCCGTAGGCCTGCTTTCCGGTCGGCTTTTTTCTTTTCTTGCATGAGCAAAAAATAGACCGCCACCATGAATGAGTCAACACGAAGAAGCTCGACTTCGTCGAGTATGGTGCTCGGGGAGAGACTCGAACTCTCAAACCTTACGGTACCGGTTCCTAAGACCGGCGCGTCTACCAATTTCGCCACCCGAGCGCTCCAATCTTTTATCAAAAAATTTGGCTGTTGACAACACGGAAAAAATAGATTACTGTTAACCCCTGTTTTTACGGTTGACTAAATACAATATAAATTTTCTATTGACGTTTGAGCCATTCGTAAATAATCTAATGACCACTTACAAAAAAAGCATATGAGCGTCTTACAATCTTCCGTCGCGACAAACTCGATTTTAAAACTTAACCTGATGGATGTGATTGAGGATATGTTTATGGTGCTTAGTGAAAAAGAACGCGAGGTGGTGGTTAAGAGATTCTCGCTGGATAATAAAGAAAGACAGACTTTGGAATGTATCGGTCGGACGTTTAACGTCACTCGCGAACGCGTGCGCCAAATCGAAAAAATCGCCCTTTCAAAATTAAAGAGAACCGTCAGCAATTCCAAACTTAAATATGTCAATGAAGTCGCGCGCGCCGTTTTGAAGGATAACGGTGGCATTATGCTTGAAGAAGACCTTTTGGCGAAAATTCTTATCACGATTGATAAGGCGGCAAACGTGGACGCTCATATTATCCGATTGGCACTCACGATCAGTCAGGATATGGCCAATTTGGAGAAAACCAATCTGTTCACATCAAGCTGGCATCTTACATCGATTCCCGCCGAACTCACCCAGAAAGTTTTAAATCACGCAATCGCCCTGTTGAAAAATAAAAAAGACGTAGTTCCTCACGCCGATTTTCACAAGGAACTAAAGAGCGAGAAATTGACCCCGGACAATTTTGAAGAAGCGTTTTTCGCTTCCGTTTTGAAAATCGACCAAAGAATCAAATCGGTTGAAGAAGGATACGGGCTGATGGTTTGGAGACACATAAATCCGAAAAGCATTCGCGATAAGGCATACATTGTATTGAAAAAAACCAAGAAACCTCTTCACTTTGTGGACATCGCAAATAAAATCGTGGCCAGCGCGTTCGATAAAAAAGTTGTTACCGTGCAAGCGGTGCACAACGAGTTGATTCGGTATCCCCAATTCGTTTTGGTGGGTCGCGGACTCTACGCTCTCAAGGAATGGGGCTTTCAGGACGGCACTGTCGCGGATATCATTCAAACTTTGCTCGAGAAAAAAACCTCGATGAGCAAACAGGAAATTACGCGCGGAGTTCTCAAACAAAGACAAGTCAAAAAGGGAACAATTTCCTTGAACCTCCAAAAAAACTCGCACTTTGTACGGGTGGGCAGGGCTCTCTACTCTCTTGATCTTTCAAAAAAATAATTATTGCTATAGACTTCAGCCGTCTATGACAAAGAATATTTTTCAAAAAATCATCGACAAAGAAATCCCCTCGGAGTTTTTGTATGAAGATGAATTATGCATAGCGATTAATGACATACATCCGAAGGCTCCTCTCCATATTTTATTAATTCCGAAAAAAGCCATAACCGGCATCGACGAAATTGATGAAAATGATAAAGACTTGATCGCGCATTTGATATATACTGCGAAGGCATTGGCCAATCGGAACAAATGCCTTGGCTACCGTCTTCAATTCAATGTTGGAGAAAAAGGCGGTCAAGAGGTGCCCCACCTTCACCTGCATTTATTAGGATGGTTTTAACCCACATTTATGAAAAAGTTTCTTTCCGCGCTCGTTTTATCCGCTATATTGACTTCCTGCTCCGGCATCTCGGCGGATTTAACGGAATTCAACACATCCGAATACACTCTGTCATACCCCTCAACTTACACAGTCAGTCGTGCGGCGACTCGAGTTGTTTTTAATGACGCGAATGGGGATAAAGCTCTTACGCTTTACAGATACCTTGCGGAGACACCGGATGAGGTTATTGCTCAAATGCAGTCCGTTAGCAAGACATGTAAATATTCCAACGGCGGCACCAAGTTCGGAGGATACAAGTCTTACTCCATCGCTTTGGATGAAAGCGTTGCGGGCGCCATATGCGACTTGGAAGGTAGTCTGGTTGCGAACGGAGATGGAATGTTCGTTTTGTTCATAGAAAACGGCACGGAAATCAAGGACTTGTTGAAAGCCATGAAATCCAGCTTCGAATTCGTCAAGTAAAGTTGTGCACAACAGACAGCCAAATTTCTTTGAGAACATCCAAGGTCGCCATTGTGGCATGTTGCATTGATCTGATTATTTTTCTCAATTCCCTCAGTGTGTCTTCAAAAAGATTGTAATCTGTGGCGTCAACTCCGGACAATTGCTTTTCCAGTGCGCTTTTTTTATGGCCAAGCCTTTCTATGATTTGACGCCTCATCTCATTTTCCGCCGGAGCTGAAGCCAATAATGTTTCTCTCAAAGAGATTTTTTCATTTGCCAAATCATCGTCGCTTGTAGGCGTCGCAGTACTCGCGCCGCCGCTTTGCCCATCATCAATTTCTTCGCCCGCGATTTCGGAAACACGACCTCCGACGGACTCAAATTCACCGCTCAAATCAGACCCGATGTCCGTGTTGGCAATCGGGGCGTCAATTGGAGCCGCTGCGGGAATTTTCTTTTCTATTCGATTCACAGGTATATTATACCACAAAATTAAAATGGATTAAACAGAGAATTCCCTGTATATTTCACAAAGCTATGAAAGAAATCGCCAAGGCCTACGAAGCCGCAAAGTTCGAAGACAAAATATATAAGGAATGGGAAAAGTCCGGCGCTTTCAGCGCCGCAGGCGGCATTGGAGCTAAAAAGCCCCCTTTCTCAATAATGATGCCGCCGCCCAACGCGACCGGCACACTTCACCTGGGCCACGCAACCATGCTTGCGCTGGAGGACGCTCTTGTGCGTTACAAGCGAATGTGCGGTTTTGATACGCTTTATCTTCCGGGAACCGACCACGCGGCTATCGCCACTCAGAGCGTCGTAGAGCAAAAACTTCAAAATGAAGGAATAAAAAATCCACGACTGGAGCTTGGACGCGAAGGCCTTCTTTCGGAGATCCGGAAATTCGTCGAGGTAAGCAAAGGAACTATCAAGAATCAGATCAGAAAAATGGGAACAAGTTGTGATTGGACTCGTGAAAAATACACTTTTAGCGATGAAATGAACGTGGCTGTAAACGAACTGTTCCGCATGATGTATGAAGACGGTTTGATTTATCGAGGAGGACGAATTGTAAACTGGGATCCTAATATGCAGACAACTGTTGCCGACGATGAGTTGGAATATTCGGAAGAAAAAACAAAATTCTATTATTTTCAATATGGGCCGGTTGTAATCAGTACGGCGCGTCCGGAGACAAAATTCATGGATAAAGTGATTGTTGTGCACCCGAACGACAAGCGTTACAAAAAACTAATCGGTAAGGAATTCGACGTCGAATGGATTGAAGGAAAAGTTAAAGCAAAAGTGATCGCGGACAAATGTATTGATATGAATTTGGGAACGGGTGCGATGACAATTACCCCCGCGCATTCTCAAGCCGACTTTGATATCGCGCAAAAACACGGCCTTGATGCTCCTCAAATTATCGACTTTGACGGAAAAATTCTCTCTTCGGTTTCAAAAAAATTCGGTGGAATGCCAATTTCGGAAGCTCGTGAAAAAATCGTGAAATTGCTCGATAAAAAAGGACTATTGGTAAAAGTCGATGAAAATTACATTCACAACGTCGCTCAAAACTACCGCGGGAAAGGAATAATCGAACCTCAAATCATGAAACAGTGGTTCGTGGATGTAAACAAAAAAGTCATTTCCTGGAAAGGAAAAAAACTTTCAATTAAGCAGGTTCTTCAAGACACCGTTAAGTCCGGAATGATAAAAATAATTCCCGAAAATTTTGAAAAAATATATTTCCATTGGATCGACAACTTGCGCGACTGGTGCATTTCCCGCCAAATTTGGTGGGGCCACAGAATCCCGGTTTGGTACTGTATAGGGGAAGACCATTGCAATCTCGAATGTAAAAATCCGATTTATTCCGCTAAACCCTTAAAAAAATGCCCGTATTGCGGAACCGCAAAAGTGGAACAAGACCCTGACACTCTCGATACCTGGTTCAGCTCCGGTCTTTGGACTTTCTCAACTCTTGGCTGGCCGAAAAAAACAGAAGACTTAATGCGGTTCACTCCATCGGACGTTCTTGAAACCGGTTACGATATTCTATTTTTCTGGGTTGCGAGAATGATTTTGATGTCCACATACGCTTTGCGTAAGTCCGGTTTCCCCGAAGAAAAATCCATACCTTTCAAAAACGTTTACCTACACGGCCTTATCAGAGATATTCACGGCAAGAAAATGAGCAAATCCAGGCCTGAAACCTGCATCGATCCTCTAGATATGATTGCAAAATATGGCACGGATGCAGTCCGCCTTTCACTGATGATCGGTTCGACGCCCGGAAACGACATGCGACTTTATGAGGAGAAAATTGGAGGTTATCGTAACTTCGTGAATAAAATTTGGAACGGCTCTCGATTTGTGATGATGAACCTTGATGAAAATTCAAAACTCGACGCAAAAACTTTTTCCCGTGCCGACAAATGGATTCTCACACGACTCAACGGAATTATTAAGAAAGTAACAAAAAACCTCGATAATTATCAATTTTCTGAAGCCGGAACAACAATTTATGACTTTTTCTGGGGCGATTACTGCGATTGGTACGTTGAAATGAGTAAAGTGACCAAGAACTCAGCCGTATTGAAATACGTGCTCGAAACCTCTCTTAAATTGATGCACCCATTCATGCCTTTTGTCACTGAAGCCGTATGGCTTCAGCTTAATTCAAAACTACTAATCAGTGAATCATGGCCTGAAATTAACAAAAAATTCAATTTCGAATCTGAATCAGAAGAACTTGAAATGATTATCGAAGTTGTGACAGCAATCCGTTCACTTCGAGCTGAAAGCAAAGTTGATGCAACCAAGAAAATCCACGCGATAGTTTACGCACACGAAGATCTAAAACTCATCGAAGAAAAAGCTGAAATAATCAAGAGACTCGCAAATCTGGGAAACCTGGAAATCTCCAAAGACGGTGAAAAAATCGACAAAGCCATCAGCACTTTCGTTAAAGACATCGAAATCTACCTCCCATTAGCCGACTTAATCGATTTCGAAGTCGAAAAAATCCGCATCCAAAAAGAAATCGAAAACCTCGAAAACTTCCTAAAGACAATCCAAACCAAACTAAACAATCCCGGCTTCGTGAAAAACGCCAAACCTGAAGTAATCGAACAAGAGAAAAACAAAGAAAAAGAAGCTACACAAAAACTTAAAAAATTAACCGAACAGTTAAAAGATATTGCCTAATTCCTTATGACAACTCTAAAATCACTTCAGAAAGAAATCGATTCAATTAAACTTAGAAACAAAAAAGTCGAAGCCGACAAATCATGGGAAACCAGCTGGACTCGAAAATTCACCATCTTGTTATTAACCTACATCGTGGTCTCAATTTTCTTCATTTCCATGAAACTCCCGGATCCGTTCGTGAACTCAATCGTCCCCGCCATGGCTTTCGTGATTTCCAACTTGAGTATTCCGATATTCAGGAAGTGGTGGATTCGTAAACAATAATATGCTAGAATTAATGTGACGAACCTGGCCTGTGAACCAACCACTACGCCCACGTGCCGAACAAATTAAGGGTAACGTCAAAAGCTGAATTAATCCTGAATAATTCCTTAATTATTCCTGAAATAATCTACCTCCAAATCAACTGATCCCTTCTCTGTCCAATTCCTATATATTTAATTGGGCAGCCAAGCAATTCTTCCAACCTTAACACATATTTTTTAGCGTTCTCAGGTAATTGTTCCCAAGAGTTTAGATCTTTTAGTGATGATTTCCAGCCGGGGAGGGTTTCGTATTCAACTTCAACTTTTTCTAAGTCTTCCAACAGTGCTGGAAAACTTTCCAGCACCTTTCCCTCTAACTTATAGCTAACAGCAATTTTAATCTCATCGAGTTCATCCAAGATATCCAATTTTGTTAAGTTCAAAGCGTTGAAGCCGTTGATCATGATTGAGTATTTTGTTAGGGCGACGTCAAACCAACCGCATCGTCGAGGGCGACCTGTTGTTGAGCCGAATTCGTTTCCGGATGTTCTGATTTTTTCGCCGGTTTCATCTAAAAGTTCGGTGGGGAATGGGCCGCTACCAACTCGAGTCATATAGGCTTTCACAATTCCAATGTTTTCAGCCAAATATTTTGGGTTCATTCCTGTTCCAGTGAAAACTCCGCCGATTGTTGGGCTTGAAGAAGTCACATAAGGATAAGTTCCATGATCGATATCCAGCAAAGCCGCATTCGCGCCCTCAAGTAAAACATTTTTTCCGGATTCAAGGGCTGAGTTTAAATAGAAAGCGGTGTCAGTCATCATTCCTAGAAGCGCCTCGCGCTTCTGTTGTAAATATTTTAATTCGCTCACGGAATCATATTCAAAACCGTAAACTTTTTGATGCCATGCAAGGTTAGCATTATATTTTTCAACAAAAGTTTCCCAGTTTTTCAAATCGCAAAGTCGAAGTCCTCTTCTGTTAATTTTATCAGAATAGCATGGGCCGATTCCTCTTTTAGTTGTTCCAACTTTCTTGCCGCCTTTTGAATCTTCTTGAGCGCCGTCGATAATTTTGTGATATTCAAAAAGTAGTGCAACTCGATCTGAAATTTTAATTCGATTCTTGATTTTAATTCCCTTTTTCTCAACATCTTCAAATTCCTCAAACATTGTTGGAATATGTAAAACCAGACCGTTTCCAATCACACAAACCGTGTTTTCATGAAGAATTCCGCTTGGTAAAAGATGGAAAACGAATTTTTGATCGCCCACATAAACGCTGTGGCCGGCATTTGCCCCACCTGTCGCACGCGCAACGATGTCGTATTTTTCGCTCAAAATATCCACCAACTTGCCCTTACCCTCATCACCCCATTGCGCTCCGAGAATCGTGCTAAGTTTTCCAGCCATGTTTTGCTTTAAGCAAAGGCATTTTAGTCGATGTCTTTGCAATTGGCGAGTCTAAAATTTAACTTGACATATCGACAGAAAAGGATATAATCACGACATAAAAAACGATTATTTATGACAACAATTATAAGCCCTGAAGTTAAGGTAGCAGCAACAGAAGTATTAAACTCAGAAGGAAATGTTGAAATTTCTGAAGTGTTAAGTGATCGAAGAGAAGAAACTCTAGCTTTAGTGAATAGACTTTTGGCTTCAGCAGGGATAGAAGAGACTTTTACTCCGACGGAAAAGAAAAGACCCGATGCCAAAGAAGCCTTAGATGAAGGAGCTCAAGAGAAGTGGTTTAGAGATTTAAAAACTCGTTTTGATGCCCTTACACAATTGCATGAAGGTATCCAGTGGACGGATGTTGAACAATCACTGAAAGCCGATCCTGAATCGAAGAGAAGACTTATGGCATTAGATGCAAAAGGTCATGCCATGAACGTGTTTGGTGAAGAAAATGGTGAATTTATTTTTGCATCTGCCTGGGATAGATATCAGCAAGTTTCACCGGAACATAGAAATATTTCTTTTGATAAAGAAGGTCAAAAATTAGCTGAAGAAAAGGGCTCTACCCCTAATGGCAACGCTGTAAGCATTCTCGCAAGTATAATGGGTGTTGAAGAAGATGAAGCCGCTAATTATTTAGCCGATACAAAATTTCACGAAGCTTTACGTAAAGCTATAAACATTAATGGCTGGACATGGCTTAAGACAGATGAAGCTACCAGAAAATCCGGCCTTGCGTTCTATGGCTACCTCGATGGTGTCTACAGGGACATTGCGCACTTTTGCGATGGGCTTGGTTCGTTCCGCGCCGCGCTAAGGGTCAAAAAGGCTTAATCTTTGAACCTTAACTTTCTTAAGCTCCGCCTTGTGCGGAGCTTTTTTTATCTTTATTTTTATCAAAAAAAATTTTAATATGATGGGGACGGTGAATAGCTACTTGCCTCAGCGTAAGCTACCGTAAAATGTTATTTCATAAAAAGACTTCAAACGGTTTTACTCAAAAGTAAAACGACAAGAAAAGTCTGAAATGCATTTAGAAAGTTTAAGACCCTTAGGTATGAGTGGAGCTTAGCCTCAAAGAAGAGGTTGAAAAAAGCAAACCAATGCGTGTAACACGGTTGCGACTGTGATTACAATACGGACAAGTTCCATCAAAATCGGCCTTGCGTTCTATGGCAACAACAATGGTGTCAACAGGAACAATGCGCACAATTACAATGATAATGGTTCGTTCCGCGCCGCGATAAGGGTCTATGAACTTGCTTTAATAATTACGCTACTATGAAAATCCAAAGCCCCGCATTCCAAAATAATGAATTGATTCCTGCAAAATACACTTGTACGGGTGAAAATATTGCGCCCGATTTGAGTTTTTCTGAAATTCCGGAAGAAACGAAAAGTTTGGCATTAATCGTGGACGACCCTGATGCGCCAAGCGGTGATTTTGTGCATTGGCTGGTTTGGAATATTGATCCGTCCGGCGATATTTCAAGCGGAGTTCAAGGCAAAAATGATTTCGGTGAAAATAAATATGGTGGACCTTGTCCGCCTTCGGGAGTTCATAGATACTTTTTCAAACTCTTCGCGCTCGATTCTACATTAGATATTCCAACAAGTTCCACAAAAGCAGATTTACTATCTGCAATTGAAGGTCACATCCTCGCGCAATCCAAACTGATTGGTAAATTTTCAAAATGAGTAGAATATTCGACCCGCACAAAACATTTCGCCTAAGTCGAAGCAAAATAGAGCTGTTTGTGAATTGCGCGCGATGTTTTTACTTGGATGCGAAACTTGGGATTAAACGCCCTTCGATGCCGGCTTTCAGTTTAAATAACGCCGTTGACGCCCTGCTCAAAAAGGAATTCGATATTTATCGAAAATCTAAAAGTCCGCACCCTCTCATGAAGGCATATAAAATCGACGCTGTTCCATTCGATCACGATAAAATGGATGAATGGCGCGACGCGCTGCGTCGCGGAATAACTTACCACATGCCCGGCACAAATTTTCAAATAACCGGCGGAATTGACGATGTTTGGATTAACAAGGCGGGCGAATTAATCATCGCTGATTACAAGGCAACGTCAAAAGAAGCCGAAGTCACACTCGACTCCAAATGGCAAAAATCCTACAAACGACAGGTTGAAATTTACCAGTGGCTTTTTCGCCGTAACGGTTTCAAAGTTAACCCGACCGCCTACTTTGTTTACGCGAACGGCAACGCCGGGGAAGACGCTTTCAACCACTGCCTTCGATTCAAACTCACAATTCTTCCTTACGAAGGAAATGAGGAATGGATCGAGCCGGTCATTATAGATGCTCATAAATTACTACTCTCGGAAAACATTCCCGATAGAAACGAGAACTGCGAACACTGTAATTTTGCGTATAAATCGACAAGTACGAAAAGACAGCAAACCCTATTGTGAGTCATTCCGAGGTTGACACAATCTCTTGCTTATGTATAATAACGCCACTTTAGCTTCTAATAAAAGGGAATATGGATCGAATGGAACAACTTAGGGTAGCGCTGTCGACTGCAAACCCCGATCAACTCGAACAAATCGCATCAATTCTTGGGGTACAAGATGAAACCTCCGCACAAGTCGGAGCGGTAATGGACGGTAAAGAATCCGCCGAAATAGACCCTCGCCTAACCAGGTACAATGAAATGTATAACAAATGGGATGAAGCGGATAAGAAAAGAGCGCCATGGAAATTTGTGCAAGCAAGACTGTTAAATAAAGACTACCTCGCGAAAGCGGAAGCACTTCACCTGGGTGGAGTCCTGTTCGGAATAGATGAAGCGGGGAACCCTCTTGTTGCAGACGGAGGGGTTGAACCAATAATGACAGGTAAAAACTATGCTAATGCAAGAAAGGCCGTTATGGGAGAAAAGAAAACTCCAACCGGATACATAATGTTCCCATATACAGAACCGTACTCAAAATCACCTGAAATGCTAGCTTTTGAGAAATTTACAGGAGAACCATTTGTAAGATCTGAAGACAAACAAACATGGAGATCTTCATGGCTTGACAGCGGAGAAAATGATGCAAACGTCGGCTTCGCTCGCGTTTCGTACTTCCGTCCGGCCGATCGGAAGGCTGGCGTGAAACCTGGCTATGCGAACGCTGAGGGTGACCGTCGTGGCGTGCGCCGCCTGCTAAGGGTGGAGGCTTAGTATTTGAATCCGAAGGAAATGCTTGATAGAATCCGCAATTCTCTCTAGAATGGCATCACATTAAGCCATAGCAAATGCTTTCCCCTGAAATAATTGCCTCGCAGATCGAATATGTTCTGAAAGGTACGAATTTTGCGAATCTGGGCGAACGTTACGAAGGCAAGGTCCGTGACAACTACACCAAGGATAACAGAAGGATTTTGGTCACGACCGACAGGCTTTCCGCTTTCGACCGAGTAATCGCCTTGATTCCGTTCAAGGGTCAGGTTTTGAACGCCATGACAAAGTTTTGGTTTGAAAAAACAAAGGATATTTGTCCGAATTATATTATTGAATATCCCGACCCGAATGTGATTGTGGGGAAGGAATGCAAACCGATTATGGTGGAAATGATTGTACGCGGTTACATCACAGGCTCAACCACAACCTCCGCTTGGTATAACTACGAAAAAGGGGTTCGCGATTTCTGCGGAAATAAATTACCGGAGGGAATGAAAAAAAATCAGCGACTTCCATATCCGATTATTACTCCGACTACAAAAGCCGCTCACGGTGAGCACGATCGCAACATTACTCCGGACGAAATCGTTTCGAGCGGATTGCTTTCAAAAGCCGATTGGGAAAAACTTTCAAATTACGCGCTTGGACTCTACGCGCGGGGAGTTGAAATAGCCGCGGCCAACGGAGTGATTTTGGTTGATACAAAATATGAATTTGGAAAGACTCCCGATGGCGAAATCCTTGTGATTGATGAAATTCACACCCCTGACTCCTCACGTTATTGGATTGCCGAATCTTATGAACAAAGAATGAATGAAGGCAAGGAGCCCGACAATATCAATAAAGAATTTTTGAGGTTATGGCTGGCGAATCAGGGATACATCGGGGAAGGAGTAATGCCGGAAATTCCACTGGAAATTATTGTTGAAACCGCGCAGAAATATATTCAAGCTTATGAGCTGATAAGCGGTCAAAAATTTATACCCGAGACCGGAGATGTTCTCGGAAGAATCGAAAAAAATCTAACACCTTATTTTTCTTAATATGTTTGTCCCTTTCGTTTTAGGTTCCAAGAGTGACACAGATCATGCGATGAAAATCGCAAAAGTTTTGGAGGGGTATGGAATTAAGTACGAAATTCACATTTCTTCAGCACACAAAGTTCCGGAGAAAACCCTGAAATTGATAGAAAAATATAATAAAAAAGATGAGGCTGTAGTTTTTGTAACTATCGCCGGACGCTCCAATGCACTTTCCGGCTTGATTGCCGCAAATACGCATTTCCCCGTGCTTGCCTGCCCGCCGTTTAGCGATAAGGCCGACTACGCTGTGAATATTCATTCTACTCTACAAATGCCGAGTGAAACGCCCGCGGTAACGGTTGTCGATCCGGGCAACGCGGGCGAAGCGGTCGTTAGAATTTTGGCTCTAACTGACAAATCACTCGCGGCAAAAGTGAAAAAACATATTCAATCCGTTAAAAACTCATTTGATGCTTAATTCAATTTCACCTCTCGACG
>CAYIRB010000001.1:26046-48189 GCA_964365765.1 uncultured Candidatus Peribacteria bacterium
CTCGACGGGCGCTACGCGGATAAAGTCAAAGAACTTCAGGCATATTTTTCGGAGTCCGCATTGATAAAAAACCGCCTTGCGATTGAAGTCGAATGGTTGATTTTTATCTGCAATAAATTGCGGCTTGAGGGGACAAAAGATTTGATTAAGCCGGAAGTTGAAGCTCTAAGAAAATTGTATCTGAATTTTGAAGAAGAATTTGCGGACGAAGTTAAAGAAATAGAAAAAACCACCAATCACGACGTGAAGGCCATCGAATATTTTTTGAGAAAAGCATTGAAATTGCTAAAAAGGAGTGACCTCGAATCCTTTATACATTTTGCCTGCACATCCGAGGACATCAACAATCTTGCATACGCAAGCATGTTGAAAAACTCACTAAACAAAACAATGGTTCCAAACCTTGAGGAAATTGGCGAAATTTTAAAAACTCTGGCAATCGATTGGAAAAAGATACCTATGATGAGTCACACGCATGGTCAGCCGGCAACCCCGACGACCGTCGGCAAGGAATTCAAGAACGTTGCGGCAAGACTTTTCCGCCAGATCGAAACACTGAAAAAAGCGGAAATTTTTGGAAAAATTAACGGCGCCACAGGAAATTTCAACGCTCACATGATTGCATATCCGGATGTGGATTGGACGAAGGCATCAAAAGAATTCGTGGAGTCGCTTGGATTTGTCTGGCAAAAATTGACCACGCAAATCGAGCCGCACGACTACATGGCTGAAATTTTCGACAATTTAAAACGCGCGAATGTAATTTTAACGGACCTGAACCGCGATCTATGGACTTATATTTCAATGGCTTATTTTAAACAGAAAACTTTAAAAGGGGAGGTTGGCTCTTCCACTATGCCGCACAAGGTGAATCCAATCGATTTTGAAAACAGCGAGGGAAATCTTGGCCTTTCGAACGCGCTTCTCATTCATCTTGCCGAAAAACTTCCAATGTCACGTATGCAAAGGGACCTGACCGACAGCACGGTTCTAAGAAACATCGGAGTAGCTTTCGGCCACTCCCTCTTGGGGTATAAGAGCATAATCAAAGGTCTTGGCAAGTTGGAGCTTAATGAAGAAAAACTTGCGGAAGATTTGGATTCCAACTGGGCGCTTTTAACTGAAGCAATTCAGACAGTTATGCGCAGATACGGCAGGGCAGACGCCTACGAACAGCTCAAAGAACTGAGCCGAGGCAAGCAAATTACAAAAGATCAGATTCATGATTTTGTGCAAGCCCTCGATATACCTGATGACGCAAAAAAGCGCTTGCTAAAGCTGACTCCCGCAACATACATTGGCTTGGCAACCATACTATGATTTTATCAGACCACGATATTAAGGCTCAAATCCGGGAAGGCCGAATTGTTGTCACTTCGCCGATGGGAGACCACGAGCAAAATATTCACGCTTCCAGCATGGATATGCGCTTGGGTAAATTTTTCAAAGTTTACGAACATAGTAAATTTCCCGTGCTTGACCCCGTAATGTCCGACTCGTTCAAGGACCGCACTAAACTTATAGAAATCAGCGAACCCGGAATTCCCTTTATTGTTCACCCGGGCGACTTCATTCTTGGAGTTACGATCGAAAAAATTAAACTGCCCGACAACATTGTTGCGAGAGTGGAAGGCCGCAGTTCATTGGGCCGCCTTGGGATTATTATTCACTCGACCGCAGGTTTTATTGATGCGGGATTTGAGGGAACTATTACACTCGAAATTACAAACATAAATCGAATGCCGGTTGCACTTTACCCCGGAATGAGAGTTTGTCAATTAGCCTTTGAGGAAATGAGCAGTCCCGCGGACGTTCCTTACAACATGAAGAAATCCGCCAAATACCAAAACCAGGAATTACCGGAGGAAAGCCGAATCACTGTCGATCCGGAATTCCGAAAAGCCCAAGAAGGCCTTTATTCGTCCAAATACTGATCCGCGAAGGCATCCAGTTCTCTCCATCCGGTTTCTATGCTCGGAATGTAGTGTCTTTCGAGGTCGCCGTGGGGAGCGAATCCCGTTTGCCCGAAAATAGCGGCGCGTGACACGGGACTTCTTGAACCGGGATGTTGGTCGCATTCATGTACAAAAGCCGCGCCGTCGTTAAAGAAGACTTTAACTTCGGGTTCCGGCGTTCTGCCGGTGACGGTTTGGAAGGCCGCGCGCAAGTGTGCCAAATGCGGATTCTTCGGATCGCAAGTCCAGCCGCTTCGCACAGTGTTGACTTTAAGTGGAGCGCCTATGTCTTTTAAGGCGCGGTTGACACCATATAACAATCGTTCAACCATAGCGGAATGTTCCGGCGCCTCGCGTATTTCTAGCCCGAAATCGATTTTGGTGCTTTCTGAAAGGCGCGGATGCCCTGTGGGCGTAACAAGCGCGCGTTCTTGCGGACCCACTCTTATCCCACGGTTGGGGATGGACATTGCGCCACCCAAGACCAAGTCCATATCAATACCGGCACTGACTCTATTGAAATTATTGAAATTACCGACCCTGATCTTTTGTATGCGCAAGTGAGGGAAACGACCTCGTAAGCTATTCACGTAATCAATGGCGCTTTCCAAAGGTGTCACTTCGCTTGGTTGCGACTGGGCGGAATGTTTGCCGCTATCACCCTCCGGCACATAATAATTGATACAGTCGCCAAAGTTTCCTCCAGTATAAACTTTACCGGCATCAAATTCAAAAAAAGGATTGGCAAAAGTCGTGTGTGTGCCATCTCTTTTATTCGCTTGCTCCAAAGCTGTTCTCAAAGCGGACACCGTATCCTGTGAAAACACTTTTAATGCGCGCTCCACTTCACTTGCATTCGGATTCTCCAAATTTCCACCGACATTGTATCTTCTCAGGCCGTAATTTGAATCGCGAATTGTTGACTCAACCGGTTGGTCGATTATTTTCATTTCGCCCGTCCGTTCGCCCACTACCGCAAACTCCAAATCGGCACCATATTCTTTTTCGAGAAAATCTTTGGCGGTATATGTATTATGTCCAAACTTGGAATCATCTTCTTCGATAGCGGAAAGCATCAAAACAAATGGAGCTTTTTTACCGCCCTTTTTTTGACGATCACACATCCATTCGAGGAATGTCGCGTCAACTCCGAGCATATCCGTTGTACCGCGGCCTCTTATGTAATCACCGTCAATTTTCGCCTCGAACAAATCGGGTTTACCATCCACAACATCAATATGACCGACCAAAGCAACTTTCGCCAATAATTTCCCCTCACGAATCATCTCCGGGAAAGTAATAATTATGAAGGGGCAAGGATTTTCCGCATCTTCCTTCATTTCAATAACCTGCAGGCCGGCTTCTTGGGCGCGTTCGACAAAAAAATCGCGGCGTTTGTACAAACCTTCAAAGTCCACGGTTTTCGTGTGAGCTCCGGGGATAGTGACTCCGCCCATCGGGACCAGGGCGCTGATGTCATCAAGCACTCTGGCAGTATTATTTTCCATTTTTATTTGTTAAATTTTTTGCTAATGAAATTAACCGTTGAATTACTGGCCTATCATTATCTGGAAAACTGGGTAAATCAGCTTCAATCTGTGCAATTTCCTTGGTCATTGAGGCCTTACTTCTATCTATGAGTTCAAGTTGGTATTCGGTATCCGGCAGAGTATGGCTCCCGTCATAAGTTTTATCCAAAATAAAATCGTACTTGGCGGCAACTTCTCTTCTTACTCGCTCGGCCGGTGTAAACGCAACACCTTCAGCTATATCTCTTATTAATTGAATGTCTTCAGTTCTTCCCATGACGCCCGCTATGGGACGAATTTCATCAAGCAAGTGTATTAGTATTTCTCTGGCCGGGGCCAAATGCATAGAGGGAACATAGTAAATATTTGTGTCCAAATTTCCTCTGTTCAGCCTCTGCTCATTATGTTTCGCGGCGTTCAGTTCAAGTTCTCTATACCCAAGACTCGACAGTTCTTCCGGTTCCGTGGATATATACATGAACAAGAGTTCTAGAAATGCATATACGGATTTAATATATTCATAAGAAGTTGTGTCCTCAAATGAATAGGGGGACTCGGGAGTCCTTATCTCCACTCTATGCCGAGGAGCCATAATCAACTTCTCCAATAATTCCTGACGCCATTTTTCCATTCTGGATCTCAATTTTTCATTTGGCGAATACGGGTCATGTTCCTTATTAAATAGGCTGATCAATAATGCTGATGCTTTTTCAAAACCTTCCTGAGTTGTAACATCAACTCCATTTTCACTGCAAAATTCATCAAATTTAATATCCTCTTTAAAGTCCGGCTGCGGTCTTACAGGTAACCAAAGATCCCTTCCGCTGTACAGAATTCCATTCTCGGCAAATGACCTCATTGTAGTTCTAAATCCATCCAGACCCGAATATAGACCGGAAGAGTCCATAATAGTTCTGCCCGCCCAAAATTGACCGATTCTGGCACTGTTGAACTGTGTGAGAGCGGAAGTGTATGAATCACCATTCCTCCCCGTAGAGAGGTATGATAGTGGTGAACTTGCAGTCAACGCGGATGCAATGGCACCACCCACAAGCCTGAATCTTCCCGCATCCCTGATCATTTTGTCGCTTCTATCATCATCCGAACCGGTTACCCACGGAGAAGATATGTTGAAGTGAACGCCCGTCGCACCCAGACTGTCACCATTTTGGCCGATTTGGAATGCGTAGTATGAGCGCTGAAACGCGGGAGCGTCATCGGGTACGTCATGTATGCCAATTTGTGGAGGTCTCCACGGGGCGCCGTAGACCATGCATAATTTTCTGCCATCCGCTTTACCTAATTGCTCGTAAAAATAATTTGCAATTATTGCCGTTAGTCTTTCTTTGGCGGCAACAGCCCTTGGATTTTCTGAAGGCTTATGGTTTATTTCCACCATATTCTTGGATACTTCTCTTGCAATTCCCCCACTTATTTCATCCTCTTTCAATGAAAGAAGGAATGCTTTCAACGCATCCGAAGGTTGATAATCTTTATCATTAAATTTAACCGAACGAACCGGATTAAAATTATTAGCCGCATCACAAACTCCAAACTCCAATTCAGTACCCATATAAGACTTACCCTCGGTTGCATTCTTAATGATATCAATTTGCTCTGTTCTATTTTGCATAAGTGGACCTTACAGATCCGGATTTAAGTGTTTCAAATACAGAGTCCAATGCTTGAATATCGGCATCCGGCACTACGAACGAAAATCTGACGGTCACGCCCGACATGGACGGAGATTCATCATAATATGGTCTCCAAACTCTTGGGCTTGCTATTCCAACATCACAGCCCTTGAGGAGGACATCCGCCGTGTCTTCCGGTAAGAAGCTGGGATTTCCATCTCTATCCTTAATCAAAGATTCGCCGGTATCACCGTCAATAAGAATCGCGCTCGTATAGTATGAGTGACTGCCATCCGGGGAAATAATTCCGTGCTTGTCCAGAATTTTTTTTAACATGGATTCTTTTCCTTTTATGGCAACTCCTCTTTCACCCATTGCCGCGCTCGGTCCGCCCGGAGTCGAATATAAAGCGGCCGCCGTCAGAGTCGCGTTAACCGTTGGTGCGTTGCTCAACGCGGATCCCGCTTCGGATTTTGCGATTGCATACAGCGGATTGGCTTTAGCTAAATTTATTGCGGCCACGAACCTTTCGTCGGAACCGGTTGCTTTGGTGGTACCTATTAATAAGGAAACCCTGTGTCTCAATTCCGGAGCCAAGTTTTTCATAAACTCATCCCATTCGATTGCGCCATTTATTCCTTCCTCAGACAAAACCGAATACAAGAGGTCGATAAGAAGATGAGAGTCTTCTCTATCAGCTATCTCCGCCAACTGGACCAAGTCATTGGCCGACATGCGTTTATTTCCGGTCGGGTTATCCGGCACAATCGGTCGTATCATTGAAATAGCGTCTACCCCGCGATGGTGAGCATATCCAATTGCATCTTCCACACACTCAGAAGTCATGACAAAAACGGAGTTCGGATCTGCGGCTGAATAAACGGAACCGGTCGTAATGGGCTGTAACTTTGCCAATGCTCCGCCTCCGGGCCATGAAAACGGCGCTTCTATAATTACACTGCTATTTGCACCTGCGGCCTTTTGTTGTATTGATCTCGCGAACATTAAATTGGCAATAGCGCCTCTGCCGGAATCGGCGGCGATGAAGGAAATATCTCCCATGTCCAATCCCAGATGCTTTGCAATGGCTGCAATAGCCGGTTCGGGCTTCGTATGATATCCGTCGAAATAACCCGTGGCCGTGCCGTCGTTCTTTCCAAAAATATCGGGATATTGCGCGGCAATGCCGGCTCGCGTTTCAAAAAAAGCATCTCCGAGCGGAATCGCCGGTTTGCCCATTTTCCCCGCGTCGCCGCTTGTTTGATCCCTAGCCGGCTCCATGCCCTCTTTCTTTCGGCGAGCATTTTCCGCCAATAGCAATCGGTATGATCCGGGTAAATCCATACCGGGCTTCCCCAACAATGGTCTGGATAAACCTTCGTCTTCTGAGACAAATCTCGATATATCTTTCATTGTCACAAGGGTTAGAAATGTAAGAAGTAAACTTATGCCAGCAGACCGGCCAAGTAAAACTTTTTTTGCTATTTGTACTTGACGGCTGTGGATAATTCTTACTTTTTTTCTATATATCTCGCTTGATGACCTGCAAAGGTTCAAGTACTATGAACGAGCGAAAAATCTATATTATTTTTATGTTTCGACCTGTCGACCCAAAGACTCATTTGCCTGAAATCGAACACAAGTATCTTGAATATTGGAAACGAAAGGATATTTTTAAAAAATCGGTTGAGCAAAGAAAAGGAAAACCGAAATTCGTCTTTTTTGACGGCCCGCCCTTCGCGAACGGACTGCCTCACTACGGGCACATCATGGCCAACGCCTTGAAAGACGCGGTTACCCGTTATCAGACAATGCGCGGATTTTACGTACCGCGCACGAACGGTTGGGATTGCCACGGCCTTCCGGTCGAATACGAAATCGAGAAACAATTGGAACTTTCCGGTCGCAAGCAGATTGAAGAATACGGAATCGAGAATTTCAACACCAAATGCCGCGAAAGCGTTTTCAAATATACCAAAGAATGGGAAGCGCTTTTGGAACGTATCGGACGTTGGGTGTATACGGAAGAATCCTACGCGACTCTGGATTCAACATACATGGAGTCGATTTGGTGGGTGTTCAAGCAAATTTGGGACAAAAAATTGATATATCAAGGATTCAAGTCAATGCACGTCTGCCCGCGCTGCGCGACTCCGCTTTCAAATTTTGAAGTATCGCTCGGCTACCAAGATGTGACGGATTTATCCGTGACCGCAAAATTCAGATCCAAAGAAGACCCGAATACATATTTTTTGGCTTGGACTACAACCCCATGGACACTTCCGGGAAACACGGCGCTCGCCGTTGGGGCTGAAATTACTTACGCGAAAGTGACTCACAACGGCGAACATTATATTTTGGCGAAGGATTTGTTGCCGAAATACTTCGACATGAACGGATTGACGATTGAGGAAGAAATGAAAGGGAAGGACTTGGTGGGGAAAAAATTTGAACCATTATTCGACTATTTCATTAATTCAAACCTTAAGGGGATTGCAAACGCATGGAAAGTAATTTCCGCCGACTTTGTGGATATCGAGACCGGAACGGGAATCATACATATCGCGGGAGGTTACGGTGAAGACGATATGAATGCCGTAATCGCAAACGACATGCCGATAATTCAGCACGTCGACATGAGCGGAAATTTCACGGATGAGGTTAAAGATTTTGCCGGGAAATTCGTAAAAGGACAGGATCTGAACGTGGCGGAGTTCCTTGAGCAAAAAGGACTGCTGTTTAAAAAGGAAAACATTCGTCACAGTTACCCCCATTGCTGGCGTTGCGACACTCCACTTTTGAATTACGCGACAAAAGCGTGGTTCATAAAAGTTACGGAACTGAAAGACAAACTTATCGCCAACAACAAAAAAATCCACTGGCAGCCGGAACATTTGCAAGAAGGAAGATTCGGAAAGTGGCTTGAGCAAGTGCGAGACTGGAATATTTCTCGTAACAGATTCTGGGGTTGCCCGATTCCGATTTGGCAATGTGAAAAATGCGGGCGTTTCGAATGTTTGGGCTCAATGGAAGACTTGCAAATAAAGGCCGGAGTGCTTCCCAAGCGCGACGGCGAAGTCGATCTTCATAAACCGTATATCGACGAAATTACCTATGATTGCTCCGACTGTCATTCAAAAATGAGTCGGATACCGGAAGTCCTGGATTGCTGGTTCGAGTCGGGTTCGATGCCATATGCTCAACTGCACTATCCATTTGAAAATAAAGAAGAATTCGAAAAAAACTTCCCCGCGAATTTTATTGCCGAGGGATTGGACCAAACCCGCGGATGGTTTTATACGCTTCATGTGCTTGCCACAATATTGTTTGACGAACCGGCATTTAAAAACGTAATCGTCAACGGGATTCTTTTGGCGGCCGACGGCGAAAAACTTTCAAAGCGAAAGAAAAACTACCCCGATCCGAATAAACTTTTCGAGGACAAGGGAGTTGATTCAACCAGAATGTTCCTTTATACATCCACGGCGCCCTTGGCGGAGGACGTTCGTTTTTCCGAAACGCACGTTGATGAAATGGTTAAGAAATTCACCTTGACCGTCTGGAATACCTACAGTTTTTTCGTTACATACGCGAACATCGACGACTTCACATTCGACTCGAAGCAACCGGAATCCGAAAACATCCTTGATAAATGGATTGTTTCAAAACTACACGCGTTGATTCGCGAGTCCACGCTGGAAATGGAAAACTACAATTTGACGCGAGCGACCAGGCCGATGCTCGACTTTGCGGATAACCTTTCAAATTGGTACATACGCCGCAGCCGCCGCCGATTCTGGAAGTCGGAAAACGACGCGGATAAAACCCAAGCATATCAAACTTTATTTACCGTTTTGACGGAATTATCCAAACTGCTCGCTCCTTTTATGCCGTTTATGGCGGATGAAATATTCCGTAATTTAACGGGGAAAGAGTCGGTTCATCTGGAAGATTGGCCCACATTCGATGCGGATTTGATTGATGAAGGCTTGAACGCGGAAGTCGCCGCGGCACGCTTAATTGTTAATCTGGGCCACGCTATTCGTTCAAAGAAAAAAATTCGCGTCCGCCAACCCTTGGCCATGGCGCAAATCGTTCTGCCGAAAAACATTGATGCCGCCGTAATCGAAAAACAAAAAGACGTGATTCTTGAGGAATTGAACGTGAAAAACTTTGAAATTATTCAAAAAGCTGACGAAATAGCGGAAATATTACCGCAACCGAACGCTAAAATTCTCGGCCCGAAATACGGGCGAGATGTTCAGAACATCATTAAGGAGGCAAAAGCCGGAAATTTTGAAAGACTCGAAAACGGACAAATCAAAATTCTTAACTTCATATTGGAAGCGAATGAAATCGATTTTCACTACAAAGGCAAGGCGGGACATGACCTTGAAACGGAGTCGGGCGCCTTGGTGGCTCTTGATACAAACATTACGGAGGACTTGAGTAGGGAAGGACTGATGAGGGAAATTATCCGTCACGTTCAAGATATGCGCAAGGAGGCGGGCTATCAAGTCAGCGACCGGATCATGATAATGATTGTAGGCGACGAAACAATGCAAAAAGTTCTGGAACGGCACGCGGAAACTATAAAATCCGAAACGCTCTCCAACGAACTGCGGATTGGAGGGGACATGGAATGGGATTTGGAAAAAATGATTGATGTGGAAGGACATCCAACTAAGCTTGCGGTAAAACGTTTCAAGTCATAAAATCAGCTCATGCTCTTATCAATGCTCTACACAGTGCTGGCGAACGGAATCGCGCTCTTTGTCAGTGACAAAATTTTGGAGGGACTGACAATACAAGGCGGATACGTCGCCTTCCTTATTGCCGGAGGCACAATTGCGATTTTGAACATTATAATCAAACCGATAATAAAATTCTTAGCCTTCCCGCTGATTTTTTTGAGCGCCGGGCTTGTGTTGATATTGATAAACGCCTTCATATTATATCTTGCCAAATATCTACTTGGTGTTATGGCAATTACGGGGGTGGCCATGCAAGTGGATAATCTCTTGACCTTCGTCTTCACAGCTATTATCTTTGGCGTCGCAAATTGGTTTATATCTTGGTTAACAAAACAATAATATGTTGCAAAAAGTTCTCATGATACTTCAGGCCGTATCCGCGATTTTCTTGGTCATTTCCATAGTGATTCAAGAGCGCGACGGCGGGCTGTCCGAGTCCATAGCGGGCTCAGCCGGTGCGAACGCCATTCAAACAAGTAAAAGAGGAGCCGAAAAAATACTGTCATACCTGACGATTGCCTTCCTTGTTTCATTTGTTCTCTTATCTCTAGTTCTCAACTTTGTGTAATGGGACTGCTTTGGAAAACAATCAAGTCCTTTAACAGGAAGGAAAAGTTTACTGCAATTTTTTTCTCTGCGATCTTAATTGTGAGTGCCTATTTTCTTGTCGTCGGTAATACGTTCTTAGGCGGGGATGACTTGGGGGAGAACAACTACTCTGAAGGTCTTGTGGGCCAAATATCACGTATTAACCCGGTTTTCACGGAGTTTTCCGACGTGGATGCGGATATTTCGAGCCTGGTTTTTTCCGGACTGGTTAAATACAACCCGCTGACGGAGACTTTTGACGAAGATTTGGCGACACACACATTAAGCGAAGACAAACTCGTCTATACATTCACCTTAAAAAATGATTTGAATTGGCAAGACGGTGAAGAACTTAGCGCCGATGACATCTATTTCACATACGCGGAAGTTATTCAAAATGAAAATTTTAAAAATCCGATTTTGAAGTCGAATTTTCAGGGAGTTAAAGTGGAAGAACTCAATTCCAGAACTGTTACTTTCACACTTAACACGCCGAATTCATTTTTTTATTCGGAGTTGACAACGGGAATTCTGCCGAAGCACATATTAAAGGGGGTTCCTGTTGATGAGCTCGACCAAAACGAGTTTAATAAAAGTCCGGTGGGATCGGGTCCATATAAAGTCGACGGCCCATACCAAGCGAACGAAGACGGCACCTACAGTATAAATTTGTTGGCAAGCGACATCTATTACGGGCCCCGCTCGGCGGTGGAGAGGATTAGGTTCATCGCGTACCCGACTCTCGAAGAATTAATCGCGAACAGATCGGTTTGGCATGGCGCCGCTCGAGTTCGTGAAACACTATTAAACGATATTGATACGGAGAATATGGAAATATATCCGTATTCCCTGCCGCAATATACCGCTCTGTTTTTCAACACGGATTCCAATATTCTCGGGAAAAACAAAGTGCGTTTGGGAATTTCCAAAGCTGTCGATAAGTCAGAGATTCTTCGTCAAATTTCATACACAGCACAAATAGATACTCCGCTTTTGGAGCTTAATCAGGAAAATTGGGTACATACATTTGATATATTAGCCGCTCAAGGCGCGCTCTTTGACAGCTCTTGGAAATTGGCCGAAGGCGATATATACAGGAGAAATCCGGAAGGTGAAACGTTCAGTGTTCGGCTCGTCAGACGGGACTTTTCGCAAAGCAATCCAACGCAGGAGGAAGTCTTTTCGGACAGCGCTGCGATAATTCAATCACAACTGAAAGATGTCGGTATTGAAGTCAAAATAGAAACATACGACGACGAGGCCTTGAGCGAAATAATTCAAAATAGAGATTACGACATGCTTTTGTACGGTCAAAGTTTAGGTTATAACCTGGATACATTTTCATATTGGCACTCCAGTCAAGTCGGAGAATCGGGCTTGAACCTATCAAATTATCAAAATCCCAAGGCCGACTTTCTAATTGAAAGCATCCGCGGCACTTTTGACGACAATCAAAAAAACGAATATATGCAGTCCCTGGCAAAAGTTATTTCCGAGGACGTCCCCGCTGTATTCCTGTACACGCCGACCTACAACTATCTGGTGGATTCTAAAATTACAGGGGTGAACGTTCTAAACATACGATTGCCGAAAGATAGATTTGCAAATATCGCCCAATGGCTATTTAATTAGCGCATGAAAATCATTCTGTTACAAAACGTAAAAAATCTCGGTCAAAAGGGGCAGGTCAAAGAAGTCTCGGAAGGCTACTTCGGGAATTTTTTACAACCCAGAAATTTAGCCATACCTGCGACAGGGAAACAAGTGGCGCACCTGCAAGCTCAAAAAGCAAAATCGGTTGAGAAACTCGAAGCGATGGAAGAAAGCGCCCTCGCCGTAAAAGAAAAAATTGACGGGAAAACCGTGACTATAAAAGAAAAAGCCGGTGAAACCGGCCGCCTTTACAGGGCGGTCAACGCGAAAATTCTCTCCGAAGCTATTGAGCAACAGCTGAAAGCATCCATTCCCTCCGGTTCGATAAAGCATACCGAGCACTACAAAAATCTTGGGGAATATGTATTGAATCTTCCACTTTATAAAACCGTATTTGCAACAATAAACCTGAAAATTGAAGCAAGCTGATAAAGGCAAAATATTAAGTTTGGACGTCGGCACCAAAAAAACCGGCGTAGCAGTCAGCGACGCCGAAAGACAAATGGCATTTATGAGGCCGGAAATTTTTCATGCAGGCAACCCCGAACTCTTAAATGCGATCAAAGAAATTTTGCTTCGTGAGAATATAAGTACGATATTGGTCGGCATGCCGTTCTCACTTTCGGGCGGCTTGGCTGTCAATAAAAATCACATCCTCGAACTTATTGATGATTTGAAGAAATTAAAGGTGGAAGTCAAAACAATGGACGAACGTTTCACGTCTAAAATCGCCGCGGGGCGGTCATCAATAAGCGAAGAAGATGACAGCCAGGCCGCATTGGTACTACTTGAAACCTACCTGCGCATTAAAGCTTGAATCCCAGGCAATTCGTTGCCCTCTAAAAACTCAAGCATGGCCCCGCCGCCCGTCGATACATGAGTGAATTTATTGAGAGGTATATTGAATTTCTTAATCCCGTCAATTGTATCCCCGCCGCCTATTATGGTGATGGCATCCATTTTAGACACAAATAGAGCGATTTGCTTGGTGGCGTATTCAAATTGCGGGTATTCGTAAAGACCCAATGGGCCGTTCCAAATAACCGTCGAGCATCCCTTTAAAACGGTGATAAAATTCTCAACGCTCTTCTTTCCCAAGTCAAAAATCTTCATGTTTCCCGCCACATCCTCGGCATTTAGAGTTTCCGCGCTTTCGGTGACCACGTCCGTCGGCAAGATAACTTTTTTATTTTGATCCGCCGCATCTTTTAAAAATTTCACTGCGACCGGAATTTTATCTTTTTCATAAAGGGAAGAACCGACGTTCAGCCCTTTCGCGGCCAGAAAAGTATTTGCCAAAGCTCCGCCAATCAAAAAGAAGTCCGCCAGCGGTAGAAAATTATTCAAAACACCGATTTTTGAAGCTATTTTCGCGCCGCCTACAATTAAACAAAGCGGTTTTTTCGGCAGGGCAAGCAATTCGCTCATAACTTTAATTTCTTTCTCCAACAACAATCCGGCGTACGAAGGCAAGTGGGCGGCGATTCCGGCAGTGCTTGCGTGAGCCCTGTGTACGGTACCGAAAGCGTCGTTCACAAAAATATCCCCAAAGGAAGCAAGTTCCTTTGCGAATGTCGGATCATTATCTTCTTCCTCGGGGTGAAATCTTGTATTTTCCAAAAGATACACCGTCGACCCATCCATTTTCCGCAGTGCCTCACTCACACCAGCTCCGGCACAGTCGTTCAATTTGATCACGTTGAATCCGAGCAAGGCACTCAATTTATCGCCAATAACATCGACGCGCAAATTTTCAACCGGCTTTCCGTCCGGCCTCCCCAAATGGGTCAAAATAATAACCTTTGCTCCACGCTCCAATAAATACTTGATTGTCGGGACGCTTTCCAGGATTCGAGTATCGTCTTGTATTTTCCCGTCTTTTGAAAGAGGGACGTTCAAGTCACATCTCAAAAGGACTTTCTTGCCACATAAATCGACTGAATTAAGACTTGGTGGATTCATATTTTAAGTTGATCATTTTAAGGGCTAAATAAGCGGCCTCGTAAGCCTTGTCAATGCGTTTATTCGCCTTGGAAACGGTATCGCACATCAGTACTTCAAAAATAACCGGTATTCTGTACTTCAAACTTAAAGCGGCAAGCCCGCTACTGCACATTTCGCAAACTCGCTCATAATGGTCGGTTTCACCCTTGATCACAGCACCCAAAGCCACCACCGCCGCAACTTTTTTTTTCAAGATCATTTCCTGTACGGCGTAAGGCATCTCGACTGCGCCAGGAACTTTCAGGACGATTGGGCTGATTTTCAGTTCCCTGAAGCCGCGCAGACACTCCCTAAGCATTTGTTTACTAATTTCCCTGTTAAACTCCGAAACTACAATTCCTATTTTTTTCATTTGATTAATGATTCTATATATCGCGCGAGTATATCAATTTCGAAGTTGACACTATCACCGACTTTTAAATAGGACAAATTGGTTTTTTTAAGAGTTACGGGAATAAGCGCAATGCAAACAGAGTTTTCTTTTCTCGACTTAACCGTAAGACTGACGCCGTTCAAACAAATCGACGATTTAGCCGGAAAATATTTCGCGTAATCGGTCGGCACGGCAACCCTAAAGTCATCGCCCGTTTTTATTACCGTCGCCACAGCATCGACGTGTCCCGTCACAATATGCCCTGAAAGTAAATCCGAAGGGGTGATCGCAGGCTCCAAATTTACAATTGAACCGACTTTAAGGCGTCCGAAATTGCTTTTGGCGAGTGTTTCATTAACCACGGAAACAGAAAAGGTTTTGGCCTTGTACAATTCAACAGTCAAGCACACGCCGTCCACCATGATGCTGGAGCCTGTTTTAAAATACTTCGCCGGTAATTTCGTCAGGATATTTAATGCCAAGACTCTTTTTTGATCCCATCGTTTCACGACAATGCCTTTATCCTTAACTATACCTGTAAACATATGCGAATTATTTCAGATTTTTTTTAGGAATTTTTCAGGATTATTTCAGGTTTCTGTGAGAAAACTGTTACGTATTCTTTAACACAACTCTATGAAAAGCGTTAACAAAGTAACACTTTTGGGTCATATAGTAAATGACCCGGAGCTCAAGAAAACAAAGTCCGGAAAGTCCGTTTCCAGCTTTGCGCTAGCCACCAACAACGAGTGGTACGATTCCGACGGACAATTAAAACGCACAACCGACTTCCACCGGATAGTCGCATGGGAGAAACTGGCCGAAATATGCTGCAAGCATCTTAGAAAGGGCTCCCCAGTGTACATGGAAGGTCGATTGACCAACCGCAGCTACGAAGGCAAGGACAAAGTCCAATACTTCGTAACGGAAGTGCTGGCAGGCAGTCTTCACATTCTTAAATGGGAAACCGAAAAGAAAGCCATTGAAAGCGTGGAGCTTGCGGCTTAGCAAAAAGCGTTTAAAGTAGGGGAGTGGCAAATCCATTCCTTACAGTAATTATTCCGACATATAACAGATCATCCTGCTTGGAGATCTGCTTGGAACGCCTGTTTAAACAAAATCTTTCAAGGGAATCCTTTGAAGTGATTGTGGTTGACGACGGGAGTGTCGACAAAACTCGAGATGTATTAAATGGATTTGAAAAAGAAAGCAATTTCTTTCACTTCAGGCAAAAAAATCAAGGTCAAGGAAACGCCAGAAACTTGGCCTTGAAACATGCCCGCGGTCAAATTGTATTGTTCATCGGGGATGACATCTATGCTGAGAACGATTTTGTGAAAGCGCACATCGATTTCCATTTTGATTATCCAGAAGAAAACACCGCCTGCTTGGGTGGAATCGAATGGTTTCCCGGGAATGAAACAAATGATTTCATGACTTGGCTCACACACGGCGGGCCGCAATTCGCTTACTATAAACTAAAAGACGGGCAGGAAGTGGATTTCAGGTATTTTTATACATCCAATATTTCACTTAAAATCTCATTGTTGAAAGAAGAACGTTTCGACCCCGATTTTAAATCTTACGGCTGGGAAGACATCGAGCTGGGGTACAGACTTTGCAAGAAATTCATGCTGAAAATTATCTACAAACAGAAGATTCTCGCTTACCACGACCACATTATCAACGAAGAATCGTTGAAAAAAAGAATGCTGTCAGTCGGCACATCGGCGAAATTATTTGAAAAAAAACAAAATGAAGTCCGCGTTGTGCCGAAGGGACTTAAACTGATAATCCTTAAATTGATTTCCTTCTCGCCAATCATATTCATTCTGTATATCGTTAAACGAATTTTCCCATTTGCTAAAAAATATTATTGGTACGCGCTTTCAAAAAGATACTTTATTCTCGGTTTGAAAAATGTATAATTAAACCACGCATGCCAACAAAAAAATATATTTCGGCTTTGATCATAATAGCTTTATTGGGCATTTCCATACTGCCGGGTTGTTTACGCAAGAAAAATGAACAACGGGAAAAAAAAGAAGCCATCACACTCACGTTTTACGGGCTTTTTGATAATGAAGATTTATATCTCCCCGCCATGCGTTCTTTTGAAAGTGCGCATGCAGGTGTCAGCATAATTTATAAAAAATTTACCGACCCAGAAAGTTATCTGGAACTGATAGTAAACGAACTGGCGGAGGGGGAGGGACCGGACGTTTTTATGCTTCACAACACATGGTTTCCGAATAATTACAAAAAATTAAGTCCCGCCCCATCCTCGGTTGTAACACCGGATACTTTCAAGAGCGCTTTTGTCGAGGTTGCCGCAAACGACATGATAATCGCGGATTCCGCCGGAACTGAAAAAATATACGGTCTGCCTGCATATGTCGATACATTGGCATTGTTTTATAACAAGTCACAGCTTGAAGAAGCGGTTCCCGAGCGCGGCCGTCCGGGCGATACGTGGGATGAAGTAATGCAAGCCGTAATCAAGTTGAATAAGCAAGACAACAGCTATGAACGGTTCGAAAGATCCGGCATCGCAATGGGAAGAGGTGATAATATAGTACGGGCCTTCGACATCCTCACGCTCCTATTCTTGCAGTATAAGGTCAATTTTTATTCCGAGGATTTAAAAAATGTCACGCTTGCCAACGACTCCAACGCCATTAGCGCCCTTAACCTCTACACCGGTTTCGGCTCACCGGAAAACGGACTCTACAGCTGGAATAAATATCTCGCCGATGCGGACGGAGCGGAAAAAGAAATCGGAACCTTCGCTCGCGGGAAGGTCTCGATGATATTCGGCTATTCATTCACATATGAAGATATTTTAAACGAAATTTCCCGACTGAAATCCTTGGGTGAAGCGACAATCGACGCAGGAGAAATCAAAGTTCAGGCAGTTCCCCAGCCTTTTGATCCGAACACATCAACCGAAACTAAAAAAACGTACGCCAGCTATTTCGCCCCTGTGGTTAGCCGCACATCTCAACATTCGGATCTTGCGTGGGAGTTCATAGCCACGGTGATATCCGCACAAAATGAACAATTTATGAACGATAAAACCCACAGGCCATCGGGAAGGCGGTCATTAATAGCCGGAGAAAGCGATGACCCGATTTATGGCACTTTCGCCGCCCAAGTCGGGTACGCACAGAGCTTGCAAATGTACGATTCATACTCATATAAATCAATTTTCCTCGACGGAATCGCAAGCGTGTTAAGCGGCGTTAAAGTAAATACGGTGCTGAAAGAAATGGCATCCGATATACAAACACTTATACCGGCCACCGGGCTTAAACCGGTAGTGTTAACTACCAAATGATTTGCTGAATAAACTGCAAATATACTTATTCGCCGCCCTGATTTTCACACTACCGTTCGACATTAAAACGTTGATTTATCAAACCGAATGGTATGGCGGTTTATTCAACCCCTACGCAAGCGTTTCCATAAGCCTGTCGGAACTATTATTATACATAAACTCGATCATATTTTTAATAAAGTCATTTGTCGGAGGGAAGAAGATACATACGGGCGATAAGTCCTTTTTTTTCATATTTATTTTATTGGAATTCACGGCAGTATTATCACTTTTACTAAGCGACAAGGAGGACAGTATTCTCAAGTTTTTGACATCGCTCAAAGTCTTCGACATGCTGATCTTTTACATTCTTGCGGTCAATCAAGTGCTCAAGATCACGCGAATGATGAAGATATTTATTATGAGTATGGGTTTACAAGCAATCATCGGCATCGCTCAATTTATTTTACAATCTGATTTGGGCCTGGGCATTCTGGGAGAACAGGATTTAAACCGTTTTAACCCGCAAGCCGCAAAGTTTTATATTGAAAATATGCCGATACTCAGAGCCTACGGAACTTTCGCCCACCCGAATATTTTTTCGGCTTACCTCCTGACCTCAATAATGTTCATATTTATTTTTTGGAAAAAAATGAAGCCGATTCACAAATATATATTAATCATACTGCAAGTTGTCGCATTACTGCTTACCTTTTCAAGGTCGACGCTTTTCGCCTTTATAGTGGCTGTGGTGATTTTGTCATCATGGCATCTGAAGTCGCTGGATATTCGCAGACGTTTCAAAGTTTTATTTATTTCCTTGATTGTTTTAAGTCAGCTATTCATTTTATGGATTTATCGAATATTAAGTATATTTACAGACAACTCGATAAGTGAACGCATAGAAGGCTATAAAAACGCGCTTAAAATGTTTTGGGACTATCCAACTGGCGTGGGATTTAACCTCTCCACATTATATTTGGATAAAATTTCCGACAAAAACATTCCGCCGTGGACTTATCAACCCCCGCATAACATTTATCTATTGATATTGAGCGAAGCGGGTTTGTTAGGTGCGACTGTATTATTCTCAATTCTGGGATTTCTGATTTACAAACTTATAATGAAAAACAAAAATCTCATGAACATAAAGGAAAGACATATTTGGAGAGTATTTTGCTGCTTGCTCGTCTCGTTTGTAATAATTACCCTCTTCGACCATTACTTTTTCACTTTGGAAAAAGGGAGGTACATAAGCATTCTGAACTTCTCGATTTTTACGGTATTTCTAAGTAGCAAGGGGAACATATTCCCGATTAAGAAGGGAGGCTAGTCCTGCAAAAATCCGGATATCCGATCACGAATTGCTTGGCGTGAATTGTGTTTTTCGACTCCAATTGTATCTCATTAAGAAGAATCGAACCATCAGCCGTACCCACCAGGATTTTATCCGCATAGCATTTAATTTCTCCCGGGGCCAAAACTTCGTTGCTCGGGCACAGGTCTATAAGTTTAAGCCGCTTGTTTTCGTAAGTTGTCCATAAGCCCGGCCACGGAGTGTATGCCTTGAATCTCATCATCAGCTCTTTTGCGGAGCACTTAAAGTCCACAAAGCCGTCTTCCTTTACGATTTTCACGGTATTGGTCGCACATGCTTCATCTTGTTCGGTAAACACGCTGGAAGCGTTTATTTTTGCAAGTTCGTCGGGTACGAATTCCGCCGCCTTATCGGCGATACAATCATGTAGCAATCCCGCTGTAAAATGTTCAAGTATTGCAATCGGATAAACCTTAAAAATAGGTCCGGCATCCATTTTTTCCACCATCTTCATTATTGTAATTCCGGTTTCATTATCACCGTTTAAAATGGAAGCTTGAATGGGGGAGGCGCCTCTGTACTTGGGAAGCAGTGAAGCGTGAATATTTATCGGAGCGATTTTTGCGGATTTCAATACATCTTTCGGTAAAATCTTTCCGTAGGCGAAAGTTAGGAGTATGTCCGCGTCAGCAGATTTTATTGTCGACAAAAAATCATTGGACAACAGTTTCTCGGGTTGCAAGACTCTCAGGCCCATTTTTTCAGCGGAGGTCTTTACTTGATTTTTTTTCAACATTAAACTTCTACCGGCGGTTTTATCGGGTTGGCATACGACATACAAGATATTAAACCTTGCGTCGGCATTCAAAGCCCTTAATAATGGTAATGAAATTTCCGAGCTGGAGAAGAAAACTAATTTAATCACCATAAATTTATTTGACGCAAATCTACCAGAAATATGAAAACAAAGCGAAAAGAACAATTGACGGCATTGATAATGAGAGAAATCTCCCTGCTTTTGCCCAAACACATCCGGTCGGAAACATATAAACTTTTATTTATCACACATGTCGATTTAAATCAGGATTGCTCCATTGCCAGAGTGTGGGTATCGGCTTCCGATAATATTGACTTGCTTCAAAATGAACTTAATTTCAAAGTCAGAGACATACAATTGGAAATGAACAAACTTTTAAGCATTAAGATTGTTCCGAAATTGCTGCTCAAAGCCGACATCAAATCCAAAGACGCTGAGCGAATCGAGAACATATTAAATAAGCTATAAAATGAGCCGTGACATTGAAACATTGAACAAGCCACACCAAAAAGTGCTTATTATAATAGGCGCGGCGTCGCTAATCAGTTGGGCGGCGTGGTCGTTGGTGATTTTAAATCTCAATCCTTTCGAATCAACCGGCCTCGCGCTCACGCTGTTTTTTATCAGTCTGTCATTGGCTTTGGTGGGGTCATACACTATCGTTCTGTTTTATTTGAAAAAAATGCGAAGCAAAATCCAGGTCTACACAAAACATGTTATGATTTCGCTGAGACAAGGGATTCTTCTGGGTATCTGCACAATTCTTTGTTTGGGGCTTCTGATGCTGGGCCTGCTCCGCATTTGGAACGGATTGTTAATTGTACTTTTGATGACAATGATTGAGTTCTACTTAAGCGGCAAAGACGAGCTAAATTGAATAATCCGGGCGACCTACATAGCGGAAGTGCGTCACAGGGAAAACAACCACTTTTACGACCCCTTGGATCGCGCTGAATTCCAAATAGGGGGATGAATCGGCATCACAGCCCAACTGACGGAAACATCTTCGCGAATCCGAACTTTTACGCCGATTGTCTCCCATCACAAAATATTGGCCGTCCGGAACGCTGAATTCTTCTTGCGAAACCCTGTATGGAATTGTTTGACCGAAATTTTCATTATTTAAATAGGATTCGTTCAATTTATTATAGTCGCCCTCGGGGTTTTTTATGTAAACAAAACCGTTCGCAATCTTAATATCGTCGCCGGGGACGCCGATCACGCGCTTAATATAATATTCGCCCGCCGGTTGATCCGGCGCCTGAAATACAATTACGTCGCCGCGTCCAATTTCCCCAAGTGACCAGCCGAAAAAAGCATCGACGGGGAATTTGGAAACCAATATAAACTCGCCGTCGCCGTTGTAACATTCGTCATTGTACACGTTGAAAGTGTCGCACATGGACGGACCGTGAACTTTAAAGGGCGCGAAAACGTACATTTTGATTAATTGCACAAGAATAAAAACCACGAGTATATCCGTGATTACGTCGAATACAAAGCGGCCGAGCGTAAAGTCTGTACTTTTTTTCATAATTCTCTATGATTACCACAAGAGGCTACCAGCAATTAAAATTATAATAAATATGATTATTGCGAATATAGTATTCAGAACATTACTGAGTAAAGGTGAAAAAATTACATACGTTGCTCACGCCCATCCTTTTACGATTTACCCGCAACTGTTTAAAATCATGATTTTTGGGCTACTGGTTCCCGCACTCTTTTACTACCTCATACCGCCGTTTTTATACTTATGGATTGCTTGGGTGGGGATTGGGGTATTGCTTTTTACTTACAGGTTGATACTTTGGTACTTGGATGCTTGGCTTATCACAAACTTCAGCGTTATTGACCACCAATGGCATTCATTTTTCAATAAAGGTAGTACAAGAATCGAATATGATTTTGTGGAAGGTGTAACAAATGAAATACGCGGATTTTGGGGAACAATCATAGGATATGGTGATATCAAAATCGAACACATGAGCGGCTCGATTATTACGTTGAAAAATATAGCCTCGCCGCGTAAAGTCGAGTCAAAAGTGGTGAACCAGCATCAGACGTACCACGATAACCAAAAGTTCCAAGACCATAAACAGTTAAAAGATTTGATAACTAAAATGATAAGATCCAAATAATATGAGCGTATTTGAAACGGTGATAGGATTGGAAATCCACGCACAACTCTCGACAAAAACC
>CAYIRB010000002.1:0-42858 GCA_964365765.1 uncultured Candidatus Peribacteria bacterium
TGTTCCACGACGACCAGCATGGAACCGCCATTGTGGTTTTGGCGGGTTTGATTAACGCTTTAAAAGTTGTGGGCAAGTCGCAGAATGTGAAAATTGTTTTGAACGGCGCGGGCGCGGCCGGAACCGCAATCAGCAATTTGCTTTTGAAGGCGGGCTATAATAATTTGGTCGTGCTGGACACTCACGGCGCGATATATGAAGGCCGCATGGAGAACATGAATTCGGCAAAAGAAGAGTTGGCAAAAAAAACCAATCACAATCTTGAAAAAGGTCAGCTGAAAGACGTGATGAAAGGAGCAGACGTGTTCATTGGAATTTCAAAAGGCGGACTTGTGAGCGCGGAAATGGTCACGAGCATGGCAGAGAACGCAATTGTGTTTGCCATGGCGAATCCGGTTCCCGAAATCATGCCGGAAGAAGCCCTGGCGGCGGGCGCAAAAATTGTGGCCAGCGGAAGGAGCGATTATCCGAATCAGCTCAACAACGTACTGGTTTTCCCGGGAATCTTCCGCGGCGCGTTGGATAAGGGCATCAAACAATTTAGCGAAGAAATGTTCCTCAATGCCGCGAAAAAGCTCGCGGGTTTGGTGGAAAATCCGAGCGCGGAAAAAATAATTCCTTCCCCATTCGAGGAAGGCGTCGCCGCTACGGTTGCGGCGTCAGTAAGGCTTTAGGCACTTTGTACGCGCCGCTTTCATGAGCCGGATTGTAAAGTTCCAAAATGTCTTTGTCGATTCCGGCCGCGGTCATTTCATCCACTAGAATGAGTTCGGGGTCTCGCAGTTCGTGCTTCATAAAATCCAGAGGCATTCGAATCACGTCGCCGGGAGCAATGTGATCCGTCTTGTTGTATTGTTTTATAGCTGCGAGAGTGCCCACGTTGGATGAGGGGCACAGTTTCTCCGCAAAACGTTCCAAAGTCCATGCCGGAACCGTGAATGTGTAGTACCGTATGCCGTCACTTTCACCGACGCGCATTTGTAATGCCGGAGTCGCGACCGCCGCGGATAAATCCAATTTTATTTCTTGCGGGTGGAGCGGAGTGACCTTCGCGGGAAAATAAAGGTGATAATGCGGAGTATTTCCATGTGTTTCATCCAGCACCAAAATTTCGCCGCGCTTAAAATATTCGGACAAAATTTCAGCCAAAAGAGGCTTCAGGCGTTTGTCTATGTCCGCTTTTTGTTCGTCCGTAGCTTTGCCGTAGTAAACGTACTCGCCCTTGATAATGTACCCGTAAACGGCCTGGTCAAGTGAGTTACCGGTGATGTGCGTGGAGCCAAGCTCCGTTCCACCTTTGCCTTTTTGCAGGATTGATTTTTCTTCCTCCTCATCGCGCATTAAATCGTTGTACACCGGCATCACGCCGATGCTTCTGTCATAAAACTCCTTTGCGAACTTTTCATAAGTTTGTTGCGCGTGCGGAGCAAATGCTTCCTTGCAATCGGAAGCGGGGTCCTTGCACCGGTAGTATTGGGAATCCGGCATTAGGGGAAGTTTTGACGCCTCCGCAAAAATACCGTCTCTTTTCGACGGATCGCCAATATCCATGCCGTCCGCTCTCGCGGCTTCCCTCAAATATTCATAACCGACTCTGCTACGAAAAAATTTACCGTTGCCGGGTGTAAAATGCACCGTTGTCGGCAAAATAATTTTCTTACCCGCAATTTCCTCCGAATTATCGAGATTTAAATCCGGATTGAGTTTGCGAGTTATATCAATGTAGGCATCCGTGAAGCTTTCCATGTCCGGGCCGTGCGACAAATCCGCGCCTGTGGTTTTTGAAAGTTTGCCTTTAATGTAGTCATAAAAAAATCTTTGGCCCGGTTCAAGTTGGAACGCTTGTTCTTTCGTCTCCATCACGTCGAACTTCCAGTTACCTTTTTCATATGTCATTTTCGAAGCCGGCGCCGGTTCCTCTGTGCCCGTGTCAGGCACGCATGACTCGCAAACGGAGCCGCCGGCCAAAGCCGCGACTGAAAAAATCCCGGCATGCAATACATTCCTTAGTCCCGTAATTGCCGGGTGCCTCGCGACGGGGTGATTCGGAGTCGAGTCGCTGCCGAGATTATTTGTTTCTTTCGAGTACATCGGGTTTGACAAGTATTATTGGCAGTTTAACAACATCCTCCAAATCTTCCAAAGTCGAGACATTTTCGGTGGCGGTATACATAACTATCAGGTCGGGATGCACTCCTTCCTTCAAAATGCCGCGCAGGTATTCTTCTTTGTTTTTGCCCTTTGGGATTGCGATTTGAATCAATTCCGGATTTTTGAGATCCTCCATCATGAAATCCACGGGCATCAATATTACTTCTCCGGGTTTAATATTCTCGGTGCCGTTGAATTTTTTCACAGCCCGCATCGTTTCCGTGTTTGCCGCTCCGCATAAATCCTTCACAACATGATCGAGGGGCCAGTTCGGAACCGTGAAGGTGAAATATTTTATGCCGTTTCTTTCGCGAACAAGAAGTTTTGTCCGTCTTTCGACTTTGAGCGTGTGACCGGCCACCTGCTTGGTTTCAACCGCGGTATCCTTCGGCTCCTCCGGTGAGGATATCGCCTCCACTTCCGTGAATTGAAGTTCCGTCGAGTCGCCCGTACGCGAGAATCTTTCAATCAAACCGGATGTCATTTCCCCCTCGCGCGCGGAGATTGTGTGCACGCGTTTCAATATATTTATGTAGGCCGTACGCAGTTCCATAAGATTTGTCACTTCTTCTCGAGTATCCGGAATATCGTCAATAAAGTAATCCGCGGAATCGCCCTTATCCCACCTTAGCGATTGTTCCATCGCGCGTTTGGCAAATTTGGGATTGTTATGTGCCGAACCCAAAATCGTAGCCAAAAAAGTGCGTTTTTCCACGATGGAAGCCTCCGTCCACAATTTTGTAAATCTTTCATTGCCGGCGAGCATGTCTTTAAAAAGCCAGTTAAAATTTGTCAGCAGAAGTAACATGCCGGCTTTCAGCTGGTCTTCCAACATTATGCAATCGCAAAGTCTGTGAGGAAGCTTGAAGTCCGCCAAATAAGGTTCAATATCTCCTATCAGATTGACCGTTTTCTTAAGCGTTTTCTTTTTCTTATTTCCCTTTTTATCCGTCACGGTTTCCGTAACACTGCGTTTTCCCGTTTTCGCGCCGAAGGGATCGTCTCTGTTTCTCCCCTCGTAAGGCATAACCGACATTTGCAGAGGTCCGAAAGACGCCACGTCATCATATACCGCCGGAATCGTATTGATTTCGAAACCTTCTTCAAACAGAGCGCGGAGAATTGTGATTCTGGTTACATCATTATAGTCCGCCGGCATTACTTCATGAATTGAAAGTCCGACAAGAAAATCGGTGTCAATCAACTCGGTGAATTCATTGATTAGATCGTATTTGTGCGAATCGCTTTGCCGCAATTCGGCCATGCGCGCGGAAACGTCTTTTACTACTCCGGTCGTGATGTCCACGAATTTCTGATATGTCATTTCTTCTTTTTGCGGGTGTTCTCTATCGAACTGTTGAAGATTCGCTCTGGCGAGCTCCATATCCGTTTTGTGATTTGCGCAGACTTTAGCTAGTTTTTTCGGCCACATTTTGTCGTAGGTGTCCAAATAGTTCAATTTCACAAGCATATCCTTATCGTCGATTACCCGGTCGTTTAAGAGTCCGTTATAAGAGACTTTCAATAAATAAGCCCGCACCAATATGTCGTCGTTATATTGTGCATCCCGGCCGAGCTCCCTGAAATTTACTTTCAGCACCTGTTTTTCCACTTCCGTGCCAGACTTTTCTCTAACCGAAATGTAATGTCCCAAATTCGGATGTCTTTCCACAATCATTTTGCGAATTGTCGGCAAGTCATGTTTTTGCGCAATGGTTTCAGCAGTGTCGGGCTGCTCAGCGGGTGTGTATGTCGAGTTATCAGCATCGACTTTCCCGCAGGCCGTCAAAAACGCAGTTGCCAAAACCGCTCCGAGAAATCCACGGCGATTCATATCAACCGGCTCATTTGCCACAACGGGATGAGATTGTTCTTCCGTCTCCTCCGGTATATTTCGATCGAAATTTCTCATGTTTTTTAAGCTCTTAAATTATACTATATTTAACCTTATTAGTCAATCTATTGACCGGGTTCGAAAGCTGTGAGAAAAATAGGGCATGGCAAGACACAGCCACTGGGCGAACATTAAGAATAAAAAGGCGGCTTCCGACGCGATAAGGGGGAAAACGCTTACGCTTCACGCGAAAATGATAGAAATCGCGGCGAAAAAGGGGGGCGATCCGGGCATGAATGCCTCACTGAGAAGCGCGATTGAGAAGGCGAAGGCCGACAATGTGCCGAACGCAAATATCGAACGCGCGATTAGAAGAGGGAGCGGCGAAGATAAAGACGGAGTGATTTATGAAGAATTAACTTATGAGGCTTTCGGACCGAACGGCATTGTGTTCATGATTGACGTAATTACGGATAACAAAAACAGGGCTTTGACGAATATTCGCACGATTCTGGACAAAAACGGCGGGCACATGGGCGCGGCGGGAAGCGTTGGCTGGAAGTTCGAGAAAAAGGCGTATTTTGAGGTTCATGCCGGCCATTTGGCGGACGATGCGGTCGAGCTGGGGATAATCGACTGCGGCGCGGATGACATCGTTTCAATCGGAGAAGGGGAATATGAAGTCTACGCTGAAGCTGAAAAGCTTGGGGAAGTTAAAAATAAATTGTTGAAAGCAAGTTTCACGGTCAAAAAGGACGAGTTGATTTGGAAACCGAAGGATGAAACCCGAGTGAGCGATGTCGAGACGGGGAAAAAAATACTCGAATTGATAGAGGCCGTTGAAGAAGAGGACGATGTTAAATCCGTGACTTCGAACGCGGAAATCGATGAATCAATCTTTGCTCAATTGTGATATTACGTCGCCCACCGTCATTTCGGGTTTGGCTTGTCCGTCGGAGTCCTGAAAGAATTTCATCGACTTTTCCTTAATCGCTTCTTCTTCGGGATTATTTTGCTTCTTAAAATGTTCCAACAGCATGTCTTCTCCGCCCGCGGAAGGTTTTGGAATGCTGGTTTGAGGCTTCACAACGAGCGATGGGAAAAGTTTACCGGAAGTGGTGCTCCCAGCGGTCGCGTGTTCCGCCATGTACTCAGCGATTGTGCTTTTCGCGATTTGCAATCCTTCCTCCATGGTTTTGCCCTTTATCCTGAAGCCGGCCGCTTTTTTATGGCCGCCGCCGCCGATTCTTGCCGCGATGGCGCTGACGTCCGCGATCTGGCCCGGAGCCCTGAGACTTCCGGAAAGGAATCCGGGTTCTTTTTCCTTCAAAAGCATCACCACTTCGGCTTTGGGCGCGTTGCTCATCAGTTCGTCGATTATACCGCCGCTGTCGTCGCTCTTTGCGCCGGTTTCTTCGAGATCTTTAAGCGTGATTGTCGAATAAACCAACTTGCTGTCTTCTTCGTATTTAATTTTTGAAAGCACTTTGCCCCAAAGTTTCAGGGTGGCGAGACTCTTTGTCTTAAAAATATGCTTGATGATTTCCTGCTGTCTCGCTCCGCGATCCAAAAGTTCCGCCGCGACTTCAAACGCCTCCGGCGTGGTGTTGGAATGCTGGAAACTGCCGGTGTCCGTAATAATTCCGGTAAGCAGCAAAGTCGCGACGTCTTCGTCAACAAGCGTGTCTCCGCTTCCTTTTTCAAGTTCAAGGATTAGAGGAGTGATCAATTGAGTGGTTGCCGCAACTTTATAGTCGAGAAAATTATGAGTGCCGAATTTGGCGTTCGAAGCATGATGATCGATGTTCAAGAGCGGGCCGTTTTGAAAGAGCGCTTTGTTTTCTTCGTAAAGTTTGCCGATCTGCACCAAGTCGCCGGTATCAACCGTGATTATAAGGTCAAAATTCGCGTTTGTCGTACCGAAAGTAATGTCGCGGCCGTCGAAGCGTCCGTTTTTCGGAGTGATGATGATATTGATTTTCCCCTGCTCGACTTCGTACTTCATATGGTCCACTTCAGCCTTGTTCGTATCGAGAGAAATCACGAAATCTTTAGACTTCGGCAAGTCGGATTCTATCTGATCAACCATAGGCAAAAACTTCAAAGCATCGGGTACGTGATCGGAACAAACGACGGTCACTTTTTTCCCAAGCTTTCGAAAAGCCGACATCAAAGCCAGCGCGCTACCTATGCTATCCCCGTCCATCGGGGAAGATGGCGCGATGAGGATATTTTTTGCGTTTTTTACCAGTTCGAGAGCCTTGTTTTGATCTATAATTTCCATGTAGATATATTCTGTGAATTATACCATTTTTTACGAGTTTCAGCAAGTAATAAGGGTCTAGTGTACACTTTGTCTACAGCGAAATCAAGGTCAAGAACACCAAAACCCCCAATTTCTTGGGGGCTTTGCAGAGCTTAACCTTTAGCGAGCAACGGAGACCGCCATTCAGATTGTGATTGTTGGCATTGTTCTGATTCACATTGCCATAACCGGCGTTCCAGCTACGTTGTTGAGATTCATCCATTAGACTTCAGCGTCGCAACGACAAAGCCATTATTTTTCAGCCCAATCGAGAGCTAAATCTCACACAAACCTAAGGGTATTTACTCACGTGCTCCGTCCCGGCTGCGGGAGCACTCTACGGTAGCTTACGCTGAGGCAAGTGACTATTCACCGTACGAAAATTATTATAATGTTTTTGTGAAAAAATAAAAGATAAAGACCCCGCCAAGGCGGGGTTAAAGGTTTAAGGAAAGTTTAAGGTTCAAAGTCTAAGCTTTTTTACCCCTTAGCGAGCAACGGAGACCGCCATACAGATAGCGACCGTAGGCATCGCGCAGACTCACACGGCCATAACCGGCGTACCAGGCAATACCATAATTTTCGACTTTGTCACCTTTCATTTTTAAATCTGTATTACTTTCATCATATAACCATTCCCAAGCAGATTTGTCTTTTATAAGGCCGGCATCAAAGAGCTTTTCCCTGCGATTTTTGCTCATAAGATTTCCTCCTAATTTTTCAGCTTGAGTTAAGGCACTTCTACTTTCATCACCCAAAATATATTTGGCGGCATTAGGGCCGTAAGTTATATCTCGAATGCTTTGCGGAACTTCAGCGGAACATTCGTCAAAACAAAGTTCTCCGTTTTCTTCACCCGTAAACATTGGCATACCTCCGCGAGCTTCCCAAGTCATTAGAGTATCGAGTACATCGAGGTTGATCTTTAAAAATGCTTCAACTTCAGATTTAGGTGTTGATTCAGCCGAATAGAGTCCCTTCCCCAAGTTTTCATCGTAACGAGCAAGAATAAGAGTGAGCATTCTTTGACGCTCGGGAGAGAATTCATTTGAGTCACTTGTCAAAATAGCCTTGGCACGATATTGAGAAAGCAGATCTTGAACTAAAGTAGTTCCTTCTGCTCCCAACATTTCTTGAACTGCGGGAGTTTTTAAACCGGCTTCAACATGTGCAATCAACTCAGGGCTGGCTTGTGCTTTAGTAATCATGTTTTAAGTTAAATCGTTCTCTTTGTACACTTGTTATGGTTTACGTCAAGTTCTGTTTATGCGAAATCCACAAGTTTAATTTGTAGCTCGACGCGGTTTTGCCATTCGTTTTTTTCGAGTTGGATCGCGAGTTTTTTTGAGTTTTGCAGCTCTTGCGCGTTTTCCGCCATACGGAAGGCGATTGCGGAGAAAATTTTGTTGTGGGATTTAATGGAAAACTTCAGATGCTCGGCGTTTTTTCCTATAGATCTTAGGTTGAAGATTTCGGCATTTTGGAGGAGGAAAACAGGTTTTGAATTCCCGATTCCGAAAGGCGCGAATGACTCAATTTTTTCTGAACTTTCGATGCTTAAATCTTCAGCAAAAAGTTCCGTTTCAAGTTCGAGTTTATTTGTGTTTGGATTTTGAGCGAAGTGGTTTTTTGCACACTCGGTGAGGATTTTTTTGAAGTCGGAATAGTTGGATTTTTTCAGTTTGAAGCCCGCGGCCATTTCATGGCCGCCGAAATGTTCAAGTAGCGCTTTAGCGGCATTGATTGCTTCAATGATGTTAAATCCTGTTACGCTACGCGCGGAGCCAATCAAATGGTCGCCGCGGTCATCTAAAATCAAAGTTGGTTTGCTGAATTTTTCCTGAATTTTTCCGGCAATCAAGCCCACGAGTCCGCTCGACCAACCCTCGCCTTCCGCGATAATAATTACGTCTTCCGTGTTGATTTTCAGTAGGGCTTCATCAAAGATTTTTGAAGTTAAACTTTGGCGGTCGCGGTTCAGTTCTTCCAATTTATTGGCGAATTTTTGGGCGGCGGCGCCGTCGGCCAAAAGCGTTTGCATCGCCCACATGGGCGTGTCCATTCGGCCGGCCGCGTTTATGCGCGGACCGATTTGAAAGCCGATTGTTTCGGTCGTAAATTCGGTGTTGTATAAATTTCCCGAAGATTCGAGAATCGCCCTCAGCCCTTCCCACTTTGTATGTGCCATTTGTTTGAGTCCCAGCTTCACGATGCTTCGATTTTCTCCAATGAGCGGCACGCAGTCGGCAACGGTTCCAAGGCTCGCGAGGTCGATTAAGGTCGCGATCATTTTTTTATCCTCCAAAAGCGCCGACGCCAATTTAAAGGCCACTCCGCTTCCCGACAAATGCTTAAAAGGATATCCGGAAAGTTGCGGGTGCAAAGTCGCGAACGCGTTCGGTTTCTCCTTTGGCACTGTGTGATGGTCGGTGATTATCACATTTATTCCAAGCGATTCCGCGTAGTCGATTTCTTTCTTGCAAGAAATTCCGCAGTCCACGGTAATGATTATTTTCACGAAATTTTTGGCGGCTTCGTCGACGTAATGTTTGTGAAGTCCGTAACCTTCTTTGAGTCTGTGCGGAACGCGGTAAGAAACTTCCGCGCCGAGCGAGCGCAAAGCGTGCACTAAAAGGCTTGCCCCGCTGGTGCCGTCCACGTCGTAGTCGCCGTAAATCCAAATTCTCTCGCGGGTTTTGACCGCATGGTGCAGGCGCTCGGTTGCCTTTTTCATGTCCTCGAAAAGAAAGGGGTCGTGAAGGTCAGACATTGATGCGTCCGAAAAAAAATGCTCCGGATTTGTGATGTCGCGCGACGCGAGGAGCGCGGACCAAAGAGATTCATTCAGCTTACGTTGATATTTTACATTCCATTGTTGACGCATATTTTGTTTATATTTTAATTCACCCCCGGGGTGACTTTTTCTTCTTGTTCTTCTTCCAAAGAGCAAGCGCTTCTTCGGCGGTACCGGCTTTATCGGAGCCAAAAACCCAAGTGTGACGTTCAATTATTTTTTTGCCGATTTTTTCCATCACGGATTTCATGTCGAAATCTTTATTCTCGGACGCGATTTGTGCGATCAATAAAATATTAAAAAGCAAATCGCCGAGTTCTTCTTCGAGGTTGGGGATGTCATTTTTTTCGATCGCACCAACAACTTCGGCGCTTTCATCAATGATGCATTTTTTCATTGTTTCGTAGGTCTGCTTTCTATCCCAAGGACAACCCTCTTCCGAACGAAGTTTTGAGCAAAGGTCTATAAGTTCTTGAAATTTTACGAGCATAATTTTGTGAAGTCATCCGGCGTGATCCAATAAATTTCGTCATCGCGACGGAACCAAGTTAACTGTCTTTTTGCAAAATTGCGAGAGTTTTGTTTGAGCTCCTCTTTGCAGTCTTGAAGCGGCCGCAGGCCGCTGATATAAGGGAAATATTCCTTATAGCCCAATGCCTGCATGGACAGTAAATTTTCACCATAACCCTCCGCCATCAAAGTTTTAATTTCATTTAAAAGTCCCTTTTCGATTTGCTCGTCCACGCGTTTGTTGATTCTGTCGTATAAAACCTCGCGAGGCCAGTCGACAGCCATTTTGAAAACCTGATAAATTGCCTTTCCCTTGCGCGGTTCACGCGGTTCGTGAGTTTGCAAAATCACTTCCAAAGCGCGCGCTACAAACCGCACGTTGTTCGGATGAATTTTTGCGGCTGTCGCGGGATCAAGCTCCACCAACATGTTATATAAGTACATATTCCCGCCCTTTTCATATTCTTTTTGAAGTTCTTCTCGAATTTTCGGATTGGGCGGAGCGACGGGCAGGTCGTAATTTTCAACCACGGAACTGATATACAAACCTGTCCCCCCGCAAATTATCGGCAATTTGCCCTTCATCAATATTTCATTAATCGCGTGGGTCGCCTCACGTTTGAAGTCCGACATTGTGTACTGCTTATCGGGGTCCCGCACATCAATCAGGTGGTGTTTGATTTTCTTGCGGATGTCTATTCCGACTTTGTCGGTTCCGATGTCCATTTTCCTGTATACCTGACAGGAATCGGCTGAAATAATTTCACCCTTAAAGTCCTCCGCCAGCTTCAAAGCGAGTGCCGTCTTACCGGACGCGGTGGGCCCGCAAACAACCAGAAGCGGCTTTTGATTATTTTTCTTGCACTCTTTCAGCAAGAGCAATATGTGGTGATATAAGTCTGTCATCAGGCCCCAATATACTTCACTTTCAATTTTTTGAAACTGAGAAAGTCTTTGTCCGAAGTAATCAGTGTTTTTTTGTGAACGATGGCTGTCGCGGCAATAATCAGGTCTTTGAATTTGAGTTTTTTGGGAGATTTATCGCTCAAAGTTGCAGCCTGTCTGCAAATTTCTTCATCAAAGGGGAGAGCGGCATAATTGTCTAATATCAATTCAATTTGTTCAAGATTCATGGAGTGCTTTGAATGTCCCAACATTACTTCAAGTCTGCTTATAATGCTGATTGAAAACACATCTTGTTTAAGGCCCCCCAAGTGGGTCACAATCAAGCCATTGTCATTTATCAGGTTTATAATTATGTTGCTGTCTAAAATATAATTATTCACCATACTATTCTAGAATATATCTTCCTCCGGACGTTTAATATCAAACGGTCCGAATTTTTTTATCATCTGTAATGATCGTTCAAAAGGCGTTGTCGGGACTTCGACAACAACTTTAAAGTGTCCTCCATTCTTCTTTTCAATAAGTATCTCATCAGCCTCACCTTTCTCCAATTTATGTGTCAAGCTTTTGAAATTTCTCAAAAATTCGCGAGTTTTTACTTTTATAACCATAAAATTATTAGTTATCAGCTATAGTTTAGACTTGTCAGACAAGTTTGTCAAACAAATGTATCGTGTGATTGTATTGACATGTCCCAGCCTCTTTTGTAAGCTTCTTTTGTATGAGATTTAATTCATTTTTCAACGCATATTATTTCTTCGCAACCGCGAGGCGCTAATGTCGTGAAGTAAAATCACAAACATTTAAGCCTCGCAAAAGCGGGGTATTTTTTCTTTTAAAATTAAAATGCACATCATCAAAAATACATATCTATACTTCTATTTTACCGGCTCGCGGGGATGCTTTTGACTCATGTATTGATTCCAAAAGATATGCCCTGCACTTAGCGGGGCTTTTTATTTAATTTTAACTAAAAATTTATGGAAAGCACAAAAAAAAGTACAGAGACTGTTAGCTTGGAAGAAATTTTGACGATTGATACCATGGCGAAGGAACTTGTGGCCGTGATAAGTGCCGTTAGAGAAAGATTGTATCCAAAACCTAAGAAACCATATGACTTCTGGGATGATCACTGTTTCTAAAATACCCTTTACAAATCTATAAATTTGGCTAGAATGCATGTGCGTCGTAGACAGCTGGCCACTCCCGCAGGGAGCTATAAGACCCGCCGAGATAAGCAATTAATTCAGTTTAAATTTGCATCTCAACGCGCAAGCTTGGGAGCTTTTATAAGGTCGATCTCAAACTTTACATCAGCGAAGCTGATGCTAGGCTAAGAATGCCGGCAGCAGCAAAACTATAAATATTTACAAACTATGGCAGTTACAAGACAACAGAAAGAAGAGAGTTTGGCGGAGCTTAAAGAAAAGTTCGCAAAAGCCAAGTCGGTTGCCTTCGGGCAGTACGCCGGCATGAGCGTTGAACAGATTTCCGCCATGAGAAAGGAAATGCGAGCGGCCAACGTTGAATTTAAAGTCGCGAAGAAAACTTTGATGAAAATCGCGGCCAAGGAAAACGGTGTTGAGGTTACGGATGAAATGATTCCGGGAACCATCGCGGCGATTTTCTCTTATGGCGATCAGGTCTCGGGTCCGAAAATCGTGAGCAAGTTCGCGAAAAAAATCGAGGTTTTGAAACTTGTCGGAGGCATAATGGATGGCAAAGTGCTGAGTCTCAAAGACATCAAGATTCTCGCGGATCTTCCCTCAAAAGAAGAACTTCTCGCGATGTTTATGTCCATGCTTGTTTCACCTCTTCGAAAATTTCACGGGACCATTTCGGCTCCGATTTCTTCATTCGCCAGAGCCACTCAGGCTTACGCGGATAAAAAACAATCTTAATCATAACCCCTTATAAAATGTCAGACGAAGCTACAAAAATCGAGCTTAACAAGGAAGAAAAGGCGGTCATCGACGCCCTTGAAAAGCTAAACATTGTTTCAGTTAACAATGTGGTAAAGTTCATGGAGCAGGAATATGGAATTTCCGCGGCCCCAGCAATGGCTATGGCTATGCCTGCAGCAGGTGCCCCGGCAGGTGAAGCCGCCGAGGAAAAGACTTCATTCACGGTACAGCTTAAAGACGCCGGAGCTATGAAAATCGGAGTTATCAAGGCCGTAAGAGAACTTACGGGACTTGGTCTGAAGGAAGCCAAGGACATCGTTGACGCCAACGGAAAAGTTATGGAAAACGTTGACAAGGCCAAGGCGGAAGAAGCCAAGAAAGCTTTGGAAGCCGCGGGAGCTAAGGTTGAATTACTATAATTTAGTCATTCTAAGCCAAAAAGGCCCCTTCCGAAAGGTTGGGGCATTTTGTCAATCGCTTGTGAAAATATTCAGGAATTTTTCAGGACTTCCGATTTATATTGTGCTAATTATTGAGCGTTAATCAATTAACTTGTCTATTTGTTAAACAATTGTTATACTATAAGTGTACTAATTGTTTAACTTTATGAGTCCAACAGCTCAAATTATCGGGATAAAGCAATTTCATAAGGAGATGAAGAAGATTTCTGAATTAGTAGCAGATGGCCAAGAATTTATAGTCGTGAAGAATTCCAAACCTGCATTCAGAATAGTTCCTGTGGACCCTTTAAAAGCATTGTTTACTCTAAAAGATCTTTCAAAATTGCAGTTTAAAACCGGTCAGAAAAATTTGAGCAAGGAAATAGACAAAATTCTATATGGATCTGATTCTTGATACGAATGTTTGGATTGCCTATCTGGAACAATCTGACTCTCAACACCAAAAAGCTACTAATGTGTTTGAGTTAATAGATCAAAAAATATGGATACCGGAATATGTACTAGTGGAAATTTTGAACTTTTTGGTAATCAAAATAGGAAAAAATCGAGCGGATGAAGTTTTGACAATGTTTTTTCATAATCGAGATCTTGAAATATTGTGGAATTCTGAAGAGTTTCGGGCTCAGCTTTTAAGCTTTTTCGTCTCTAACAAAATCGAAAAACTCTCTTTTGTCGATCAAAGTCTTCTTTTTTTGTCTAAAAAATACAGGGTTGTAACATTCGATAAAAAGCTCGATAAGTTGTTATCGTAGGGCGTTTTGATTGACAATAAGCCGCAGTAGAGTAGCATTTGCTCCAATATTTAAAATCATTTATATTAGTTTAGATACAGCCATATCTTACGAAGCGGGGGAAGGCATGGATGATGCCAAAGAAGGCGCGAATGATTCCGGAAGAATGACGGCGGTGGATAACTTGCTGCAGATGCCGCTTTATTCGAGTGGAAGCTGGGTTGTGAAGGCCACCGCTCCGAGCTTGTATCCGAACGGTTTGGGCGATCCCGCAAATATTGCGGTTTTTGAGACCGTGAACGAAAGACTTCAAGCGGCGGCCGGTAATTTGCCGAGCGATAGGCGACTTGCCGTGTTCAGCGGATTTTTGTCTCCGAGAAACCAATACAAACGTTGGCAGGTTTTGTATAACACAAGGTCAAGAAAAAGCCCTTGGCAAGAAATTCAAGCGGGAAGATTCGCGGATCATGCCGGATCGGTCGCAAGGACAATCGATGACGATGTTTTAAAAGCTACTTTTGAACAATTGCGTCGTGATGACGGTCTCATGAGAGAACTCGCGGAAAATGGTGAGGCGGAGCAATTGCTGGGAGAGTTGATAATGTACAGGGCCAATAATGGAGAAATCCCCGGAGTCCGGATTGACATTATGAGCGCGCAGTCCATTCATAACCTTGGGCACAGCGTGAATGTGGGACTGTTGAACGATCATTGGGAATTTCAAAATATGGGAGTTGGAATCGATATTCCGGATTCACCGGTACAGTCCGCGGATTACTTTGAAAGTAATGGACAGGATGAATATGAAAGAGAGATGAAGGCGGAACCTCTGCTTGTGAAATATCTGGAAGGTATCGGGGTATTCCGCTTGGACGAAAGATTAATTGAGAGGATTAAAACAAACCGACGTGAATTGTTCCATGCAATGACAGACGCCGGCTTTGGTTCTTACCTAGGCGAGCAAGGCCACTTCACGGCGACACCCGTTGATGGAGGAATGCCCAGTAGAGCTCATACCTACAGTGAGGCGAGACGATTTGGATATCAAATCGATTAATGTGTATTATGCGCGAGCATGAAGAGAAAATGCTGTAAAATTGTCGGTGTCGACTTCGACGATACTTTGGTAGACGAAGTACATTCCATTAAATCGAGATGGGAAAAAGTGTTGGAAAAATTTTCATATTTGCATCCGGATTTGAGAAGCGTTTTTTTTAAAATATATGAGGAAAAAGGACGGGAATATAAAAAACATGTGAATGATACTTTACAAGCGCTGCAGTTGGATGAGGGCATGGCTGAGAAAATGGTCGAGAGTTTTTTGACCGCGCCGAGTAAAGAAAAACTCCTGGACGGAGTCATGAACTTGATTAGCTTTCTGAAAGCTAAGGGCTGCAAGATTTGCATACTTACGGGCGGCAAAAAAGCGCATCAGGAGGCAAGAATCAAAAAAGCCGGCTTATACGAACTTGTGGACGCGGTGTTTTACGGCGACGAATATCACAAACCGGACAAAACTTTTTTCACGAAGTCCATGGAATCGTTTGGCCTTGAGAATCCCGAGGAGTTTATTTACGTGGGAAACGACTTGAAATTTGATATAATACCGGCCGTATCCTTGGGAATAAACACTTATTGGCTGACGAATGACAATAATGCGGAAAATCCCAAGTCGGTGCAAGTTGCAAACATGGCGGAACTGCTTAACAAATTAAAAGAAATTGATTTCTAAACCTGAAGGCATACTGATTATCGGAGGAGGAGTGCTTCAAATACCGGCCATAAAGAAAGCCAGGGAGATGGGGCTTGTGACGTATTTGAGCGACGGAAGCGAAAGTTGTCTCGCAAAGGACTACGCCGATTTCTTTTTCAAAGTCGATACTAAGGACGTGGATGCGACCGCTGATTTGGCGGTCAAACTGAAAAACGAGGGTAAAATTAATGGCGTCTATACCCAAGGCAACGATGTGGAATATACCGTTGCTTATGCGGCCCATAAGGCCGGTCTGTTCGGTATTCCCGTTGAAGCGGCCTTCAACTGCAACAATAAAATCAAGATGAGGGCCGCATTGTCCGAGGCGGGTTTGGACCACGCGAAATACGCTTCGGCAAAAACTTTCGAGGAACTTGAATATGCAGTTGAGAAAGTCGGCTTTCCCTGTTACGTGAAGCCCGCCGACAATTCGGCATCAAGGGGCATCAGGAGGCTTGCCAACGGAGAGGACTTGGAAAAAATATTTGGCGAGGCCATTGCGGCTTGCGTTCATTCAAAGGAATTATTGGTGGAAGAAGAAATTCCGGGTGACGAATACAGTGTGGATACGGTTCTGTATGACGGAAAATGCTTTCCGGCGGGAATTTCGGATAGAATTTTCTTGGAAAAGAGCGACTTTGCCATACAGTCCGGGTCGAGAACCCCCTCACTTTTACCCGAAAAAGTACAAAAAAGAATGTATGAGATTATGGCGCTCGCCGCGAAAGCGATGAATGTGAATTACGGCGCTTTCAAGGGAGACTTGGCGCTTACTCCGAACGGTGAAGTCAAAATAATAGAAATTACGGCAAGAACTTCCGGCGGATTTGATTCACAGTTCAGGAAACCCTTCAGTTTTGGAATCGATATCCTGAAAGCCACCATCGACATAGCGCTTGGCAGACCTCTTGATCCGCTCGACCTGATTCCCAAATGGATAAAATGGTCTTCAACCACGTCGGTGTTTCCGGAACCGGGAATCGTTACCGAGATATTGGGACTTGAGGACTTAAAAGCCATTCCCGGAGTAAGGGAAGTAATCATGTTGTGTAAACCCGGAGACGAGGTCGGACCCTATATCCACTGCGCGACACGCAAAAACTATGTTATAAGTTCTGCGGACTCTCTTGAGGATTTGAAAATAATTGAGACCAAAGCGGCTGGAACATTAATCATCAAAACAAGAAAAAAATGAGAATAAGCACCGGAATTAACGGCTTTGGAAGGTTCGGTCTGCATCTGCTGAAATACTGGCTTGACAGAGGGACGCATGCCAATTTCGAGATCAATTTTATCAATGATGATTTTTTGAGCATTAACGCCGTGCTTGAAATAATAAATTCCGACAAAGCGGTGATTTTCAATAAATACAAGGTTTCGATATCCGGAGACAATTTGGTTTTTTTGGAACCGAACGGAAATAAATATTGTATCCGGTATACTAACACGACAAAAATGGATATACCGTGGCTGGGAAAACCGGAGATCATTTTGGAATGTTCCGGCAAAAGCACGATTTCCAAAGACTGCGAGTTTTATTTGATTGAAAACACTAAACTTGTGATAATTTCCGCGACATCGTGGGACTGCGAAAAGATACTTGTTTACGGATTCAATCATGAAGAGTACAATAAGAATTTAAAAGTGATTTCTTACGGTTCGTGCACCGTAAACGCCTATGTGCCTCTCGCCGGGTACATTCACAAGAAATACGGAGTCATAGACAGCGACGTGAACGTGACTCATAACATTCAAGAGTACAGACTTAAAGATTTCAACACCTTGAATCGGAAATTTTGCACCCTTGAAAAGGTCGGGCCCCGCGTTTTGGGATTTTTGGACGCCAACAGTTTCATAGTGAACTACACCGTTGTCCCCTACTCCGGCATTTCGACCATCGATTTTCGTTTCAGACTTAAAAATAAGGTGGAGAAGGCAAAGTTTATCGAAGAACTGCACCATGCCGTGTCCGACGGCGACTTGAAAGGACTGTACGACATGGATGAAACCGATCTCGGACCGGAAGTTTATAACTGCACGACCTACTCCGCCGTGTTCGTAAAAGACTCGATAAAAGTCCTGAACGATAACGTGTACATATTTTCGTATTTCGATAATGAAAATTCCGTAAACAGATACTTCGACCTGGTGAGCTATATTTCAGGAGTGGTGAATTCGACTGCGGGTTGATTTTCGGCCAGTTTTTTGCTATAATTAACAGATTTAAACAAATACAAAAATGGCTGAGGAAAATAAAATGGCTGAAGCAAGCGTAAAACCGAGTGTCGCGCCGGTTCAATCGGTGCCTTCGGTTCCGCTTATGCCCAAGACCGTTCAACCGGTTGCCGAGGCGGCGCAGGAGAAGAAAAATGTTTTTTCGAGCATGTTTTCCGCAAAAAAAGAGCTTAGGAAGGAAGATATTCCGTCCGCCGGCAAAAAAAGCAAAACGGGGACGAGCGTGCTGAAGGTTTCCTTTGCCGTTCTTATTCTTACGGCGGGATTTTTTTACACGCAAAATTCCAAGAGTTTTACTCTGTTGGGCGCTAACGCGGCGCAAAAAAACGTGCTCGCGGCGGCGGAGGTCAAGAGCATCGATGCGGGAATCAATGTGGAAAGGTATTTGAATGCCGTTTATCAACTTGAGAAGTTCTCAAAAACGGCCGACGAGTATTTTTTTGATCTGGAACAATCGCAATCCGCTTACGTTTCGGAAAATAAAAAAACTGAATATAAAACGGCGCTTCTCAAACTTAAACCTGCGCTTAGCGCGCTGGTCGCGAGCATCAAAGAGAAGTTCGCGACCCCCATGGATGAGGAACAAAAGTCTCAAACGGTTATGCAAATAAATGAGGAAATCGATGCTTTGAAAAAAAAGAGCGGACAAGTCGACGATCAAGCTTTGCTCAGCGACATTCAAGACCTTGAAAGCGCGAGAAAGATTTTGGCGAGTGAGGCTTTCAGAGCGGCCGTGAACGCGGCTGACAGTGAAAATTCCGGCGATGAGAACCTGCAAAAACTTTTGACGGAATATAATAAAATCAACCGGAGCGTGACCGCGCTGATAGCAAACATACGGCAATCGCGACTGCTTTGGTCAGAATATTTGGCGGAAATCGAGGCCGTGACAAAAAAAATCGACCCGCTGTTCGGCACGGAATTCGACCTGAACTTGAGTTTGGAAAGCCTAGGCTTCAACAAGGAAGATCTGAAAGTTGCAGTGACGGGCAAAGCCAATACGGCCGATACGAAAAACTTTACTTTGGTCGCGAATTTAATCGACGCGTATGAGGCTTCTCCCTTGTTCAAAAATGTGGTGGACAGGAACTTCAGCAAGACCGCATCATCCGACGATGAAGGCGCGAACTACGATTCTTCATTTCAAATAGAAATGACTTTAGAAACTGACCCAACAATACAATGACGGAAAGACATAAATTCATGGCCGGATTGGTAGTTCTTCTGTTGGCGGTGGCCGCGGGCGCATGGCAATGGAGCAATTTGCAAGGAATACGGATTGATACCGCGCGCTTAAACGCCGATGCGGGCAATCTTTCCGCGATAAAAAGCGCCGAGGTGAACGTGAACCAAAATTTGAAGACCGAGGTCAACGCTTTGAGAACCGCTTCGGGTGACGAATTGGACGCGGTGTTCCCCATCGAGGAAGACATTACGGCTCTCACCAGACTGTTTGACGAATTCGCCGTAAAAAACAATTATCCGAACAATTCTTTTTTCATAAGCAACATTAACTACGACACGAAGCTTAATGAAGAAGAAGGCGGATACAGATCGGTGGATTTCAGCGTGTCGCTGACCGGTTCACGAAAGAATTTGGATAAATTTATCGAATTTATCGAAACATCGGGTTCCCTGGAAAGCGGAGTCAGATTGATGAACCTTGAAGACCTGAAAATCGTTTACCCCGGCGAGTCGGACAGCGATTATTCGGCGGAATTAAAACTTAAAGCTTACTTCTCACAGGCAATAAAATGACGACGAGTCCCAAACTTCAGTCATTGCAGGATTCAATCGTTGGGGGAAATATCCCTCAACTTGTTATGAGTGCTCTTTCCGCGGCCATTGAAATGAGGTCTTCCGACGTGCATATCGAGCCTTTAAAAAATACCGTGCAGATGCGTTTTCGTATCGACGGCTCTCTGAGAAGAGTGGTGGAGTATCCGCCAAACATTCATCCGGCCGTGGTTTCAAGAATCAAGATTATGTCGAATTTGAAAATCGACGAACAGCGCGTGCCGCAGGACGGACGCGCGCAAGTTACAACCGCGGACGGACGCGAGATGGACATTCGTGTTTCAACTTTACCGACGATTAACGGGGAAAAAATTGTTATGCGTCTTCAGGATCAGTCGAGAAAAATTCCGACTTTTGAAGAGCTGGGAATCGCGGGAAACGCCCTCAAATACTTTACAGAAGGTCTTTCTCTGCCGAACGGAATCATTTTGACCTCCGGCCCCACCGGTTCGGGTAAAACCACGACTTTGTATTCGGCATTAAGCACCTTGAACAATCCGGACGTGAATATTATGACAATCGAAGATCCGGTGGAAATTCAAATGGACGGACTTAATCAGTCGCAGGTTCACCCTGATATTGACTATACCTTCGCGTTCGGACTTAGAACCGCTTTGCGCCAGGATCCGGATATCATAATGGTGGGTGAAATTCGAGACCGTGAAACGGTGGACGTGGCGATTGAAGCTTCGCTTACGGGACATTTGGTGCTTTCCACCATTCACACGAACAGCGCGGTGGAAACTTTGACCCGTATTTTGAACATGGGAGTGCCGGCATTTTTGATGACGGCGACAATCAACGCGATTGTGGCTCAGCGACTTGTGAGAAAACTTTGTGACAAGTGTAAGAAACCGGCGCAAGCCGACCCCGCGACTTTGGAAACCGTAAAAAAAGCCGTCGCGAACATTCATAAAGACGAACCCTTGGACAAAGCCAAGGCCGTGGCGCTTCAATTTTTCGGACCCGGCGAAGGCGAATGCGAACAATGCGGCGGAATCGGGTATTACGGACGAATGGGTATTTACGAAGTTCTGCGGATGAACAACCACTTAAGGGAAATGATTTTGAAAAACGCAAATGTGGTGGATATAGAAAAAGCGGCCGTGGAGACCGGAATGGTGACTTTGGAACAGGCCGGAATCCTCAAGGCCTTGGAAGGCATTACTTCGCTCGAGGAAGTTTACTCCGTAGCAAGACCGGAATCGGACTGACAGCCCGCAGGGCAATTATATGAACGAAACAACAATAAACATCACCAAAATCGAAATAGGACTTTCAAAAGAAGACCTTGCTCGAATCGACACCTTGAAAAAGGTGCGCGGCAAAAAACCGAAAAAGGACCTTACTGGAATTTTCAAGTCGCTGAACGATCTCGTGATTAATCTTACCAAGGTAAAACTTAAGGATAAAGTTACTTTTTTTCAGCTTTTGGCGGTGATGATTAATGCCGGCGTTCCAATCATCCGTTCTTTGTATGTGCTCGCGGATCAAACAAAGAACTTGAAACTTCAGCGGGTTATCAGGGACATGGCGAAAAAAATGGAGGAGGGCTCCAGCTTTTCCACGGCCATGGCGGAACACCCGAAAGTTTTTGGCGAATCCGAAAAAGGAATGGTTGCCAGCGGCGAAGCTTCCGGCAATTTAAATAATATTTTAAAAGATCTCGCGCACCAAGCCGAAAAAAGTGCCGGAATAGTTTCAAAAGTTAAAGGCGCCATGGCCTACCCGATTGCGATTATAACCATCATGATTATCGCCTTGTTTTTGATGCTCACGATTGTTGTCCCGCAGTTGACTTCGATATTCACCGACAGCGGCAAAGCATTGCCGGGCAGTACGAAATTATTGATGTGGATGTCGGACTTCGCGCGAAATAACTGGTTCGGAATTTTAATAGGGGTCATTCTGTTCGCGGCGGGATTTGTCGTGTTCAGAAAATCAAAGACCGGCAAATACTGGACGGATTTCGGGCTTTTGTACGTTCCGATTTTCGGCGCTTTGATAAAAAAATTGATGGTTTCAAGGTTTTCACGTTTGCTCGCCAGCTTACTTAAGAGCGGGGTACCCATTGTGAAAACACTGGAAATTACGGCGAACGCCATAGGCAATGAAGTCTATAAAAAGAGAGTCGAATACGCGGCGCAAGACGTGGCGCAAGGTATTCCGCTCGGTGAAAACTTGAGCGACAGCGAAGGGCTTTTCCCTCCCATGGTCTCATCAATGATATTGGTCGGAGAAAAAACCGCGAATATAACCGAGGTGGCGAATAAAATCGCTGATTTTTACGAGGAAGAAGTGGACAACGCCGTAAGCACTTTGTCCAAACTTATGGAACCGGTAATACTGGTATTCATGGGCGCGTCGGTGGGATTCATTGTCGCCGCAATCATGCAACCTATAATTGCGTTGAGCGACGTGTCAAGCGCGATATAAATCCGGACGGCAAAATAATTTGCGCGGCGGGGAAAATTGGTTTAGGATTTTTGGCGAACACACACGCTAACCAACTCCACATGAACATACGCACTCTACGTTCTTCCAGGGCATTCACTCTGATCGAACTTTTAATTGTCATTACCATTATCGGTATTTTAGCGGTCGCCTTGTTGCCGAGAATAACAGCCGGCCCAGCTAAAGCGCGCGACGCGCAAAGAAAAGCCGACCTTTCACAGATTGCCACTATCTTAGCCGTTTATGCCGACGACAATAGCGGAGCGTATCCATGGGATACGGTGGGAACAGCTCCGACTTGCGTGAGTGATTATTCCACTTATTTGATAGCTTCGGGAATGACTACGGTGCCGGAGGACCCGAAGGCTGACACAGTCGTTGGAAGTTGCACCCAAAGTTATGCCGTATACGAAACTAGCAACGGGTTTATTTTGGCTGCCTCTCTTGAGTCTTCGGCCGCAACGGGTGTGGGCATTTATGACGCGGTGTCTGGTTTGGGCGCGATTGTTACAGCATCTTCCACATCCACAAACATCACCGCTCTGGAGGGTTATCTATGCGGAACATACGACTGTACGACAAACGGGGCGGCTTACGTGATTGCGAGGTAAGAGAAAATTATTTTAACCACGATTTCACACAATTCATCGAGAGGCCTCCGAAAGGGGGTCTTTTGATTTGTGAGAGAATTTGCAGGTGAAAAAGCGAGGATTCGAAGCCTTCATTTAGAACTTTTTTCAATTGAGTCAATTTGATTTTAAGCAAAAAGGTGATTCTATACTCACCGTGCTAATTTGTCTACTTAACTTGCTTGCGGTGGCTTGTTCGAGTGCTATTTTGAGGGCATGAATACACACGAAAAATTTAAAGAGTACGGAGGAAAGTCGCTGGAGTATCGCAGAAAATGCGAATTGCTTTTACCGGAAATTTATCGTGTGCGAATTTGGAAGAGGAAGGGTTTTGGAAGTATATATGAATATGCGGCGAAATTGGCGGGAATAACTGCAAATACAGTGGATGAATGCCTAAGAGTTCATCGCAGAATTCTTGAAATGCCCGAGCTTATGGCGGTGGCCGAAGAAAAAGGTCTGCGAGCTTTACGTCCGGTGGCGGCTATTGCGACCAGGGATACCGCTGAGTTTTGGGCGAAAAAAGTAAAAAACATGAGCAATCATACTTTGCAAGCCTATGTGCATGATTACAGATTAGAAAGCCACCGCGCGGTGGAAAATCAACCTGCAAAAGTTACCATGGAGCTTGAGCCGTCCGTGTTGAAAGAATTGGAAAAAATGAAGGGGGGCATGAGCTGGAACGACATAATGAAAAGATTGCTTGAACAAAAATCTCCCGAAGCGGTCAAAGCGACTTCTCAACATATTCCAAATGAAATCCGGCACTTTGTTGTTGGAAAATATGATGGAAAATGCCATTATCCGGACTGCAATCGACAAGGCAAAATACTTCATCACACTCAACGTTTCGCTCTGGAAAAGGTGCACGATCCGAACAGGCTGGTTTATCTTTGCACCGAGCATGAACGCATTGCCCACCTTGGCCTCTTCGACAATGAAGAAGAAAGTACTTTTGCGTGGAGCTTACGCAAAGAGCCGGATAAAAATAATTTCAAATATTTTATTGACCAAAAGGTGAAAAATTATCGAACTTAAAAACATTTTACCGCGAAGCAAGCGGAAAGCTTATTACGGATTAAATCGGGGCGGAGATTTGTGTCTTTTTTGGTAAAATTTACGCATGCAAAAATGCAGGTCTTGGCATGTTCGCTTAATCTCTTCGACGATTATTTGCGCGATGTTGGCTCAGGTGATGCCGCTTACCCTGATGGCTAAGGCTTTTACGGGTGAGATAGTCGAGGAAGTTCGCCCGGGAGGCGGTTTGAGCGACATTAGAAAAGTCGGCACGGTGGAAACGCGATACGGACTGGTCGCCATTTTGGTTGATTCGGAGGTTTGGGGTGACACCACCAGCTACAAGGGTTTGACCGAGGGCTTCTCCATCAGTGACACGCGACTTTCGGAAAGAATCGTGCGCTACGCGGAAGACGTGCAGGCGAGTATTCCGTGGACAAAGACATTGATAATCGAGGTGAATCGGAATGACGCGACTACCGATATTCAAAAAATGTTGGAGCGCCTTTACTTTGAGGGCGATCCGAATGACGCGGACACGACAAGGCTGGCCGGAATTGTGGTGGTCGGAGATGTGCCTCTGCCGGTCGTCAATAAAGAGGGGCATAGATTTATTTCCATGTTCCCCTACACGGACTTCAGTGACCCGTCATACATTTTGGACGCGAGCACGAATGACTTTATTAGGAATAAGAAAGCAAGCAATTTGCAGGCGGATATTTGGCACGGTTTAATCGTTCCGCCGGAAAGCGGCGAGAGCGGAATGCGGATGCTCGCGGAGTACTTCGACAAAAATAACAAGTACCACAACGAGGACGAGGATTTTGTTAATTTCGATAAAAAGACTTATATCGGCGACTACCTTACGGAAGGCAACACCGTGAACAGCGTGGCCTACGCCAGCTATGAAAGATTCATTACCCATCTTGAGGAGTTCGCGTATTACAGATTCACGAGCGCGCTTTTGACGGAAATGTACGCGGGCATGCTGACGGATATCGAGGCGGGTGACAAAATAGACAATGACGGCGACGGGAGCGTCGATGAGGAAGCGAAGAACGGAAAGGACGAGGACGGTGACGGAAAAATCGATGAAGACATCGGGGACGGCTTTAACGGAGTCGATAACGATGAAGACGGAAAAATCGATGAGGATACCGGCCAAGATAACAACAACGATGAAAATTTAAGTCTCTACGATGAGAAGTTTGCCGACGTGCCTTTTTATTCCGACGGTCAAAGCGATGAGGATCCTACCGGAGACGCCAATGGCGACGGTTGTCCCGGCGTATGCGGAAAAGATGATAACGGAAATTCAGTCGATCATGATAAGGACGGGTTTCCGACCGGCATGGAAATGATTCCGGGCTGGAAATGGAATGACGGAAAAGTCCCTTGGTCAACGCCTAAATACGTGGCGAATAACGGAGTATGGAGTGTGATCTCGGAGGGACAATCTTTTGACAGCGATGAAGAGGCGGGCGTTTTTTTCAAGAGTTTTTTCACGGATGAAGATTACCGCGACTTATACGCATTGGGTCTTGTAAATAAAGTTGACAACAGTTGTTACGACAGCGGAGGCGGCTATCATCCGGAGTTGGATGATGACGAAGACGGTTTCTGCGATGAAGACGGTTCGACTGAAACCGATTCGCTTACGGGATGTATTTATAACGATAATGACTGCGACGGCACGGCGGATGAAGATCCGGCGGGAATGAAACCCGCCGGCCTTTTTGATGATTTGCCTGACATCCAATCAAAAAAAGTCATGGACGGACTAACCAGCAGGTATGTTGAGATTTTTCAAAATCCGATAGGCGTTTGGAACAGAGTGGTGGATCAAACCGGACGTTGGGCGACAAGGCAAAAAGACTCCGAGGGAAATGTGATAAACGACTATGACAGCAGTGTTTCTTTGATCGCGAAAAAAGACGAATACACTTTGAACTACTTGAGGGCGGTGAACGACAATTTTGAGAGTGAAATCAACGCGATGGCGGAGAAACTTCAAAAAGAAATTCCCATTATAGCTTACATGCGCTTGAGCGGAACAGTAACGCTGGAAGCCGCGGACGAGGATTCGGAACCGGAAACGGTGGAATTTTGCGACCCGAACAAGGGCGACACGGATTGCGCGATTTTCGTGAATCATTCGACATCGGATGAAAGTACGGAAAATATATGGACAAGCGCTTTCAGGCCGAATGAAAATAATTTTTATATGTTCGGCAGGCCGCTGACGGAAGTTAAAAGCGTCGGAGAATGCAGTAACGTGGGCGGCACTTATGAAGAAGACGGGCAATTCGTGCAGTACAATTCTCTCTACAGCACGGCGACCGCGCAAGTGGATGACGCGAATGAGATCAAAAAATATAAAGGTTGCACGATCGCAAACGCCGCGAATTATTTATTGAATGAGGATCCCGTTGAAATGTGTTATCCTGCCGTGGCGGAAGCCGATACGGCTTTGCATGACGGAGCGATAGCTTTTGAGGGTGACATACAAGACGCCTTCGGCAGATACGAGCAAGGCTGGCAAGCATGCTATGAATTCCGCGAAGTCGATACTTATCAAATTTATCACAAGGTAACAAGGCAATTCAGGGATGCGCTGGACGGCTTCGCGAAAAGCGATGAAGGCAGTTTGAGCCAAGAAGAGTACGACGCGAAAATTCAAGAGTTCATAGCGAATACGAGCGATCCGCACGTGAATTCGGCGACTTTGAGAAAAGGGTTCGATGAAATCGCTTTGTACTCGGACTATACAATCGCCGATTTGTTGAATGACGCGGGCTACGGCACGGGTTTGTCCGACGATGAAGCGGATCTCATTATGGCTTTTGAGGACGAGATTAAGATTAGCAATCCCATGAGCGGCGTGGATGAAATCGACGTGAAAATCGATAAACGATACTTGAACGAAGCCAGAAGCACTTTCACGGAAGACAGTGGCGAGGCGGCCACCATGAATTCGGTTTATAAGTACGTCGAACCGAGCAATGACACTTTAAATCTTCAGTACGCGGCGGGAGGCACTCCGAATTTGCCGGTGGACGCGACGCGGCGCGTTTCTTTCATGGACAAGGATCATAAGGGGCGTGTTTTGAAATATATAAATCTTTTTGATGCCGATACGGTTGATGAGGTGGAAGCGCAAATTGAAACTCTCGCGAGTTCAATGGACGAAGTTAAGGGCGGGTCGTCCTACGCGGGTCAGATTCGAAAATTCATGTATGATTTGAATGAGGAACAGCTGCAAGATGCTTTGGATTGGTATCGCATGAACATCGACGAGAAGCATTCTTATTTGTTCAGTCATTATCTGGGGACGGAAGATCCGATTGCCGCAAAAGCCCGCGACGGTTATGAAGTCGCGACGATTATCGCGGACGGTACGCCGACAAAAATGTATTTTTCATTTAACGGGGCCAAGCCGACCGAGGACGGGGATTTGGAGTGGACATACCGTTCGCAAGAAGCGATTGACGCGGCTTTGAGCGCTGATGCCGCGGCGGAATCGGGCAATTACGAGTCATTAAACGCGGCCGTCAGTAACTTGGTACCTATCCCCTTGGACGAATGGATGGATGAGATTTTGGCTTGGCTCGGCGACGTAAAAGATTCCGTCAGCAGCGCGGGGACATTCGAGGGAGGCGAATATTGCGCGAGCGAAAGTACGGATTTCGCCGCCGTGGCCGCCGGTAACAACAGTGACAGCGACGGCAGCGGTGTCCCGGATGTGGCCGATGAGACCTCGTCCATCAAGTTGACGAGCGAGGACAATAATGTTCTTCAGGCGAAGGGCAAAGATTATTACACAGTCATAGCGAGCGCGAGAAAAGCCGACGGGTCCGCCAACGGCGAAGACAGTTTTACCAAGGTAAAGTTGGAAATTACTTCGGGGTCGTCTTCCGTTGAGATAAGCGGAAACGATACGATTCAGCTGACTTCCGGGGTCGCTACATTTTTGGTCAAGAGCAAGGATGCCGGGATTTTCACGGTAAAGGCCGAGCCCGATAATCGAGATGATTTGAAAGATTCGAATTCGCTGAGCGGCACGGTCACATCCAAATTCGTGAAGGTTACAACTTATACTTTGAGTGCGGCGGAAACGTCTTCCGGTTCAAGCGGCGCGGGTGAAAATATCGATGTCACGGATTATGAAAAAAACGTGGTGGCGGTTTTGAACACTTCGACCGGCGATTTGACTTTGGACGGCGCAGAGGCAAAACTTTTGGAAGCCACGAAAGAAACTCCGACAAGAATCGCGATTGAAAGCGGGACTGGGACGATTTACGGGGTTTTTTATTTGATTCCCGATAATAAATCGGTTTCCATAGGTGAAGGCGCGACTGGGGTTTATGTTAAAAAAACGGCCGACGGGACGGAGGCCGTAAAAGGAAGCGACGGAGTGCGTTTGGAATATGAGGGGAAGCAAATCGGTCTCGTGAGCGACTTGGGGCAGATTGCCGTCGCGGACGGGTTTTATTTGCAATTTAAAAATCCGGGCCAAATAAATATTTTTGATCCGGTGTTAATTACGGACGCGGGCGGAAATGAGCTGTTTAACGTGACAATCAAAACTAATTCGGGAACGGTGAATTTGATTAAACCTGCCGGAACTTACAAACAATATTTGCGCACGACTTATATTTGGCCGGTGCCGAAAAAAGGGCGGATTGCTCGTGACGCCAACACGGCTTACGCCAGTGTTACGATTCCGGACAAAGACTCCGACGGACTGGACGATCTTGAAGAGTGGACAATAGGAACCGACCTCGGCATCGCCGACACGGACGAAGACGGATACGCGGACGGGGCGGAAGTTTTGGCGGGTTACAGTCCGCTTACCACCGGCGCTTTGTTCAGCGACTTGAACGCCGCTGACGAATCATTCGGCGACGTGGTGAAATTATATCTTCGCGGCGTGATTCGCGGTTACGCCGACGGCAGTTTCCGTCCAAATAACAATTTGACGCGCGAGGAATTTTTGCAGGTGGATTTGGGCGGGATTTGCGTGCGTTGCCAAGATTTTTCGAACGAATATAAAAATGAACTCATTACAAAATACAATGGAGACCCCTTCCCCGACGCCGATATCAATCCGGAACTTTTGTATTGCGTCGCGGAGGGGAAAACACGTGATATCGTTTCGGGTTACGCGGGCGGCGCGGACGAAGGTTATTTTGTTCCAAAACAATATATAAGCAGAGCCGAAGCCACAAAAGTCCTTGTGCAGACCGCGGGATTTACGGTGGGAGAAGCGGGCTACGGCGAAGCTTGGTACGCGCCTTACGTACGGGCCGCGCAGAAAAATCAAATTTTTCCCGATGGGCGTTTTGAGAATGATGAAGCCATCGCCGGGCAGTTTAAAACTTGGCTCGAGGGATACATTTCCCGCGCGGAGTTCGCCATGATGGCCGCGAATTTGATTGAGACGCAAGATTGTCGAACAATGGACGAGGACGGGGACGGCCTGAGTGACACCGAAGAAGATTTGATTTACGGCACGGATAAGAACAATGCCGACACGGACGGAGGCGGAGTGAACGACTTTGACGAGGTCGTGCGCGGAAGCGATCCGAATGACAAGAGCGACGATGTTTTGGCGGAAATGACCGCTGAAACTCCGAGTGAAACATTCGACCTGAGCGGCTTTGATCACGAATCCGGAGTCTATGGCGTGGGAACGGGCATGAATTATGAAACCGTAAGCAGTTCCTTGGGACTGTCGAGCAGTTCTGTAAAAGTCTTTACGGACTTGGTGGCGGCTGACGGTGAGTCTCAAATTTTCGTGCAAGCGGAAATTCGTGACCAGGAAAATAATGTTTACGTCGACGATAATTCGAGCGTGATAAAATTCGTACTTTCGAGCGATGAAAACGCCGTCATCGCGAGCAAGCAAGTCAAAGTGAGCGGCGGCAAGGCAGAAACGATTTTGACTGCGAAAACGCTCTCCGGCGAACTGAACATTTCGGCCGAAATAAGCGATGGGTCGCTTCCTTCCCAAGATACTTTGGTCAAGGTGTTTCCGGGCGAGCCCGTGAAAGTAAGCGTGACGGCGGAGTCCACCGTGATTCCGTCCGGCGGAGAGAGTTTGGATGAGATTCGCGTCAGTCTTTACGACAGCTTCAACAATTTGGCGAATTACGGTTTTCATTCGGTCACCATTGAGAGCGAGGGTGATATCGCTTTGTTGGATTTGTATGACGAAGATGAGGAAAGTGATGGCTACCAAGTCACGACTTCCGAGGGCTACATCGATTTCCGAATCAAGTCGGCGCCGAGTGAGGGAGCTTCGATCATCAAGGCGAGTTTGTTGGACAATCCGGACAGCGCGGGGTCGCAATTGGAAATCATGTCGCTGAGCGGAATGGAGATACAGTTGAAGACAGCGCAGGCCTACATGGTGGCGGGAAGCGGCGCGAGCCAAGTCGTGGCGGTGAGAGTCACGGACTCGGAGAATAAAGTCGTGGACGGTTTCCAAGGCGAAGTGGATTTGACTTTCAGCGATCCGAAATTCGGAACTTTTGAAAACGAAAAAATAAAATTGAGCGACGGTGGCGGAACTGTGAATTTGACCGTCGGAACTTTGGCGGGAAATGCCGGTTTGCTTGTTTCAAGTCCGGGCATGAGCGCCGGAAGCGCGACCATGATCGTCAAACCTTCCGATCCTTACGAAATAAAACTTAGAAAAGAAGACGGCGGCACGGTTTTGGAGGCCGGTCAAAAAGATACTTTCTACGCGGATATTTATGACGTCTACGGAAACATGGTCACAAACGACAGCAGTACTTTGATTGCGCTGAGAAAAACCGGGGTGACCGACGATTATGGCAAAATCGCGGGTTCCCCCGCCACGACTAAAAACGGAACCGCGACCTTTCAAGTCACGGCCGCGGACATAAGCGGGAAATTGAATTTGGTGGCTTCAAGCTCGGGCTTGATTTCCGGTTCATTCGGCGGGGACGTGAATTATTCCATGGATTCCTCGGATTTCGCTGTAATCAATAATCAGAGTTTGTATACGAATATGCTCGGGGCCGCCTACGGCGACGTGACGCAAAGCGGGTACTTGGGCGGTTACATGACTTTCAACGGAAAAGCCGAGGTCGTCAGCACTTTGATAGCGGCGCCGAAGCCCAAGAAAGAACTTGCATCAATTGATTCAAGCGGAAAAATCAATTTGCTCGACGGGGACATAATTTCACAGACCGTCGCGGGCGCCGGTAAGAATCTTCCCGTACGAATCACTTGGAGAAGTTTTCCGGACGACGTTTTAAAGGCGCAAATTTTTTATGTCGCGCCGTCGAGCACCAACTCCGTGTCAGCGGAATTGCTTAGCGCCGACGAAGACTTTGAACTGGCTCAAAACGGCGCGGATATTTATTTGCGGGAAAACGAGGCCGGCGTCGTAAAAGTTCGGAGCGACGGGCAAATTGAATTGCTCGACTCGGGGTATGGCATGGCCGTGAATGAAAGTGCCGGAGCATTGAGTTTCGTGATATTGAAAGCGACGGAGCAAGTGATGAGAGTGGATTTTGCGTCCGCATGGACAAAAGACGCGACGCTTCTGGGTCCCGCTTTCGACATTGAGAACTATGGGAGCCTGTCACCGGGAATTTATGTGATTCCCACCGCGGCGGACAGCGGCAACTTTGTGGCCGTGCCGTCCGGCAATTCCAGCGCGGAACCAATGGGGCTCGCGCTAAGCGACCCGGAAGAGGACTTACCTGAAAATCAAAGGCCGTCCCTAAGTTATGACAGTCTGGATAAGGCCGCCGATAACGGTACCATTGGATGGGAGGGCGACAACAAGAGTATTCTGCTTTTTGCCGCCGGAAACAGCGCGGGCGATTCGAATAAATACTACGCTTCCGAAGTCGGGGTTTTGCTCGGCGATCCCAGCGTTCGTTTGGACCGCGATAACGCGCAAAACGCCGCGGGTTTCACGGAAGACATAGGCAAAATGATTTATGCCAACGATAAAGAAATAAAATCGCTTTTGAACGTGGATTACAACGGCGACAATCTGCCGGACGTTTTGACCGTGTATGAAGACGGAGAAATCGATGTGCTTCAAAATTCCAAATCGGCGGACAGGCTGAACAAGCGCGGCGTAATTCTTAAAGTCGAGAACGGAATCAATTCCGTCGACAAAGGGGATTTCAACGGCGACGAACTGGACGATTTGCTGATTGCCACAAAGACTTCCTGTTTGGCGGAGGAAATGTGTCTTTACATTTACGAAAATATCGGCGGAGGTTTTGTGGCGCATAATTTGACTTTGAGCGATATCACTTCAAAACCCAAACAGGTGAAAGTCGCGGATTTGAACGCCGACGGTTACAGCGAAATCGTTGTGCTGGACGTGAATTTGAATTTGTATATCGTCTGGAATAATAAAGGCGAATTGACGGACGTGGAGCTCGTGAATAATTTCGGTCTGAACGGAAACGGCGGCGAAAATCTCTACGGCGATTTGGGAATAACTTATGACGGGCTCAAAGCTTCTGCGCTGTCGCTTACTATTCCGAGCAGCGATGTCCAAGGTCAAAGTTATTTGGATGATCTATTGGAGAATGCGGATTATTCCGTTACGAATTCGGATATTCCGGGGGCGGCGCAAGCGGACTTCGAATTCGCCGATAAACTGACCGATGTTTTGACGGCGAGCAAAATTTTAAGCGATGACGGCGGCGGTCAAATTGAAGTCGGGGATTCATTGACTTACACGATTTCGCTGAAGAATGTTTCCGGTTCCGCTTTAAGAAACGTATATGTTTCCGACACTGTTTCCAGTCTTTTCAGTTTCAGCGACTCGGTGGAATGCGCATCCTGCTCTTCGTCGACGATAAGCAAAACAGGAGACAGCGCGAGGCCTTGGGTTTACGGGCCCGTTACGATTTCTTCCGGCGCCACCACAACTCTCAGCTACAAAGTTACAGTGGACGACCTGCCGGGAATGTCGCTTATGGTCGGGAACGATTTATTCAGCGATTACGTAAATGACGATTATCCGGACATCGGGCTGTCACCGGAAGGAAACACAACTGGCACGGTGATTGTGTACTATTCGAGCGGAGTCGATTCATCCACCGGATATAAAAAAGTCAATTACGTCGAGAAAAAATATTCCGGAAGCGCGGCGGAAGCGGAAACCCCGAGTACCGTGACGAGCGAGGAAATAGATTTGAAAGATGAAAACGGAAACAATATTCCCGATGCCTTTGAAGAAATGGACGAAGACAAGGGAATCAAAAAAACAGCCTCGAACGAGTATTTGATGGAGAAGGTTTTGGGCGCGAAAGACAAGGACGGCGACGGTTGGTACGCGCAAGATGAAATGTTCGCCGATACAACCGATGCGGATGCCGACGGCTTGAACGACAACGTGGATCAGTGGGTTGTTTCCACTGCCGGCGTTGCGGCTTATTTGCTCAATCCCGAGCAACAGCTTGCCGATTTGGAGAACACGATAAACGCCCTGGATACTTACGTGCAACAGGCAAGTACTGTGATTGAAGAAATTGCGTCGACATTCTTCTGCAACGGCGGCTGTTTGGCGGTGCCGTCCAACATCGCTTTCTTGGTGCCGGGCGACTTCCATGATCCGCTCACCGGAACAACCATTTCGCCGCCCGACAGAGGGATTCCGATTTTCGGAATATTGCCCACACCGGTTCCGCCGGTTGTCTGCTTCGGAGTTGCATGTTACGCATCCAAGACTTTCAGATTTTACATCGCACCCACGACGACTTTGGGCTTGGGAATCGCGCTGTGCGTTTTCCCCTACGGAGACAGCGGCCAATGTTTTGCCTTCACGCTTCCGCTTTTGCAAATGTTGGGAGTATGCGACGCGATTAACGGCGCGATTTCAAAAGCGCTTTCAACGGCGACTTCCTTCACAGTCAGCGGAGACACCAAACTGTTCAACGCGAGCATAACGGCGAGCGCGGGCGGCGACGGCGGAATTTCCAGCGGCGTTTTTGACGGCTATTCGCCGCCGATAGTGACGAGTTCGAATATACAAGTGCCGGGCTTCCCGTCGGTGTTTACAGAGTGGTGGAAAAAGCAAAAATATGAGTTTTTCAAAATGCTCGATCTACCAGATATTACTTTTATTTATCCGGACCCTGCCAGTTTAAAGAACGCGATTAAACCCGATCCCTCACAGCCGGAATTGACTCTTCAGACGAATATTCTCGGTCTGCAAAAATGGTTGAGCATAGCGAATTCATTGCCGATTATTGACATCACGTCAAAGCGCGTCGATATCAAATATCCCGCAATGACGCCGGAAGAAATCGAGCTGATCAGAAAAGACTGGGAGCAATGGCTGGTCGACGCAAAAGCGGAATGGGAAAGGTTCAAGGCCGAATGGAAACCAAAGTTGAGCAGTAACTTGTTTGCGGAACTGGAGTCGGAATTCAACAAGCTGCAGTCCACAATGGAGAATAATTTGGCGATTTTGGAGGACTATTCGCATATTCCCGAACAGATTTTGAAAATCAGGTATTTGCAGGCTTACTACGCGAAAGTTGTGATTTGTTATCTGGACGCGGTGCTGAGCTACACGGCCGGATATTTGAGCACAAACGCGCAAAGAATAAAAGCTTGGGGCGAATGGGTCGGGCAGTTGAAGAATATCGTGAAAGGATGGCAGGCGATAATCGATCTTTCCGTTGACTTTACTAAGTCCTGCGACAAATGCACGAACCAACGCTTCAGCGCCTTCCAAATAATAGCAAATTTGTTCGTATTCTTGCCGGAAATTCCGGTGATCGCACTGCCGAAATGGCCGGATATAGTCATCGACGTTTCCAATATTCAGGCGGGAGTGAATATCGATTGGCCGGATATCAAATTCGTTCCAGAACCGATTCATATTCCAAAAATTCCGCGGCTCTCTTTGCCCTCCGGAGGCCTGAGTTTGGACTTGAACTTCAATATCGACTTCACTTTACCGACTTTGCCGGAAATCGATTTGAACTTTGAACTGCCGGAATTGCCCGGCTTGGCTTTACCGACTTTACCGGATTTGCCGCCGCCGCCGGCTTTGCCGAAAATCGACGCGACTTTGAAGGCGGGCTTGGACATTGTTTCAACTGTTTTGAAAATAATCTGTTTGATTCGTTCGAATTTCTTCCCCATTCCGGAGACAAAATTGAAGACGAAAATCGAGGAAATGACGGAAAGACCGAGCAATTATGTTTTGCCGGTCGACATTGCGGTTACCGTGCAATTCCCCAAAATCAGTTTCGACTTCCTGAAGAGAATCGATATAAAAACTTATTTGAACATCAAGCCGGATATTTCCGTTTTGTACGACTTGGTTAAAATAATCGCCGACAAATCAAATGTCTTTGTGAGCGATATTGTCGAGGAAATGAATAAAGTCGGAAGCGACATTTCCGGCGCCGTGCAATCCAACATGGATTCCGTGGGAGATATAAATGTGGAAGTGGAAACGGAAGCGGAAGTGGATCTGCAGCTTTACTTGCCCGGGGATCCCGCGGAGGACGTGGCCATGCAATACAAAGATAATCCTTTGGTGGCCGGTAATTTGGCCGCGCTGAAAAATACTTTTGAGAGACTTTCTCAGCAATTGAAAAACTGGGACGCCGCGACGCCCGATAAATACGAATTGAAAGCGACAGAAAGAATTTTGGCGGAGGATGATCCGCTTTTGCAGAGGTACGACGAAATTATTAAATCGAATTTGAAACTTGATTCGACTTTCCTCGCCTCAATAAAAGACAGTCCGCTGTCGAACGTGGCCACGATTCGAGATAAAATGATAGCGTCCGTTGAAAATCTCGACGCGGGAACGCGAAAATTGGAAAATATGGGCGGCGAAAGTTTCAACAAGTATTTGGCGATGGAGAACGAAGTCGATCAATACACATTGGCGAGCAGTCGAGACGGCGACGTTTCCAGCGGGGACGATTTTGACGTTCTGAGCAAGGTGGATGAAAACAAAGCGATACCGGTGGAACTTTCGGAAGAGAGTTCGGCCGCCGAAACTCAAACCTACAACGAGGGGATTTATATTTACAACGCGGAGTTGGCGGTCAGCCAAAAATTGATCAAGTACAATCAAGAGGCCGATTCCGCCATAAGTTTGCTGATGTTTGACCTGGACAATGACGGAGACAAAGACATTATTTACTCCATGGGAGGCAATGTGTACATCAAAGAAAATTACAGTAAGAAGGCGAGCGTGAAATATGTAGGCTCTTCGCCGGAAGTTTATTCTTTGGACGACCTCAGGCCGGCCGCCGCCAATGTCAAAAATTTTGAAACCGGTGACAATTCTTACAAAAAAGCAGCCTTCGCCTTCGACGCGGCCGGCGGAGCCTTCGGTTATGAGATCATTCTCTACGATTCTCTGGATGCCCAAGAAGCGGATCCGGACGAAAACGTGAAGAGATTGCTTGTGTTGGCGAAGACCGAGAATGAAGATGAAAGTGCCGAGCCGGCAAGTCGCAAGAGTAGAATTTACGCGAGCGACGTGAGCGGTGACGCCAAACTATATAAGGCTTTCAAGAGAACCGAAATCGACGCGGACGGAGAAATAAGCGTGGATGACGCGGTCAGATTCCAGACTTTGGAGGATAGCAATATCGAAATCAAAGAGGGCGGGCAAACTCTCAATTATGAAGTGCCCGCTCTGTACACGGTGGACTTCCCAAGAGGATCCGGCCGCGTAATTCGAGTCGAGAGCGGCAAGGTGCTTTGGGTGGATTTGAATGAAACGGTGGACGGACTGGATTTGAGCGCCGGCATGGAATTATATAAGGGCGAGCAATTGCTTTTGAACGGTTCGGCAAAGGCGACCATAACCACGACCGAGGGTATAAATATCGACTTGGATAAAGAAGAGTTGTTTGTTATGGATGAGCTCGACAGTGCGACGAGTCCGAATGTGGAGGTCGAGTTGGAAAACGGAGCCTACTACACAAACGTAATAGCCTTAACCGATGCGGGGCTTTCCACGGTGTCGGATAACATTCTTTTGAACCCGCAAATTTGCGGCGACGACAGCGCCCCCTACCCTATCTTGAACGATAGTGAAATCGACGTGCCGATATTCACGACCGCGACTTTGTCGGCCGAGAATTCCTTCGACTCAACTAGCGAGATCGGGACCGCATACTGGGACGCCGATGATACCGTGGACGGCGACGCCGACGGCGTCGCGAACAACGATAAAGATTTGAGCGGTTTGACCGTCACCGTCGGGCCGTATTCGGATATAAAAGTCCGCACCGTCACGCTCATGATCGCCGACGTAGCGGGAAATACTTCGACCGCAACCGTGAAAGTGAATGTTTTCGTGCCGGATTTGCAAATCGCTTCCGCCACCAGTGAAGAAGTAAAAGGTTCGACCGAGCCGGCGAGCGCCGGAATTCCTTTCAGTCTTATTCGTGAAAGAGAAGGCGTTTTGAAAGAATTGGGCGACGGGTACGAAACCGATGAAAGCGGTGACTTCCTTGTCGACGACTTGAACGCTTCCGACTTGGTGGACGTTTACAATCAGAACCAAGATGTCATCGCGGCCTTCAATCCCAAAACGAAACAGTTGCTCGTCTACGACGAAAAATATGAGGTTTTGGCTCTGCCTTCAAGCGACACTTGGCCTTCAAGACTCGCGGTCGCCGAAAAATCCACCGGAATAATCATGGGAAGTTTCTTGATTATTTCCGACTCGAGCGGCGGGATCACGGAAGTCAGTCAAGACCTTGATAATCTGGATTTATCCGCGCAAAGGAATGTTACCGTGCATGTTCTGCGGAATGAAAGTTTTTATCAAGTAAGTTCGGATGGCTTCGCGGCCAAAGACGAATTCAAGGTCAATCAAATGTTAATCCGCAAGAATGGAAACATAACCATGTATAATTCAGACTTTGAATTGAAAAAGCGCGAGGCGGATTCCTTGGATGAATATTTGATTTTGGATTTGTATTACAAGGGCGAAAAAGAAGTGGAGTTTTTCTTGGGCGCGCCGGATACGGTAACGATCACCGATAACGTGGATTTGGGGCTGCCGCTTTCCGAATCATTAATCGCCGCAAGCGTCACGGTTGAAGAAAGTGCTAAACAAGTGTTTGAGGATATCACGTCTTCCGATCCGCTGTTCGACGACATTTGGAAGATGGTTGAGAGAGGCATTCTTTCCGGTTACGATGTGAACGGCAAGAAATATTTCTATCCCGACAAAGATATCACAAGGGCCGAATTCACAAAGATAATCCTTGCGATTTTATGCATAATCCCAAGTGATGAAGCCAAGATAGCGCCCGCGGTATTTAACGATATTACCAAGACCGGCGATTGGTTCTTCCCATACACAAAGGAGTCATTTGTTCGCGATTTGATTACCGGCTATTTGGGGGAAACGGACGCAAATGGTCTGGCTCCGTTCAAACCGAATAACACGATTACGCGCGCGGAAGCCGCGAAAATTATGCTCGAGGCTTTGGACAAGCAGGGCATTATTAAACTGCCGGATGACCTGAGCGACGAACCTTGGTATACGCCGTACATTGAAATCGCCCAAGACCTCAACCCGTATTTGACCGGTGAAAATTCCGGTGGAAGCTCCAATTATATTTTGACCGCGGAAGAAGCCGCGAATCCAAGCTATGTGGTGACACGTTATGAATTTGTCGAAATGTCCGTGCGGGCATTGCAAGCCTACAATTGTTACGACACGGACAGCGACGGAGATAATTTGACCGACTACGAGGAAGAAAATACTTACAAGACCGATTCTCTAAATCCGGACACGGACGGAGGAGGAATAAATGACGGCGACGAAGTTGAGAGAAAAAGCGATCCGCTCGACCCCGCCGACGACTTCCCCGAGGGACCGGGGCTTGATTTGGAACCGGGCGTATACGCGGTAAAAGAAGCATGCAATTCATGTCCCTGCTATTCGTCAATCGACTTTGACGGAGATTTGCAGAACGGCGATAAAGTTTTTGCTATAATTGAAGACGAAGACGGCGCCGTGCTCGGCAAGAGCAATACCATAGAAATCACCGTTGAATAAAATGAAAAAAATCTTAGCAATTTCCATATTGGTCATAATGCTCGCGGCGAATACAAGCGCCGACGAGAGTAATGAAACAAGCGACGACTTGTCGAGTGCCTGCGCCAAGTCCGTAATCGCCGAATCCCGCCCCGCACTGACCGATTATTTAACTTTCCTGGAAGAGTACTACAAAATCGACACTCCGAGCAGTGAACAAATCGAGAACGGAATGACGCGTTATAGATTCTATGTGGCGGCCGTGCGCGACAGTTTTGAAAAGGCATCCGCCCCGCAAGGCGGGAAAACTTTTGAGGAAGTCGGCGATTCATACGCTTATTGCAAGAATATTCGCGATCAATATTTAAACTTCGGCAAAAAACTTCTTACGGTCTTCGCGATTCAATCGGCCAACAGCAAACGAACCTATAAAGTCGTGGACGCGCTAAAGGCGATTAACGAAAAGATGTCCGACTTTTCGCTTGAATTTAGCCAAACATTCCCGCAAATGTTCCAAAAAATGGACGACGCCTTACCCTGTTACGCGAAAGCATGTCAAACAAAATAATGAAATATAAATTTTACGTCGCTCTTTTCGGCCTCGCCTTTGCCGGAGGCATGTTTTTGCCGAATTTATCAGGAAATTTGAAGGCGAGCGCTATAGATTACGGGGATAGAAAATACAGTTTGGAAGAAGCGGCCATCGCCTTCCATACCGAAATGAACGACATCACGAACGACTATATAAAAAAACTTTTAAAGACATCCTCGCCCAATGTCAGCTACCCCGGTGAAGAGTCCAAATGCGAGTCCGACAACGTTTCGACGTACTGCTTAGCGGTTAAGCTGAATGCGGAACTGACCACCTTTGAAAAGGAAATCGCCGATCGCCAAGATGACTTTAAAGAGGCAACGGACACGTCCACCTACACAATTGATGAAGCGACTCAACACATAGCGGAACGCAGAAATTTTATCGAGGATGAAATCAACGCCGCCAGAGAAACTTTGGGCCTTACTTTGGCGACATACAATGAAATGCAAAACGTGTATCCGATTCACAGAGAGTTGGTGGCTTTGATAAAAAATCTGGAAAAGTACAGGAGCAATCTGGCCGACATTCGCGATAAAATCGCTTACTACCCCGCCAAATTCAACGACGCCACAACCATAGAATGCAAATGAGAAAAATAATACTTACAATTTTGGGGCTGATAGTGAGTACCGGAGCCGGTATGGCGCTGGGCGGCAATGAAGATTTTGTAAGTCGACTTTTCGCCGAAAATGAAGTCGATACGAATTTCAGCGGCGATCCGACGGGCGTGCAAGATCTTGGCAATCAAGCCGACCAATTCAAAAATCTCTACCTTTTCATGTATAAAAACGTAAAAGAGGGGCCCGCGGCCGCTGGCATCGACGCGATGCTCTTGGATCCGGATTACTCCGGCTACGCTAAGGAAGAACTTGAGGCAATAGCGTGGGATGGCGACGTGAGCGTCATTGCCGACAAACTCGGCGGCACTCCGACTCAGTCCGACTTGACGGACGCTTATTCGAAAATCACGAACGCGTACAGCGAAGAATTGAAATTACAAACCGAACACCGCGGCTTGGCATACGAATCCATGGCGCAGGAGATGTTCATGAACGGCGACTTGAGCGACTCCGCGCAAGTCGATGTGCTCTATGACTTGGATTTGATTCACTACCTTCTGTTCGGGGACTACATCGAATATCCCAACCGGAGCGGAGGCGAAGCTGTTGTGTTGGCGAGCGAAGAGATTGTCTCAAGGCCGGTTTTGGCAAAAGTTAAAAGGACGACGGACGAGTCCGAGTCCGTTTGCACCGTTGACAGCGAACTCAGTGACGCGATTCATACCTTTGAGGAGAGTCAGCCCGAGGAATACGCGAGTTCGACGGCGAGTGCTTCGACCACAGCTTCGACCACAGCTTTCACCGCAACTTCCGCAACCGGCACAGAAACCTCCCCGGCACCCGCACAAAATTTGGACGATTTCGTGACTTCGATAAGCGGCACCGCCGGCAATTGGGATAGGCCATTACCTTGCAATGATATCTTTTGCATCACGGTTGACTTAATTCCAGGAGACGCCGGCGTTTCAACCGAAGAAAGCGATGCCGACTGCATTGCTTGCCACGTCAGCTACATTTTGGCCGGATTGGAAATAACCCTAAGCAAGCCTGTGACTCCGAGCAAGGTGTCCATGAATTATTTTGAAGACGCGACCTGCAAAGAAGCCGGCGGAAAAATTGGGCTGAACTTGAATGTGTACCCCATTAAGAAGCCGATTTTCACTGCGCCGGGCGACAAAATACCTGACAATCCTTCAAAAAACGTTGAAGATTTGATGGCCGATATCGATGCGGCGAGAGCTTTGACTTCGGAAGATCAAGTGACGGGACAAACCCAACAAGATATCAATCGGGACAGAATTATCGGCAACTATGAGGATTCGACACAGGAAGAAGTCGTCAATCAAATTCTGGCGGCGGATCAAGCTGAAATCGATCGCTTGAATGAATTATTCGATGACTTTGAAATCAACGCGCGCGGACAAAACGCCCAAGATTTTTCGGAACAAATTTTGAGCGAACTGGCGACTTTCAAATCTTATTTCGAGCAATTTGAAGAATCGCTGAAGGATTCCATAACTCCGCTTGCGTCCTTGGCGGAAAAGGAATATTGCGAATGAAAAAAATAATATTCAGTTTGCTTTTGTTCACGGGGATTCTCATCCCCGCTCCCGCCGAAGCCGCGGAGAGCTGCATTTCCGATTATTATTCTTTTATTTTACGAGTACGGAGCGAGAACACTCGCAATGAATACTTTAAAGATTTCGCGACACTGGGTTATTGCCAAGTGAACGATATGATCGAGATCAACGACGGACTCGATCAATTGCGCGACACTTTCAGGACCGCCGCTAGCAACTGTGAAGATACTTCGCAATATAAAGAGAAATACAATGAATTACTGATGGAAGCCTATTTTATTAGAAATATCCAGAAAACGCCTTCCGACGTGATTGACGATGATGAAGTCGATAAAATTACGGCGCAAAAAGCATCGAAGCTCACTCGTTTAAGAAGAGAAATGCAAAAAATCTTCGTGACCGAAGAAGCTCGCGCGACAGAGGATGAACTCAATGCCTATTTTGACAAGTGGTCTTCAAAATACGATGACAAAATCGTGAAATACGCCGCTTGCGACGAGGGGCCATGGGCCGAGCTGACCGGCACATGGAATAAGTTCATTGAAACAATGAAAAGCATCAAGATCAAGCCCGATAAACAGGAGTATACGCCGCCGAGCACGGATATCTGGCGCGCCAATATCAGCAAAAACATTGTGGATTACTATAATAAATTCAAGGAAGATCGCGTGGAAAAAATCAGTGATAAAAAGACGGTCGGCGAAGCCGTGAGTTCGGCCGGAACTTTTGTCGACGTCTATGACCTTTTGAATCAAAGCGCGCATACTTACGACACGGAAATGGATAGCGCGGAGAGAATGGCAAGATATCAAATTCTATATGGGGAAGGTGGCGCGCGCGTTTCAAGCGACTTTCAAACTCTCATGAAAGAGCTAAACAAGATTATTCAGACCACCAACAACGTCGAGTTCAAAGAAATCAAAAAAAGAGTCGGGCAAGTCGAGTCAAAACAGTGCAAATAATTTATCTTGAAAGTAGTGAGAAAAAGCTATGCTTCTTTTTGAGGAATTTATTTTTTGCCTTGAGTTCGACTTCCACGTTGTTTCTGGATTCGTTCAGCTCCACCATACAGTAAGGGCACAGCTCTTTTTTGAACGATATAAGTTTTCCGCAGGAGAAACAGTTGATGAGCATGGATGGTGGAATTAGTTCGTTTCGTTGCCTTCAAGGAAATTTTGAAGGTCTTCTTCCCTGATTCGGTAGACTCTGCCGATTTTGATGCTTTTCAATTTTTTGTTTTTAATGAACTTCAGCACTGTCAGGTGATGGAGTTGCAAGTTATCCGCGACCTGTTCCGGTGTGAGAAGCCGCATTTCTTCGCTTGGTTTTACTTAGCTTTGTTATACTTTAGTTTGTTTATTTTTATTTTGCAAATGTTTAGTAGTGTTTTTATAAATTAGTTTAGTTGTGTTAGTGTTTGATTTATTTTAGTATGTTTTATTAAGTTATGTTAAATCCTATTAAAGATGTTGACCGAAATCGTGCGCGGATTGCTGGCGTCTTACCAAACCCGCGTTCGTTTTTCTTGGACTTTCAGGTTGATTGCATGCGCGATGGCATGATGTTCTTTGCACAGCGGCGCAAGGTATCTCGGGTCGTGGG
>CAYIRB010000003.1:0-4516 GCA_964365765.1 uncultured Candidatus Peribacteria bacterium
GAACTGAAGTCGATGTGAAAGTTTTGGCAAAGGACAGTTTGAATGATATCGCGCTTCTTCAATTCACGAGCGCCGATGTGGAAACTTACGACTCGATTGCCTTCGGGGACTCGAATTCGATTTCCGTAGGGGATCATGTTTTAGCGATAGGCAATGCGGGCGGGGAATATTCCAATACGACGACCGCGGGAATTATTTCCGCCACCGGCAGGCAGATTATCGCCGGAGGTTACTTTGACGGTGCGAAGAGTTTGGTCAATTTGATTCAAACCGACGCGGCCATTAATCCGGGTAACAGCGGCGGCCCTCTCGTGAATTTGGCGGGGGAGGTCGTGGCTATGAATACGGCCATCGATTCTTCTTCTCAGGGAATCGGTTTCGCCATTCCTTCAAGCGACATTCAAAGCGTCGTTCAATCATATCAAGAATTCGGTAGAATCGTGAGGCCTTTTCTCGGAGTACGGTATATGTTGATTACTCCCGGGCTTGCCGAAAAAAATGGCCTTTCGGTTGATCACGGCGCTTATGTTGTAGCAGATATGGCGGCGAGTTTGTTACCCGTAGTGAAAGACAGTCCTGCTGAAAAAGCAGGTTTAAAAGAGGGCGATATAATTCTTTCTTTGGACGGAAAGGAAATTAGCAAAAATTTTGATCTTTCAAACGCAATTTCCGCTTATGCCGTCGGAGATATCGTTACGCTGGAAGTTTTGAGAGATGGCAAGACGATTAACGTCAAGGTTAAACTTGAGGAGCGAAAAGACCTTGTGGGTGAGTGATTGCTCACCTATAATGCGGGCATGAAGATAATTGCCCATATTGACGCGGATTGCTTTTACGTCTCTTGCGAAAGGATTCGTGATAAAAGTTTGGTGGGACGGCCGGTCGCCGTGCTTGGAAATCAGGGCGTTTGCGTCATCGCCAAAAGTTATGAAATGAAGGCATACGGAGTTAAAACCGGTATGCCGATTTGGGAAGCTAAAAAACTTTGTCCGTCCGCAATCTATGTAAAACGTGATTTTGAATGGTACGGCAGTGTTTCAAACGCCATGCAGAATATTTTGAAGAATTACTCCGACGTGATCGAATATTATTCGATAGATGAGAGTTTTTTGGATTTGAGCGGCAGTCGCGCGGATATGAGTAAAGTCGCTCTTGAAATGCAGAGGGAAATTCACGAAAAATTGGATTTGTCCGTGAGTGTGGGTATCGCAATGAGCCGGACTTTGGCGAAAATGGCATCGGAAAAGAATAAGCCGCGCGGGGTGCTGGTTCTGAATAAAGAGAGTCTCCCGTGTTTTCTGAAAAATTGCGATGTTGATGAGGTTCCCGGAATCGGCATGAAGCTGTCGTCCAGATTGGCGAAATACGGCATTGAAAATTGTATGGATTTTGTGAAAGCCGGCAGAAGGAGCATAAAAGGCATTTTACATAAGCCGGGTGAAGAACTGTGGTATGAACTTCAGGGTAAGTCGCTTTTTGCGGTGAGAACGCAAAAATCTTTGCCGAAAATGCTTTCTCGAGGTGGAGGGATTGCCGGTGATTCCTCTAAGGAAGATTATATCTACGCCTTTTTGGTGAGAAATCTCGAACGGCTCTGCGAGGCTACTTGGCGGTATAAGATCGAATTCAAGAATTTTCATGTGGTGTTGCAGGATTGGAAGTCGAATTTCGATGGCAAGCACTTTGAGTTGCCGGACTACACCGGCGATTTTGAACAGCTTCTTTATTACCTTAAAGCGGCGATGAACGAACTTTATTCATCGCGAAAAAAATATAGAGCCGTTTTTCTAATCGGCACGGATATCCGTTCGGCGGATGTGAAACAATTGAACTTATTCTCCGCGGCGAATCCCAAAAAAACGGCTTTCATGGAATTGAAAAATATTATCAACGAGAAATTCGGCAATTTCACTTTGAGGAGCGCGAGTACTGCGGCGGCGCCGGAAATTTATCGCGATTTAAACAGTAACTATGAAATTACGGATGTTCATGGAAAATTTTGCTTTTAAACATGTCTTATAAAATTAAATTCAATAAATCCGAATTTACGGAAGTTGAACTGGAAAAGTTCAAGGTTTTTGTGAACGGCGATGACGCTTATGTTTCTTTTTTCGGACAGAACTGTTTTTTGCCGATTCGCACCTTGAATGGAAATAAGTTCGTGAAGTGGGGAAACAAAAGCTGTCTTGGGTTGCGCGCGCCGCTTGGCGCGTTTTGTAAAGTCGAATTACTGAAGTCCGGCTATATAAGCCAATTGCGTCCGCAAGTGGTGGAAGTTATTGCCAACGCGGCGCAAGAGAATGGAATTTGGTTTCAAATCAAACAGGGCATTCGCGCCGTTTTGATCAAAGATCGTTTGGGGAACGAATTTGCTTATATTCTCACCGTTCCTTCGACCCATTACTATAAAACCATGACGCGCGCGGAGAGAATGCCGGTTTTGGTGGGGCAGGTGATATAAACAAAACAAGCCAACACTTGCGTTCATGCCTACTTTGTTGTACGGTAAGGCACAGTATCTAAAATTTTCGCATGACTTCGACTAAAGGCACCATAGAAACTACAGGCCAAGTGGGAATACAAGAGGGTCAAGAGTCGCATCCCAAAGAGCAGCCAGGCCATCCTCTCTCTGTGATAAGGGGACACACAGCAGATCATGTCTCTGTGGCCATCGAAAAAGAGCCGTTACCGCGCCTAAAAACCTACAATCTTTCAAATTTTCGCACATTAGCACAAATCCGGGCACTTGGAGAAGAAGCTCAATTTGAAATGGAAGTGGTAGCCCACGTCCTTCCATTTAAAACAAATAACTATGTAGTGGATGAATTAATTGATTGAGATAATATCCCAAACGATCCGATGTTTATTTTAACTTTCCCGCAAAGAGGAATGCTAACCGATGAACATTATGCGGAAATGGAGGCCGCCCTCAAAACGGGAGACAGAGACACCATACAAGCAACCGCGCATAAAATCAGATTACAGCTAAATCCGCACCCGGCCGGACAAATGGAGCTAAACGTACCTACATTGGCAGACGGAACAAGACTTCCGGGAATGCAGCACAAATACGCAGAAACATGCCTTTTCTTTCCAAGTCACGGGCAAACTTGTCACGCATATTGTAGCTTTTGCTTTCGATGGCCACAATTTGTGGGAATCGATGAGCTCAAATTTGCAATGAGGGAGGGGGGACAATTGGTGCAATACCTGCGAGAACATCCGGAAATCTCAGACATCCTCTTTACCGGAGGAGATCCAATGATAATGAATGCAAAAGTATTTTCAAAATATATAGACCCTCTACTTGAAGCTGAACTTCCGAATTTAAGCACGATACGAATAGGTACCAAATCTCTATCTTATTGGCCATATAAATTTCTGGACAAAGATTCGGATGAAATGCTGGATCTCTTTAGGAAAATTATTGATAGAGGGAAAAATGTATCTGTGATGGCACACATAAACCACCCGACGGAATTAAAGACGGACATGGTTCAAGAAGCAATAAAAAGAATACTACAAACGGGGGCTCAGATTAGAACACAATCGCCAATACTTCGTCATATAAACGATGCTCCGGAAACATGGGCAGAAATGTGGGACAAAGAGGTTAAACTGGGATGCATACCATACTATATGTTTGTCGTAAGGGACACGGGGGCACAGCATTATTTCGGCCTGCCATTGATAGAAGCCCAGGCAATATTTAGGGACGCATATAAAAGTGTGTCGGGACTTGCAAGAACAGTAAGAGGACCAAGTATGTCTGCAAAACCCGGAAAAATTCAAGTTCTGGGTGTAGTAGATCTACCGGAAGACCAAAAGGCAATAGCTCTAAGATTTATACAGGCAAGAAATCCCGAATGGGTTCAAAGACCATTTCTTGCACAATATAATCCATCTGCCACATGGCTTAATGAACTGAAACCCATGGAAGGGGAGAAATTTTTCTTTGAAGAAGAAGAATGAAAGAGTGCAAAGCAGTGAGTATAATCAATTTTCAGAGTTTTGTTTTGGTGCGCGCTGTAGGAGTCGAACCTACGACCTACTGGGTGTAAACCAGTCGCTCTAACCAACTGAGCTAAGCGCGCATGCGCCTGTGAAATATACCAAAAGTTATGAGGAACTCAAGTGGAAAACCGAATAGGCGGATGGAGCGCTTCGCTTCCTATCCGCTGTGGTGGGCAAAAGAGGACTTGAACCTCCACCCCGATAAATTCAGGACCAGCCCCTCAAGCTGGCGCGTCTACCAATTTCGCCATTTGCCCATAGCAAGAAGGATATTAACTCATCTTTTCTAAATCACAAGGAAAATGTACAATCGTGGCATGGACGCCAATCTACAGTTTCTGCAAAATCTTGTCATCGCCCTTTTATTGGGTAGTTTGATTGGAGTCGAGCGTGAAAAAGATCATCATGACAATCGGCATGGTAATCATGAATTCGGTGGTATAAGAACCATGTCTTTGGTGGGCATGTTGGGTTTTTTGGTTTATGAACTGTTCGGCGATAA
>CAYIRB010000003.1:4526-19181 GCA_964365765.1 uncultured Candidatus Peribacteria bacterium
GATACTGTTAACGGCATCCTACGTAGTATCTTCTCTGTTGAATAAAAACAGCGGAGCCACCACGGAAATCGCCGCGATTTTTGTTTATTTAACCGGTCTTTTGGTGGCGAGAGAGCAATTACTTTTTGCGGCCTCGGTAACTTTAGTGGTTGTCTTACTTCTGTATTTTAAAGAAAAACTTCATGGGTTTGCCAATAAAATCGCAAAGATTGAGCTGTATGACGCCATAAAGTTCATAGCGGTCGTGTTTGTAATCTTGCCATTGTTGCCGAATAGGAATTTCGGTCCATTGCAATCCATCAATCCGTATATGATTTGGCTCATAGTGGTCTTGATTTCCGGCATTTCCTTTTTGAGTTACATTGCGATAAAAATGGTTGGAGCAAAGAGTGGCATAGGGTTAAGCGGTTTTTTTGGGGGGCTTATTTCCTCGACCGCCGTGTCAGTGAGTTTTTCGGAGCTGAGTCATAAGAGTAAAAAAATCGTAAACCCCTTTGTAGCCGGAATTTTAATTGCCTGCGCGGCTATGTTTTTTAGGGTTTTGGTTGAAGTTGCTTTTGTGAATAGAGCCATATTGCCGGATTTGTTGCCACCCTTTTTGGCAATGGGTTCCTTTGGATTTTTACTTGCCGGGTATTTTTGGTTTTCCGGTAAGCAGTCGACTGAGGAAAGTTACACGGATAAAGATTTGAACGTGAAAAGTCCGCTCCAACTGGGATCGGCGATTCAATTTGCTTTGCTTCTTACGGCATTGCTTTTTATTACCACTTACGTCAGTAAATACTACGGTAGCGGCGGCATATATTTGACGTCATTCCTTACCGGTTTGGTCGACGCGGACGCCATCACCGTTTCGATGGCGAATTTGAGTTTGAGCGGTGCTGTTGATAAAAATACCGCCGTTACGGCGATCACTCTTGCCGCTATGACCAATACTTTTTCCAAAGCGCTTATCGTGATTTTTGTTGCGTCCAGGAGAGTCGGAATCAAAACAATGCTGTCGCTTTTATCGGTGATTATTGCAGGCGCAGTCGTTTTAGCAATTTAACGATTTACAAGCAAAGTACTTGTTTAGGCTTTATTCGCTAGCGTGTATTTATCGCGGCCGACGTGTACAAATTGCGCTTTGTTTTTCAGGTTCAAATAAATCGTTATCGTTTTGACGTGCCTTCTTTCCAGAACGGCTTTTGTGATTTCTTCACGAGTGCGGTCAGTGCCGTCAGAAAGTATTTCTTCAATCACGTCGGCAACCGTGCCCGTTTTATAACCCCAATCGCTGTGGGCGTAAATTCCCCTGCCTATTAAAATGAATTGCTCGTTTCTGATAAGTTCATTGTGTACGGCTTGAATATTTACCCGTTTATTGTCGAACTTCGCATCGGTTATGAATGCAGCTATTTTTTGAAAATGCAGAGGTTTTTTCTCTTTGTTGAAAATAAAATTGATTTTATCTTTTAAGGTTCGTGGATGTATGTGTCTCCATGAATACAGACCGACTCCGTTTTCCGTGAACTTGCATTCTTTAATAATTCTTAAAATATTTTCAATTGTGCGTGTGTCCAGCTTTGTATTCAGCGTTTCATTGATTTTTGCGCCGAGTTTCTCAGAGGCGATTACGTGCTTGGAGCCCAGTAGAACTTTAAGTCCCGTTCCGGCAACCGAATGAATCAGATCCGTATTAAAAGATGAAAGTTTATAATATGGGTGATATTTAAGCGTGTTTGACTCGTGCTGAATGCCTTGATCCAATATGAGGGCCAAGTGCAAGTCTTGAATTTCCTGCTCGGTTATGTTCGGAAGAATATTGAGGAGTAAGTTCTTGAAATGCTGGTCTTGAACCACGCCGCCTTGCTTTTCCAAGAGCGCTTTCGCGAACTCCGTAAGGATTCTTACGTTCGTGTTCTGCGCGTTCCTTTCAAGTTTTCTCAGAGCGCTTTTTTCTATTTGTCGAATGCGTTCCCGCGTTACGCCGAAATGCGAGCCGATTTCTTCGAGAGTCATTTTCTTGCCTTTTTCAAGCGCGAAGCGATTCTCATTGATAAATTTTTCCTTGTCCGATAGAACGATCAGCAAGTGAGTGATCAGGGCGTGGAGTTTTAACTCTTGGGGTGACATTTTATTGTCAACGGTGAAGTTAGTAGTGACCATATTTCACGTTTTGTTATGGAAGGAGCCAAAATTTCACACCATTCGCTAACACACTATCACATGTAATATTTTTGTAAAGTTCACATTTTATTAAATTGGTATCCTAAGCAAGGAAAGGTGGATATAAGCGATTTTTTTGACTTATCATCAATTTTCTTTCTTAGTTTGCTTATGTATACGTCAATCGTATTTTGAGAAATATAATTTCTTCTGTCCCATACGTAGTCTATGATCGAGTCTCTGCTGGTTACTTCTCCCGCGTTAATCATCAAGAGTTCCAGCAAAAAGTATTCTTTTTTTGTCAGATTTTCAGAATAGCTCCCAAGCACTATTTTCCTGTTTTTTCTGTCCAGGATCATGGCGTTGATTTGCAAATATCTGACTTTGCTCTCTGTCAATCTTTGACCTCCGCATTCATGTATGATCGACGGAATTTCTTCCAACAAGATATTGTCTTCGATCAACACGGTTCTCGGCAAAAATTCTTTAAACTCTTGTTCGTTAAAAACCGTCAAATGGATTTTTCCTACGACTATTATCGGAATTTTCTTATTCATGTTTTTCAGGAACCCGTGGAGTCTTTTCCATGTGTTGAACGGGAGCGGGTGATAAAAAATCAAAATGTCCGTGTGCGGTGCCCATGCGCCGTACAAGTTTTCGGGACTTAGTATCAAGCATTGAATATTGTTCCGTTTTAACGCACTTGAGAGCATTGTCGATTGGGCGGGGTAAGGGCTGATGATGGTTGAATGCATAATGCGGGGTTAGACAAAAATATCATATTTTAATAACAATAATCTAAAGAACGGTTTTTAATAATTTCAGATTAAAAAGCTGTTGTCGGAGTGGCATCAACAGTCATTTATTGGCTTGCTGTTGCCAGAAATTGACAACAGATTTTTCGCGTCAGGTCTTTACACAGGCTTAAAGTCTTTGTACGCTTTCTTCCTTTAACAGTTAGAATGCAAATCGAAAGTTTGATGCAATTGGGGTTCACCGAAAAAGAAGCAATGGTTTACGTCATGTTGCTCAGAATGGGGCCATTGCCCGCGAGTACAATCGCAAAACGTTTGGATATTAAAAGAGTTACGGCCTATTCGGTTTTGAATTCATTGTGCGAGAGGGGAGTCGTAAGTTTTGAGGAAATGAAACAAGGAAGAAGATTTATTCCACACGATCCCGAATCCATTCTTTATAATTTGGAAAAACAAGAGTCGGAAGTCAGATTCAGAATGCAAGTTGCTAAAACTTGCGTTGAAAAATTACAGGAAGTGGGTTTGCTCCGCAGTGTGGTGAGACAAAAAGTCATTTATCATAAAGGCGGCGCCTCGATATTAAAATTTCTAAGTGAAAAATTTGAGGGCACATCGCCTTTGCATATCCTGTTTTTGGACTACGGCACCGAGTCGGAATCTTCCAAACTGCTTAATTCATATTTGCAAAGACGCTGCGGATTCACCGACGAAGTTTCATTATGCGTGCCGGCGCATAAATTAAAAAGCGCGCGACAACTTTATGCTTCTTTTAAGGTATGCGGCGCGCGCGACGAAAATATTTTCGCCGAAGGCGAATTAATGATTTATAAAGACAAGATTATTTATATTTTTTGCCATCAACATGAGGTTGAACTTATGTGCATTGAAGACCCTTTCTACACAACATTCGTAAAGAGGGTTTTTTTAGACAGATACTTTAATTGATTTATTTCTTTTTCTTGGAAGCTTTTTTTGGCATTTCACATGCACCGCCCGAGTCGCAACACGCGTCTTTGTTGCAGTTCTCGCAAGAGCCTATCATAAGCTTTAAACCGGCGACCACCAATATGCTCGGCCATAAATAGCTCCATGTGCTGTCGGGAATGACATCAAATTTTTGTAGCAGAACGACCGCGCCCAAAATGAAGGCGACCAAGCCTGTCCACATGCAGTGGTCTTTTGAATGCGTTGAACAACATGACATCATATTTTTTGGGTTAATTACTTTCTCATTATTCTATCATTTAAAGTTTTCGCAAACATATAGCCTTGTCAGGGAATTGTGATATACTCGAATTCGATTACTTTTTAATTCTATCCTTTATGGCGGACGCAAAGCAAAATGCGGCTCAACAGCAGTTGCAAGTAAAAGTGCCGGATGACTTGCAAGCCGGAGTTTATTCCAACGCGGTTTCAGTAAATGTTAATTCCAACGAGGTCGTTGTTGACTTCGGATATTTGGTGCCGAACAGGCCTTCTCCTCTCATAGAGGTTGTCAGTCGAGTAAACATGAATCAAAGGACTGCCGAATCCTTCTTGAAGGTTTTGGGCGGCGCTCTTGAAGATTACAAGAAAAAAGCGTCGGCTCAAGCTAAAGACGGTATTAATTTACCCGAGAACGCATAATGCGGGCAGTAGTTCAAAGAGTCTTGGAAGCCGCTGTATGCGTAAAGGATGATTCGGTCGGACATATCGGGCCGGGGATTTTGCTGTATTTGGGAGTAGCGAAAGGCGACAGCAACGATGACATGATTTGGGTGGCGGAAAAAATAATAAAGATGAGAATTTTTCCGGATCAGCTGGAAAAAATGCAGTTTCCCATAACTGATGTGGCGGGCTCGGTCTTGGTGGTTTCCCAGTTCACGCTTTGTGCGGATATGTCGCAAGGGAATCGGCCCGGATTTTCAGCGGCCGCCGATTCATCGGTCGCCGAAGATATGTATAATTCTTTTGTTGAGTACTTACAAAGTAAGGGTGTCAATGTGCAGACGGGAGTCTTCGCGGCTCATATGTCGGTTTCTTCCGTCAATGACGGTCCTGTTACGATAATTCTTGATTCAAAAGTGAAAGTCGGCTAAATTTTACTAGCTAACATACGGATATGACATTAATTGAAGACGTGGTCTCACTTTGCAAGCGCAGGGGTTTTATTTTTCCCGGAAGTGAAATTTACGGCGGTTTGGCGAATACATGGGACTACGGGCCATATGGAGTCCAGCTCAAGAAAAACATAGTCGATTACTGGTGGAAAACTTTTGTGAATGACAGGGATGATGTTGTAGGTCTGGACTCGGCTATTTTAATGAATCCGAAAGTATGGGAAGCGTCGGGACATATTTCCAATTTCAGCGACCCATTGATGGATTGTAAAAATTGCAATGAAAGAATTCGCGCCGATAAGCTGATTGAAGAAAAAACAGGGGAAAATGTAATCGGTAAATCCAATGATGAGATATTGAATATCATTCTCGATAATAAAATTGCTTGTCCGAAATGCGGTAACATATCGTGGACGGAGCCGCGTGCGTTTAATTTGATGTTCAAAACCTATCAGGGAGTGATTGAAGATAAAGCGACGCAAATTTATTTGAGACCCGAGACGGCGCAGGGAATGTTTGTTAATTTTAAAAACGTGCTGGATTCCAGCAGGGTCCGAGTTCCTTTTGGAATCGCCCAGTACGGCAAGTCTTTCAGAAATGAAATTACTCCTGGCAATTTTATTTTCAGAACCCGCGAATTCGAGCAAATGGAATTGGAGTTTTTCATCAAACCCGGCGAGGAGAAAAAATGGTTCGATTATTGGCTTGAACATTCAATGGGGTGGTACTTGTCCTTGGGTATAAATAAGAAGAAATTGCGGGTCAGAATGCATGAACAGGCGGAGCTTGCTCATTATTCCACTATGACGGCCGATATAGAGTACGAATTTCCTTTCGGTTGGGGGGAACTGCAAGGCATTTCTCACAGGGGTTCTTACGATTTGGATCAACACATCAAGTTGTCTGGCCAAAAATTGCAATACAGAGATCCGATAAGTAACGAAGTGTATGTGCCACATGTAATTGAGCCGGCATGGGGTTTAACCAGAACGCTTATGACCGTAATGCTGGATGCGTTTGAGGTAGAAAAAATGGAAAACGGCGAAGATCGAACGGTCATGCATTTCGATTCCAAGATAGCTCCGGTCCAGGTGGCGGTTTTTCCTCTGCAGAAAGATTTAAACAGTGAAGCTGAGAAGCTCTATTTGTCTTTAAAAAAGAACTTCAGGGCGGAATTTGACGAAAGCGGCGCTATAGGTAAGCGTTACAGGCGCCAAGATGAGATTGGAACCCCTTTTTGCGTCACCTTTGATTTTGAGTCGCGCGAGGATAAGTCCGTAACGGTCAGAAATCGAGATTCGATGAAGCAGGAAAGAGTAAAAATTAAAGACTTGGTGCCATGGCTCTCTAGGGCTTTGGAGGCTTGATAATTTCCCTGTTTTTTGCTATAATTAACAGATAATTCAAATCTGTTACGTATGGCTAAGGCATTAAATTACTTGTTTGCGGCAAAAGATTGGTTTCTGAACCTTCTAAACGGACAGATGTTTTCTTATATTATCGCTCATTGGAAATGGATTCCGGTGCTGTTGTTGGGCTTATATATCGGGATTAAACTTTTGTTTTGGATTCTCAGATTTTTCTATGAGATTAATTCCGCGAAAAAAAGGGTGTACATGCAAATAACCATGCCTAGGGAGGAGTCGCAAAAAGACAAAGAACAGGCTACGGAAAAGGATTTTAGGGAAAAAATCGCAATTATGGCCCAGCTGTACAGAGGTCTGCATGAGATTATGGAACTTAATCTTTGGAATTTGATTATGGTGTGGATATTCCAAAAAGACGTCATTTCCTTTGAAATTCATGCGAAATACAAAGAAATAACTTTTTTCTGTTCAATCGATCCCTATTACGCAGAGCTTTTGGAGAAACAGGTTACTTCATTTTATACAAACGCTTCCATCGAGTATCTGGCGCCACCGAAAATTCAGGATGCCAAAATCAAAACTTTTTTGAAGTCGTATTACTTGTATCTGAAAAAGGAGAGCGCGTATCCGATTAAAACATTCAAAATAATTGAAAATGATCCCTTGAACGATTTTACGAACGTGTTGTCGAAACTGGAAGAAAATGAGAAAGTGGCGATTCAGATTATGTTGAGACCGGTCAATGATAAATGGCGAAAGCACGCGAGGGATGTGGGCACCGCCTTGTTTAAAGGTAAAAAACCCCATAAATTTTGGAATATTCCCGGCATGGGTATATTGGGCTGGTTTTTCTCCGCCATAGTTCACGGGGCGGATGAAGCTAACAAGAATTACGCGCCGGGAGCCCAACACGGCGACTCTTACGTGCGTATGCTTCAGGCGGACGAAGATTTGGCGAAGCGAATCGGTGAAAAGGCTGAGGACGTGGGTTTTGAGACTGTAATAAGAGTCATGGCATCTTCGGACAAAGGTGAGGATAGGTGCGATACCATTTTGAGCGGTATATTCGTGGCTTTCAATTCCACAAAAGCGGCCGATTCGAACTGGTTTCAATCAAGGCGTTTACTGATTATCGACTCTATCAATTCCCCGATAATGAGCTTCAGTTACGAGCAAAGATTGTTCAATTTCGGTGAGAAAAAGTCGATTTTGGTACCGGAGGAGTTGGCCTCGCTTTTTCATTTGCCGACGACTCGATACAATTACACTCCGGTTATCAAGTGGCTGCAGTACAAAGTATTGCCGCCGCCCATCGATATGTCTCCGACGGGTATCGTATTGGGTTACAACATGTATCGTGGGCAAAAGAAAGAAGTGCGTTTCGAAAGGCGCGACAGAAGTCGGCATCATTACATAATCGGGCAAACGGGTACCGGGAAATCCGCGTTTTTAAGTTATATGGCGCGGCAGGATATCGCCAACGGCGAGGGTGTTTGCGTCGTTGATCCGCACGGCGACTTGATTGAGGACATTTTGCAATATATTCCGAAAGAAAGGGCGAAGGACGTGATTATATTCGATCCGTCGGATTCGGAAAGGCCTATGGGTCTGAATCTGCTTGAGGCGGGATCGCAGGAGCAGCAAGACATGGTCTCCAGCCAGGCAACCGAAATTTTCATTAAAATATTCGGCGATGAAATATTCGGCCCCCGTATTCAGCATTATTTCAGAAACGCTTGTTTGACTCTTATGTCGGATAAAGACGAGGGCGCCACTTTGATTGACGTGCCGCGTATTTTCGTGGACGAGGAATTTATGAAATATAAAGTAGCGAAAGTGACGAATCCGGTGGTGAGATCGTTCTGGGAGCATGAATACGCGCAAACCGGCGAGAGAGAGAGACAAGAAATGATCCCGTATTTCTCAGCTAAATTCGGGCCTTTCATTACGAATTCGATTATGAGAAACACCATCGGCCAGACAAAATCGGCCTTCAACTTCAGGGAGGTTATGGATGATGGGAAAATTCTGCTTATCAATCTTTCAAAAGGTAAATTGGGAACGCTTAACACCCAGCTCTTAGGCTTGGTCACAATTTCCTTGATGCAAATGGCCGCCATGAGCCGTGTGGATATTCCGGAGGAAAAACGCCGCGACTTTTTTCTGTATGTGGATGAGTTCCAGAATTTCGCGACCGATACTTTCTGTTCGATTTTGTCGGAAGCGCGAAAGTACAGATTGAATTTGATAGTCGCGCATCAGTACATCAATCAGCTTGTTGTTTCAAAATTCGGGCAAACCAGCACGCAAATACGCGACGCGATTTTCGGTAACGTCGGCACCTTACAGTCATTCAAGGTCGGCGCGGAGGATGCCGAATATTTGGCCAAGGAATACAGTCCGGTGCTTACGGAACAGGATGTCATCGGTATCGCGAATTACAAGGCTTATTTGAAATTGAATGTGCATCAATCCACTTCCCGACCTTTTTCCATAGAAACAATTTGGGATGAAACCGGCAAAAACCCCAAGGTGCGCGATATCATTAAACAGTATTCGAGAATGAAGTACGGAAGAAAAAGGCTATTTGTGGATCAGGAAATTTCAGCTAGAATCGGTATAGACATGGAGACTCTCTCAAAGGACACCGATCCGAGTTACACGGTAGAAAACACCGCGTCGGCAAAGGACGATCATACACCTTTGACTCCTCCGCCAATTCAAAACAATGATGCAAAACCGTGATAACTATAATTTGGACATTGGCCCCGAACAGGAGGGCCATTCAAAAATAGTTTTTACCGAAACAAAGCATCTCAAAGCTTTTTCCACTGTGGTATTTGTCAGTCTTGCTTTTGTATTCGTCTCATTGATTTATATTTTTGTCAGCACGAACAGTAAACTCGCGGAACGTGACGGTTATATAACTTCCTTAATCGATGAAGTGGGGAAACTTAAACAAGACAGATTCTACTTAAGCGAAAAAAAAGCCTTAGTTAAAAAGCCCGAGATCGCTTTAGACAAGGCCGTGGTTTTGGCTTCGGGAGAGGAAACTTTTGATGTTTTGATTTTGGGCACGAACGGTAATTTGACCGATACGATAATGATTGCGAGCGTTAATGACGCACTTAAGAAAGTCACTCTCTTTTCCATTCCGCGCGATCTTTACGCGAACGGAAGGCGCATAAATGAATACCTTTACTATTACGGCGCCGAACAACTGGAGAGAATGATCGCTTCCATTACCGGACTCACAATAGATAAGTATGTGAAAATCGATTTGGAGGGATTCGTGAACGCGATAGATATTTTGGGCGGTTTGGATATCTACGTTGATGAGGCGATTTACGATTCCTACTATCCAAACTCAAAAGGCGGCTACACGCCCTACTCCATTAAAGTCGGGACATATCATATGAGCGGTGATGATGCTTTGAAATTCGCGAGAAGCAGGAAATCCACTTCCGACTTTGACAGAGCCGAACGGCAGCAAAAAATCATACAGGGTGTAAGGACCAAACTTCTGCAATTGTATGGCGTTACCGACATAAAGAATATGGCGCAAATGATTCAGTCCGTGATCTCCAATACCGATACGGACATCAGCATTTTGGACGCGATTTCCCACTATTACGACTACAAAGATTATGAATTGAGCACCGGCTTCGTCCTTTCCACGCAGAATTATTTATACTCGATTATCAACGAAAGCGGGGCGTATATTTTGCTTCCCAAATCCGGGGATTTCGAAGAAATTAAAAAAGCACTTTCTAGCCTTGTCACCCATTAATCGGATTGCTAATATGCATTCATGATTTCCCAAACCTCTTTTGTAGTCGTTGATACGGAAACGACCGGTCTTGTGCCAACGCTGGATAAAATAATCGAAGTTGCGGCCGTCAAAGTGGTCGATGGGAAAATACGCGACGAGTTTTTCACTCTGGTCAATCCCGGTATTTTTGTCCCGTCGGAAACCACAAATATTACTGGAATCACCAGCGATATGTTAAACGGCGCGCCCGATTTTACTCCCGTGGCTAGGAAATTTCTGGACTTTTTGGGCGACAATTCCGTCTTTGTGGCGCATAATGTGGCCTTTGATCGGGATTTTTTGAATTTCGCGCTTTCAAATGTGGGTTGCGAACGGATAAAAAGCCCTTACATTTGTACAATAGAATTCGCGAAATACCTCCATCCCAATCTGTCAAGATACAGCCTTGGTGTTTTGGCGGAAGTGTTCGGCATCGACTTGCCGCAAGCCCACCGCGCGATTCATGACGCCCGCGCGACGGCTCACTTGCTCATTAAATTTTTAAAATCCGTTCAAGACGGTGGAGCGAAGCATTTGAAAGATATTCCGGTCATCGTCAATTTGCCGAAAATCCCGGAGATGCGAGAGAATCAGATATCTCTTTTTTAAGTCATTCCCATGGCCTTCATGCCGCCTCGAATGTGGTAGACTTTTTCGTAGCCGGCGCTGGTCAAATACTCCGCCGCGTCCCTGCTCCGAATCCCATGCAAGCAGTAACAAACAATTTTCTTGTCGCGCGGAATTTTTTCAAGTGAAGAGGGGAGTGATTGAACATGAATATTTATGGCGTCGGTAAGGTGCCCTCGGGCGTATTCCATCGGAGTCCTCACATCCAAAAGAAAAACATCGTTCCGGTTCTCCCTGATGAAATTTTGCGCTTCCGATGCTGTAATTTCGTGGATTGGCATATTATCCAAGACGTCCCGAGCCTTGGGGGTAGTATGTATTTCTTGTTGCTTGATTCAAGGCCTCAAGACTATTAAGATACGAGGCGGTTGTAACCAGTCTGAAGTAAGCAAGATCATATGTTCCATGGTCTGATTTCGTTAGTGATGCCTGTAGCATTTTTTTTACCTGCTGATATCTGCCCAGGTCTATGTACATATCTCTCAGAACATCATCACCCAATAAGCCGTAAATTGTTTTTCTCATAGTTGATATAGCTTCCACTAACTGTGGGTCCTTGGGATTCTGCGGATCTATTAATTGTGGAAGCCTCTTGGCAAAGAAATCATCCAATGTGGGTTTTAACTCTTGTGTTCGTTGAGCCATTTGAATTGTGAATAAAATTGGTTGCGGGGGTTGGATTCGAACCAACGACCTCCGGGTTATGAGCCCGACGAGCTGCCACTGCTCTACCCCGCGCAGGGATTGTACGAGAATAGTGTCAGTTAGGCAAGTTTGAATTTTTTTTAGAATGGTGTATTATCCCTATGCGTTTATTACTTATCTCTATATATATGCAACAAGGATACTGCGTAAAATGTAAGGCAAAGAAAGACATGGCCGGTGCCCAGGAAGTTAAAATGAAGAACGGGCGTTCCGCAATGAAAGGCAAATGTTCCAGTTGCGGTTGCGGAATGTACTGCATTCTGGGAAAGGCAAAAGGAGTTGTGGCAAACAACAATAAGAACTTTGAACTGAAAAAAGCTGCTTAATTGTTTTAAATTCAAAAAGACCCCGGGTGAAAGCTTGGGGTTTTTGGGTGCAAGCAAACAAGCTCGACTTCGTCGTTAATGGTAGCTGGGGGCGGATTTGAACCGCCGACCCCAGGCTTATGAGTCCTGTGCTCTAACCAACTGAGCTACCCAGCCACGCGATTGGAATAGTAGGTAATAATTATCTTGAAAGCAAGTATTAAACCTTGTACGGGTTAGAGCTGAAAAAGAATTTCCACCATTTTTTTGGGTTTGACCACGACGCTCTCATTTGTTCGGCTATGGCAGTCCTGTCTTCCTGTTCCGAAACAATAACAAGATCCTTATCCGGAATTATAATCACCTTTTCGCCGGGGTTTATAAGGCCGAGATTTTGTTTTGCGATTTTCTCCATGTATTCTTTTGAGGTGTAGTATTGAAAGTCCTCGAGTTTTTTTTTATTTTCGTCCGCAAGCTCCATGTTTCTGTTTTGAAATTCGGCAATGTGTTTTTCGATTTGATAATTGGAGTAAATTGAAACGGTGAGGTTATATAACATGTACGCCAGTACAAAAAAACCGACAATTAATACGAGTCTTGTGACACCGAATTGATTGTTGTGGCTTAGCTTTTCCATATTTGCTAGAATGGCGTGGCAATTCTATCTTATATATGAAATTTTTTGAAGGAGTAAAAAATATTTTCTTTGTTGGAATAGGCGGAATCGGAGTAAGCGCATTGGCCAGGTTTTTTATCAGTAAGGGCTTGCAGGTTAGCGGAAGCGATTTATCCGAAAATTCCATTACCGGAGAACTTGTTACAGAGGGAATTACCGTGATAATCGGGCACGGTGATTTACCCAAAGACAGCGATTTGGTGATATACAGCGAGGCAGTTCCGCTCGACAACATCGAGTTGGAAAAGGCGCATGATTTGAATATTCCTGTGATGACTTATTTTGAGGCGCTCGGAAAAGTGACGGAGTCTTTCAGATTGCTTGCTGTGGCAGGTACTCACGGAAAAAGTACCACGACTTCAATGTTGGGATTGATTCTCACTCGTGCCGGCTTGGACCCGACCGTGATTGTTGGCACGAAAGTTAAGGAATTCGGCAATAAAAATATCAGAATCGGCGGCGGCGATTTGATGGTTGTCGAGGCCTGCGAATACAGGAGAAATTTTCTTCATTTAAAGCCGGAACTGCTTGGGATTTTGAATATTGAAATGGATCATTTGGATTACTACAAGAGTTTTGAAGATTATCAAAAGGCATTCGATGAGTTTGCCGCTCAAAGCGGAGACGTGATTTGGCCCGACGATGTGAGTGAATATGAAGGTGAATTAACCGTTCCCGGCGAGCATAATCTTTTGAACGCCGCGATGGCTGCAATGATGGCCCGCAAATTGGGTGTTGATGACAATTCAATCGCGCAGGCACTTAAAGACTTTGATGGTATTTGGCGTCGTTTTGAGTATTGCGGAACATGTTGCGGCGCTTTGGTTTATGACGATTACGCGCATCACCCGACTGAAATTATGGCGACGCTTCAGGCCGCCCGTGAAAAGCACCCCGATGCTCGAATTGTGGCGGTTTTCCAGCCGCACCAGTACAGTCGAACAGCCGGGCTGTTGTATGAATTTGCGGAATCGTTTGATGATGCCGATGAAGTTATAATCGCCGATATTTACGAAGCTCGTGATACAGATGTGGATAAGGCCGCTGTTTCAGCAGGTAAGTTGGTTGAAGCGATTCCACGCGACGAAGTTCAGCATATTAGCGGAATTGATAAAATAGCTCACTATTTACTGGATACTCTGAATGAAGGTGACATGGTTTTGGTGATGGGTGCCGGAAATATCACAAACCTGGTCCCCATGATACTGGACGAGGGCGGGGTCGGGGGAGTTTAGACCGGCCATTGTGGTTTGATGTACTTGAGTTTTATTTCCTAATATGTTCCCGGGAACACTTTCTATAGTTTGCCAAACTTCAGTATTACTTTACTTGTCGGAAATAGCTGTATAGTACCATCTTTTGAATCTCGTGATTCATAACCAATTACTCCCAGTTGTGTTTTTATTCCATCTACAGTTTTATAATCTTTTCTTTTTTTTGCCTCTTCTGCATTTAGTTTTAAGTCGATTACGTTACTTGGGTAGTTATAAATATCCCAATCAATCTCATTGAATATATTAAATATCTTATTTAGCTCCATTAATGTTTTTTTAGGATGAGAAGGTTTACTCTTCATCCATTCAAATATTTCAGTAATCGCTCCCGGGGTGTCAAAATCATCGGATAATTTTAATTTGATTTTATCAATCATAATTTTATCAACTTCTCCTTCCGGTTCATTTTTATTTAGAAATAAGAAATTTCTTAATGTGTCTCTGTTTCTTTCCGCTTGATCCAATAAATCGAATTTGAACTCAATGGGAGATCTGTAATGTGTACTGAGAATGAATAGCCTGACAACCAATGGATCATAGTTACCTCCACTTGTGTTAAAAATATTTTTCAGAAGGAAGAAATTACCGAGTGATTTGCTCATTTTTTCTTCATTCACCGTAATGAAACCGTTGTGCATCCATATTTTCGCGAGCGATTTGCCGCTAACGGCTTCGCTTTGGGCGATTTCACATTCGTGGTGGGGAAATTTCAAGTCGAGTCCGCCGCCGTGGATGTCGAATGTTTCGCCGAGGAGGGTTTGGCTCATGGCGCTACACTCGATATGCCAGCCGGGACGGCCTTCGCCCCACGGGCTCGGCCACGCAGGTTCACCTTCTTTCTTGAACTTCCAGAGTACAAAGTCCTGTGAGTTTTTCTTTTCCTTGTTT
>CAYIRB010000003.1:19191-33417 GCA_964365765.1 uncultured Candidatus Peribacteria bacterium
CGCGCAAGGTGCCCACACGGCAGATCACCGTGCCGACCAACGCGGGCGCCGGCGTTTAATTCGCTTAATTTTTGGTGTGAAAGTTTACCGTATTCGGGAAATTTTGATACGTCGTAGTAAATTCCGTCGCTGATTTTGTAGGCGTAACCTTTGTTTTCCAAATGCTTAATTAAATCCACCATCTCTTTTATGAACTCGGTAGCTCTCGGTTTTTTTGTTGGCGGCATTATGCCCAGCATTTCGTAGTCTTTTTCATATTCCGGAATTATTTTCGCGGCCAATTCCGGCACGCTCATTCCTTCTTCATTCGCGCGGTTTATCATTTTGTCGTCGATGTCGGTGTAGTTACTTACGAATTCGACGTTGTGGCCAAGATATTCAAGGTAGCGGCGCACCAAGTCGAAGACAACCGCACTGCGGCCGTGGCCCATGTGGGCATGGTCGTATACCGTCGGTCCGCATACGTACATTTTAATTGTTTTTCCGGGTTTGAATTCGATCTTCCGACCGGAAAGGCTGTCGTAGATTTTCATGTGAAAAGTTGTAAAAGCAATTCTTTTATAATGTCCACCAGAAAAAAGGCTATCAACGGTGAGAAATCAAACATCCCCATGCGCGGCAATGCTTTTCTGATCGGGTGTAAAAGCGGCTCGGTCGCTTCAAATATGAAGTTTGTGAGCCAATTAGATTCTTTATTGCCGAGCCATGACAAAACCACTCTGATAAAAATCAAGGTATTAATCGCGTATGCGAGGAAGATAATTGTTTGGGCGAGAAAACTCATAATATCAAAACCTGATCGGGACTGATATTATCAGAATGTTTCCTGCTTTGCCAATTTGCGGCTGGTAATGTAGATAAAAGAGCCTATAAGACTCAAGGCGATAAGCAAGTTTGTTCCCGGACCGGTTTCCGGTGAATTTTCAGGCAATCCCGTTTTGGCCAATTCCGGCTCGGGTGCCGATGGGACGAACTCTGATGATTTGGCTTTTCCGAGAGGTGTTCCGACAATCGTGTCGCTCAGCTCCCCTTCGTTTCCCGCTTCGTCAACGGCGGCTACGGCGAAATAGTATTTTTCACCCCCGCCAAGGCCGGTAATCAGCCATGTGGTTGAAGCGTCCAGTGTGTCGCTGCTGGCGAAAAGTTCTTCTTTTGATGGCCCGTAGTAAACTCTATAGAATGAAATACTGTTTCCAGAAGGCGCTTCGGCAGATTCCCAACTAACCGTCACTTCTTCACGCCCCGATGCGGAGCTTAAACCGGTAGGTGATGGAATGCTTACAGATGTGTCTGCGGCGGATGCGGTGCTATCGACCGTAATGGTTTCTTGATCTCTATAATCGGCTTCGTTACCAAGCGAATCTTTCAATACAACGTTTATCGTGTAATCCCCGGCTTCTGCGGGCGCAGCGATTTCCCCTTCATATTTTCCCGCTGTTGACGTTTCTGTCAGTTCGTAAAGTTCTCCGTTTATTTCCAATGTGGCGCTATCAAGTTTTGTTTCAGTTAATACCGTGACCGTGAAAGTGTCGCCGCCGGAAACCGTTGTTCCGGGATCAAATGTCAGGGATGCAAGTTCGGGCGGGGTAGTATCAATCACGATTGCTTCCACGTCCGAGCTTTCAATTGTGTCGGTGATTTCTTCTTCTCCCTCCTCGTTTAATTCCGTATCCACAATGTCAACGTAGAGGTCGTAACTTCCATCGCTCAAATTTTTCAAAGAATACGCGAAGTCGTTGTCTTTGCTCACTTCTGTTCGAGCGGCTTCCTCTTCATTTATATATATGACGGCCGTGTATCCATAGTCAGCGTCTCCTTGGACTTCAATAGAGTTCGTGGAATAGGAGCCGGATGCGGGACTTCCCAGTGTAAAGTCACCTTTGCGTTCGAAGTCTTCACTTTCATAGTTGCTTTGATAGTCTACGTTCTGTTCGAGATCGGAAAAGCTTGTGACGATGGTGGACGCCGTGGAACCGGTGATACTTGGCTGATCCATGTCAGTTGCGCTTATTGTTTGTTCTCCGGGAGTGACAAAACTGAATCCGAGGTCGAATGCGTGTTCTCCTTGGTCGGCGGCTACAAAAGTATAGTCATTCGGCATACTTGCGTTTGAATCACTCGAAGTGAATCGGAGGGTTCCGCTGTAATCGCTTACCGTAAGTCCGCTACCGTCAACGGCCGTTACGGTTACCGATTGTTTTTCACCCACTTTCACTTCGTTGCCGAGACCGCTTAAAACCAAGGCTGTGACGGACGTCTGAGACGCAAATATAATTTTTGTACGGGATAGATTTTTTGCGCCTGTCGGAAATGCGAGTTTAGCTTTGGATTCCAATTGAATTTGCTCGTATGAGTTTCCGTTGATGCTATTTGCGGACTCCGCTTGAGTTGAAAAAGGGGCGGATAGTAAAAGGCTAACAGTTGCGGCTACCCAAAGGTATCGAGTTTTGTGCAGGAATTTAATTATCGAGCTTGCCATACGTTTTTGTTTTTATTTATCTTTTCATTATATCAAAAAAAGGCTCGTAAGTAAAGGGTTGTGAGGCGGTACTACAACTCCGAGCCGGCTTGATCCAAGTCCCTTAAATCGTGCGGAAGGTATGTCATATGGCCTTCCATCAAGGCTTTTATCAGTTCGCCGATAATCGTTCTTTCACGGGATACCAGAAGGTTGTCGGGTTGGATTCCGGGAAATTCATCTGAATGTTCCTTCGAACTTTGCGAAGGTAGAATTCCATGTAGTCTCCTTTCTCTAGCCTCAATCATGTCCGGCAATTGTGACTTTGGCCCCAGACCGGGGAAGGGCATACTTCTTTCCGACCACTGTCGTGATGTAATTGATGTCATATGTTAAATCAAGGTTGTGCATATATAATACAGTATTCGAGTATTTGTCAAGCCCTTAATCTGGTAAGCCAAGATTCGTATTCGGCGACCAAGGTGTTCAGTTCGGACAAATGTTCTTCGTCAATATCTTCTCCGGCGTTTTTTTTCGCACGCAATATTGTCAATTCGGTCATTTTTCTTTTTTGAAGACGGCCGTTTTTGGCTTCCAACAGCAGTTTTAACAATTTGGAACCCTCCGCGCCCATCGGGTTGGATTGGTCGTAGTTGAGCAAGGCGATTTCATCTTCCAAATTTTCTATTTCGCCTTCTTTGGAATTGAAATCCCCGAATCTGACTCCATGAATGGGAGCAAGACCGGCGGCTGTTCCCGCGGCGTAAACACCCAATACTTCATCGCTTGAATGTATGAATGATTCGGGAGTGATATCGGTCACCTCCACATTCCAGCCCAGTTCTTCGCTCGCCAGTTTTATGACCGATTTTCGGGTTACGCTGTCCAGAATTGTATTGTGGTCAAGCGTTGGTGTTTGCAGTATGATTTTCCCGTTTCTTTTGATCAGGCGGATGATACTGGAGGCCAAGGTTTCTTCCATTCTGCTTTGCGCTTCATCAGTATAGAGCACACCGGTCATCTCTTTTTCATTCGCGCGGTTGTTGATTCGAATGGTAGGGGCATAGCTGCCAACACCCTTGGTTTGTCCCATACCGTTTTTGCTTGCTCTGAAGGCGTTCCTCGGGATTAAAAGAGTTTTTCTGCCCGGTTTGAAATAACTTTCGACGCTTCCGATTGCGACCGCCGTAACGGTTAGGGCGTGTAGATTTGAATTGCCGACGTGCATTTTCGGGCCTTTATCAAACCAATTCGGTCTGACATACAGGCGTCCTTTACCCTTTGGCGGAATATACCGGCTGTTTGCCAATACGCTGGCTTCAATCAGCTCTCTATAAATTTCCGTTGGAATTGGGGGCATATCAAAAAATTCTCCTCCTTTGGACATTCTATCTGCATGCTCATCTAGTCGGAAAATACAAATTTCACCGTCATCCCCGTATTCGACTCCTATACCTTCAAATAACGCGCAACCGTATTGTCTGTTTTGTTCCAAGAGTTCGGATTCTATCGCGCCGCGCGGCAATGTGACCGCCTCACTCCAATCTTCAGACGCGGGATCCGGACGTCCACCTTCCGTTCTGTTGTATGTAAGAGTCGCAAAACCGGCGTGGCTACCTTCCTTGGCCGCTTCAAATCCCAGTCCGTTCTTTTTGCCATCAGCCCAAATTTCTTCCGGGCTTTTCGGTTTGGACATGTTGCTGTATCTGATTCCATTTGGCAGGGCGACCAATTTAATTTTTGCTTGTTTCCCTATCGGATTGGGATGGCCTTCATCTGAAGGATATATTGGTGAGCCGAAGGGATTGCCACCCACCTCCATGATTACGGGTACCAAGCCGCGCGCCATGAATGTTCTGGCGGCCCTTTCAAAAAATCCCAGGTGGCGGGCCGGGAATTCCATATTCTTGCCTTCGGCGGAAACTTTATCAATAAGGATGGCTGTGAGAGTCTCCACGGTGTTTATCGCTTTCCCGTTAGTTTGAGAAAAAATACCGTTGAATTTTCTAAAAAGGAGAAAGGCGTCGAGCGAGCTTACAGGATTTCCTTTCAGGTCGTCCGGATTCAGTCCCAGTTGCGACCGGCTTATGTTCAAGAATCTTTGCAAATCTTTGCTTTCCAGAACATCGGCTTCATCCGTACATGTATCCCTAATTTCAAAAATGTTGGGTTTTTCGCTGGGCATGGCCGTTTGTTAGGGCAGGGGTTCATAATTACCCTTTTGCAAAATTATGTCAAGAATTTTTCATGCGGAATTTCCTGGATTTGCTATTATGTGCGCATCATGAAAAAGATTTTCCTCCTTTTGGTTTACGCCAGTTTCTTTGTCCCCAGAGTTTTTGCCGAAGACCTAAATTTGATTGAGCCTGTAATAAAGGCGAATTCCAATGTTGAAATTAATAAATCTATTATTTTCGACGCTTCTTCAAGTTTTGTTCCGGAAGATGTGGGGGATGTGAGTTACGAATGGTATTTTGGTGACGGTAACAGACAGCATGGCTCCGAAGTTGTGCACTCATACGCGAATGCTGGCGATTACGAGGTTACTTTGGTGGTGAGACCCTCAAAGGGCGATCCTGTCAGCACGGTCAGGGAAATCTTTGTATACAAGAGTTCATTTGCTTTGATAACCGACGTTGAATCCGAAACCGATAGAATTGCCAGTTTCATCGATTCCGCAAAAAAAGAGGGCATTTTTGTTAACTTAATAGATAACTATACCGACAGCTCGGAATTTTTGGCCGAAGAAAGTTTGGAAAGGAAACTTTTGGATAATATTAATGCATTGTCGGCGGTCGGCACCATTGCGGTTTGGACGCAGGGCAGTTCGGGGTTGACGGTTCTGTCGCAAATGCAGAAAAGCCTCGCCGACCTTTCATTTTTTAAAAATAAGAAAATCATTTTTATTTCAGAGCAAAATTTCGGAAGTTTGAAAAATATTGCCAAGGGTACTTTTGAAACCATACGACCGGTGGAAATTCTTTTGACAAGGCCGGAGGCGGTTTGGGTTCTTTTGGAAACCAATTCTCTTCTGGATTTGGAAAATATTTTAAGTTCCCGAGCCATTCAATTTGAAATTGTGAACGATAAATTGAATGTTAAAATTTGGAACTTAATGTCCTACTTTGTGAATTCGATTATTCACAGGGGAGTGCCAAGCAATACTGTTTCATTGGTCTTAATGCTGCCCGTTATTGTTACCGTAGTGGCTTTTATGAAACAGGTGGTCGGCGCGACAACATTGGGTGTTTATACGCCCTCGATTTTGGCGCTTTCTTTTATCGCGCTGGATTTACGTTTCGGTCTTTTGATTTTGTTCGTGATTCTAATGTTTGGAATGTTCACTCGTTCCGTACTCAAGCGCTACAGACTTCTTTATATTCCCAGAATGGCCATTGTGCTTTCGATCGCCAGTTTGACGATTTTATTCCTGTTGTTCGTCGGTTCTTACTTTAATATCAGCCAAATTGTCGGCGTCGCCGTCTTCCCTATGCTTATTATGAGCACTTTGGTTGAAAAATTTGTGTCGTTGCAGACGGGCAGGGGCTTGAAGTCGGCTGTGTTTATTATCGCCGAGGCGGTTTCGGTCGCCATATTGGCATATTTTATAGCTGAGTGGTCGTGGTTGAAGGTGAGCATATTGGGCCATCCTGAAATTATTTTTCTTTTCATCATCGCTAATATTTTTCTGGGCCGCTGGGCGGGCCTGCGGGTTTCCGAATATTTGCGGTTCCGAGAAATTATTCGTCACGCCGAAGAAGAATGAATTTTTTTAACGACTTTGGGATTTTGGGGATTAACGCTCGAAACCTTTTGTACATCAGGCCGTACAACAGTAAAAAAGCGGTGCGAATGGCGGACAGTAAGTTGAAAACCAAGCAGTTTCTTTCCGCCAGAGGCGTCCCAGTTCCAAAACTTCATGCGGTTATTCGAAGTGTGGCGGATTTGTATAAGTTTGACTTCTCGGCCCTGCCTTCCGCGTCCGTATTAAAGCCTAACATGGGTTTCGGTGGCGAAGGCATTATTCCTTTTATCGGTCGTAAGAACGGGCTTTATGAAAAGTCCTCCGGTAATTTGATGACTCAAGATGAGGTTAATGAGCATATCGGGGATATTCTGGAGGGAAGGTACAGTATGGCTGGTGAGCCGGACACGGCATTTTTTGAACAGCTGATTGTGTGTGATGACAGAATTTCCAAATTCGCTTATAAGGGTTTACCTGATATCAGAATCGTCGTCCATAACTTGATTCCGGTCATGGCTATGCTCCGTCTGCCCACAAAAGGGTCGGACGGTAAAGCTAATTTACATCTTGGCGCCGTTGGCGTTGGGATAGATATAGCGAACGGCGCTGCGACATATGTGGTAATGGGTAATAAAATAATACCGTCGGTTCCCGATGTCGGGCCGATTCGAGGTCTTAAAATTCCTTATTGGGATGAAATATTATTGATAGCTTCTAAAGTGCAAATGGCTACAAATTTGGGTTATATGGCCGTGGATATTGCCATTGATAGAAACATGGGCCCGGTTTTGCTGGAGATAAACGCGAGGGCGGGTTTGGGGGTGCAATTGGCGAATTTATCTCCGCTTGGAAAAAGATTGGAGCGTATCAAGGGCTTAAAGGTTACTTCGCCGGAGAAGGGTGTGAGAATCGCACAGGATATGTTCGGGAATAAGATTGAGAAAGAGGTGAAAAAAATCAGCGGGAAAGAAATAATCGGGGGGCGCGAAAAAATTACGATTTTGCATAAAGAAGGAAAAAGAATTGTTTGGGCGTCCATCAATCCTCTATTGGAAAAAACCCTGATTGATAAGGGCTTGGCGGACGAACTGATCCGTGATGTGCCGCAGGATGAGATAAAGTCCGATACCATCAAGATAAAGTTTACTTTGGCCGACCAAAGAATTCAAACCGTGGCCCACATTGAGGATCTTTCGGGGAAGGCCTTTGAGGTCGTCGTGGGGAAGAGGGATTTGCAAGGTTTTTTGATAGACCCATCAAGGGGAAAATCCGGCGTTTTAGTTCTTCCGAAAATTGAAAGCGGTCAAAAAACAAAAACTTCGAATTATGCTGAAATTGATAAATCCCTTATTTCCGTTGACAGGCAAATAAAACTCCTTTTTCATTTACGACCCATTAATTATGAAGATGAAAAAAAGAAATTTTTAGCCGATCATCATTACAGTCCGCAATTTGTTTACAGCGAAGTAACTTTTGACTCTTATCATTTGAAAGAAAAATTGACGACGGATGAAAGCCGCTGCGATGATTCCCCGGCCGGTAAATTGTTCAGGGGCAAAATCAGGGAATTAAACGCAAAAATGGAATTGTTGCAGTCGATCGGCACTGAAAAATTTTCCTCAAAGAGCGAAGCCTTGTACGGTTTCCCCGATGAATCGTTGATTTATCACGCCAAGGAAAAGTTGAGATCAATGCCCGCCGCGTTTACCGAATCCGAGGGAATACTATCGCCCGATGATGTGTGGAAGAGACTTAAAGATGTCTTTAACTCGTATCATTTAAAAGATTGGAAGGTTGAATTTAAGAAAGGCATGGTTGCGGATTCTACGGCTGGAAAGCGTGGGATACTCTTTGTTGCCGCCGATGCTTCCTTTACGGAGGACAGGCTGAGAATGATAATCGCTCATGAAATTGAAACGCATATTCTCACCGCTGAAAATGGGAAAAAACAGGTATACGGCTTGTTTAACAGAGGTTTTGGGTTTTATCTGGAAACTCAGGAAGGTTTGGCGATTTGGAATCAAGAACGTGTCCTAAATCACGATGTTCAAAAAAATTATCGAGCGGCACAACTGGTTTTGATAGTAAAGTTCGCGAAAAGTCACAGTTTTGCTCAATGCGCGATGTATTGCATGGAAATGGGCATGCCTCCGGAAAAGGCTTTTAAAACCGCGGCAAAAGTAAAAAGGGGCCTGGAAGACACATCTATGGAGGGTGTTTTTACCAAGGACGCACTTTATTTCTCGGGTTATCTGCAAATTCAAAACTTCGTAGGCAATGGGGGAGACTTGAAAGAACTTTATTACGGAAAATATAATTTAAAAGATTTGCCGCTCGTCAAAAGTCTGCCAAATTTGTGTGAACAGGCCATTCTCCCGAGTTTCCTCAGTAATTAGAATCGTTTGAGAATTTTTTCAATTTTGTAGGACTCGTGGTGAGCATCGATTTCTCTGTATAGTTTCAGCAGTTGTTTTAAGACCTCTTTTTCCATCACTTCAATACTTTGGTTCCTGTGACGCGATAGAATCACATTGATTTTTTCAATTACGAAAAGGTTTATGGACGTTCGGATATCTTCACTATACTTTTTTGAAAAAGATTCTAAAATGTAGTTTTTATTTTTATGCCATTTATGGTTTTCGTCCGTAATTCTTTTTAGTATTTCCGGGAGGATTTTTTTGTCATCAAGTCTTGCCAATGCGAGAATCGCCCCCTCCGCGATTTCCCTGTCACGGTTACCAAGCTCGTCGGTCAGTACATGTTTGACCTTATAATTTCGAATCAAGCCCGCCGCTTCCATCCCCGCCAATATAGTGTTTTTATTTTTACTTTTCAGCAGTTGGTTCAATACGTGACTGAGAAGGGGTCTTATTCTTTTGAATTGCCAAAGACTTATAATGCATGCCGCTCTTATTCCGGCAGATTTGTGTTTTAAGTAGGGTTCAAGATACGGAATCAGGTTCGGATCCTTAAATAGTGACAATAATTTGATAAATTCTGCTTGAAATTCTGAATTGCTTTCAATTGATTTGATCACGAATTCCGTCAGTTCGTCAGGGGTAATGTTATACAAAGCTTTCACAAGCTGTTCGCGTACAAAATGATTCTTTTCCTCTTCAATAGCTTTTTTTAAATGTTGAATTGTGAAGTATCTGGTCAGTGATTGGTCGAATATCCTTTTTTCCAGCGTATGGAAATCCATGATTGTTTTTACCGCAGCCGAGCGAATCGAGTCTTCCTTGTTGTTCAACATCGACAATACGGTGCTTAAACTGTCTGTGTCTTGCCTCCTCGCTATTGTGATTAAGATTTTTTCTTTGAGAATGGTTTCTTCTCCGCTACGAGTAAGAATTTTTTTCAAGGACGCGGGGAATTTTCCGTGCCCGTTTTGCGCCAGAATTTCTATAGCGTTCAGCCTGGTGTGTATATCCAATTTGTGGCCAAGATTTTGTTCGGACATGTCGGTATATTTTTTTGAAAGATCGGAGATGCAAACCGCCATCGTGATGCTTAGTGTGATCAGCAGCATATTTAATACAAATGTACTTATTTCGCTGTTAAGCAGTTCTGCCGCCACTAAAATAAATGTTGTTCCTATCAGTGCGCCCAGTGGTTTTACGATACCTTGAATCAGTTCTTTCGCTTCATCTCGAATATGGTGCGGGATGGCGTAATAGGAAGAATTGTAGGCGTTGGAAAAAATCAAATTTGTGAGTTCAAAGGTACCTCTGGTAATCGATGCTGTTACGAATCCGTATCTTAAAGAAATCACCAGCCCGTTCAGGAACGTGACGATGGGGTGCAATAGCATGCTGGATACAATTCCCAGTCCGCTCAGGATGCGGCTTGCCATTATCAACTGAATCATCAGTGCCGCGGAACTGAATATTACGTGCAAGGTACCCAACTTTTGCATGAGGGATTCTTCAGGGTTGACGGCCGCCAAATCGTTTGTTCTTAAAACCTCCATTTGAATCGCTTTGGTATATTGAAATTCGACAATATTCATTAGCGCCCAGTTGATTAAAACTACCCACATCAGACCTTTGAGGAATGGTATTTTTTTAATTTCTTTGAAACTGTCAAAAAATGATTTTCTCTTTAATTCTTTTAACATATCTTCCTCGCTTTGCAGTTTGGGGATTTCCATTGTTCTGCTGTTGAAGAACAGCACAATGGGCAGAATCATGACTAATGCTGTTGCCCAGATCGCGATAAATTTGTAGGGGGCCAAACTGGTGGCGAAAAGACTCAAAACCAAACCTCCCGCTATTGTTCCGACGAGTTCCGCCGACTCGATAATCGGGAATGTTCTTTGACTTTCCAGTGGGGTGAACAATTCTTCAAAAAAAAGCGAGGCCAATATGTATACTTGGGAGAGAATGACTCCTTCCGTTATCAATAGGAGTAAAAGGTATGTAAAGCCGTGGTTCCTGCTGAAAAATAAGGAGGCGATGAGAAGGCCGGCTCCCAAGAGAAGACTGAAGGAGATTAATACCTCTCTTCTGATTTTATGTATGAAGTTTCTGTAGATAAGGGTGCCGCCCATTACCAATAATGCGTTCCCCAGGAATAGTATGGGCAGGTATTGAATTCCCATCTTGTTCAGAAATGTCGCCACTATCAGCGTCCAACCCAATATAAAGCCGAATCTTAGGAGAAAATTTATGCTCCATGCTACAATTATTCGCGGCCACTCCGTTGAAGTGATGTTGAGTACTGCGTTTAGCTTCTGTAGAACCATATAAAATATTCTTGCAATTATACCATATTTGGCGTTTTACTTCAAGAGCGTTTAACCTGAAAAAATAGATGCGAAATAAATATATCTCCGTTTTGGGCTTCGGCTCCGTTTTGCTTGGGGCTTCATCGGTGTTAAGCCGTTTGCTCGGTGTGCTTAGAGACCATGTTTTTGCTCAGACCTTCGGAAGCTCAATGGACGCTTATTTTCTGGCATTCAGAATTCCGGATTTAATCTACAGCCTTTTGGTATTCGGGGGTCTTTCCGCCGCTTTTGTTCCGATTTACACAAGATTATTGAAAAAAAGTGAGCATGAGGCATCCGCGTTCGGAAGTGATATTTTTAATGTCATTTTTATTGTTTTGACGATTGCAGTTATTGTTTTTTATTTTCTCGCACCCTTTTTGTTGCCTCTGATAGCTCCGGGCTTGTCCGAAGAAGTTCTTTTCGAATCCGTCAGTCTTACAAGAATAATGCTTATCTCCCCGCTTTTTCTCGGTTTGAGCGCGGTTTTGCAGGGCATTCAAAATTCAAAAAAAGTGTTTTACGGGATAGCTCTCGCTCCAATAATTTATAACGCGGCTATAATATTCGCGGCATATTTTTACGGGAAAACTTTTGATTTATCCGCGATCGCATGGGGAGTTGCGTTCGGGTCGGCGCTTCATTTCCTTATACAAATTCCTTTTTTGTTCAAACTTCGTTTCAGCTATATTCCCAAAATTTCAATTAAAAGCGTCGAATTAAAAAAATTCCTGATCTTATGTATGCCGAGAATATTCGGTCTTTCCGTCGCCCAGCTGGGAATTTTGGTGGACACGACAATCGCCAGTTTATTGCTTGCGGGCAGTCTTTCAATTTATAATTTTTCGATCAATTTGCAGAGCTTGCCCTATGCCGTAATCGCAGTTTCATTCACCGTTGCAATTTTTTCTTCTTTATCGGAACAGTCGGGAGACAAGGCTCGCTTTGTCGCGACAATACGCAGTTCCACATCATTGATTTTGTTTTGGGTTCTACCGGCAGTGGCGGGTATTTTTATATTACGGAGCGGGTTGGTCGACTTTGTTTTGGGTGGCGGGCTGTGTTTTTAAACGCGCCGCGAAGCTTACCGCATTAACGCTCGGGATTTTTATTTGGGCGGCGATTCCACAAAGTTTGGTGCCCTTGTTCGCTAGAGGATTTTACGCTTTGGAGAACACCAAAACCCCGGTTATATGCGCCTTTGTTTCCGTAACGGTCAATATTGTCACAGCTTTGGTTCTGACTCAATTATTGCATCTGCCCGTATGGGCCTTGGCCGTATCGGCAATTTTCAGTAATTTTGTTAATGTAGCGCTTCTGTCGATTGCGCTTTCTCGTAAATTCAAGATTCCCGTCCTGATGTTTATTGATTTTCGCGCCATAGTGAAAATTTTTTTTTCAACTGGTTTGATGGCTGTATCCGTTTACGCAAGTCTTCGCTATTCCTCTAACTTTGGGGAAATCATTTCCCTATTTTTCCCGTCAATTGTCGGATTGCTTGTTTATTTCGCATTCGCGCGCGTACTTAAAACCATCCCGTCACTACGCGAAGTTCAAGCGAGTTCGACAGAATGAATCGGCCGCTACCGCTTGGATTCGTAAAAATATCAATCGAATACAAGCCTTCCGACGAGATCGGTATTTTTAAAATATTTTTCCCCTCCAACACTTTGAATGTTTTTTCTTTCAATACTGATTTGCCTTCCCGCACTTTGTAAAATCCCGTTAGCACCTTTTCAGCGGGTTTAAATGTAAGACAGAAGGTTTTGCGATGAGAGATTTTTCTGGGAATTTTTCCCAAGAAAATAAGAGGCCTGTAAGCGAAATTCTGTGTGAAGTAGTAAACGCTTTTTTCAGATTTATGGACGCCGATTCCAACGCAATTATAGGACGAGTTTAATATATTCGCGCGGTGTCCGGGGCTGTTCATCAGACCGATCTCAGCCCTGTGGACAGGCAAGGGATATCCTCCGATTTTCGCCAGGTTTTCTCCCGAAAGCACTTCCGTAATTCTCTCGATTTTATACCTGTCAACGTGGCTTTGTCCCAGCAGATTTTCATGCTCGAAGTAGTCTCTCTTCGCCATGTCTTTGCTGTGCTTTCGCGCGACTTTTTTCAAGTCGTCTTGCATAAATAAGGGTTTGAAGCCCAGTCGTTTACGGTCGCGATTAAGAAGCCTTAACATTTTCCATTCCATGGTGACGGTGGAGTTGGGAAGGAATATGCAACGAACCAGGTATATTATGTAGGTGGTGATGTCCATTCTTTTGTGGCGCTTATCATTACGTCGGGGCCCAATTTTCCCACAGATTCAATTTTAAGTGAAATTTCGCTTTTCATGTCGACAAAATCCAGGGCTGCCGAACCTAATATCATGGGTGCCATGTATATATAAAGTCTATCGAAAAGTCCCGCTTTCATAAATGAAGTGAAAACTTTGTGACCGCCCTCAACCAATATTGAAATAATTCCCGATTTGTATAATTTTGAGATTAGCGATTTAAGATTTTTCCCGTCGGCAATCATAAAATTGCCGTCCCTGAATACTTGCAGTGTTTTGGGCAGTTTCGTTTTTTCACCCAAAATGATTCTTAATGGTTCACGTCCGATTATTTTCGAAAGTCCCAATCGTGGATTATCGGTCATCGCCGTTCCGCTCCCGATAAGAACGGCGTGGTGTTCACGTCTCAATGAATCCGTCATTTTTTTCGCTTTTTCCCCCGTTAAAAATGTTCTTTCTTTCCTTGTTTTGGAAATCTTACCATCCAGCGACATCGCGACTTTCAAAGTGATAAAAGGTCTTTTCATGAGATGAAAAGTGTAGAACTGTTCATTTAATTTTTCTGCGGCATTTTTTAAGAGACCGACTTCAACTTCTATACCTGCTTGTTTTAGAATTTCAATCCCTTTGCCCGCCACTTTTTCCGACGGATCGACGGACGCAACAATAACTTTTTTTATACCCGATTCTATAATTGTGTCGGTGCAGGGGGGGGTTTTGCCGTGATGACAACAAGGTTCCAATGTTATAAAAAGCGTAGCCCCATCTAATGAAACCTTGCAGGATTTTATCGCCTCGATTTCCGCGTGGTCGCCGCCGAATTTTTTATGCCAACCTTCGGAAATCCTTTCATCGTTTTTAATTATTACAGTTGAAATTTACAATGTATATATTGTTTCGGTTTTTTGCCTTTTCATTTTTAAAGGTTGATTAATTGTGTTAATTGATTAACAAGTGGCCTAATTAATCAATTTTTT
>CAYIRB010000004.1:0-23145 GCA_964365765.1 uncultured Candidatus Peribacteria bacterium
AGCTCCCCTTCAACCAGCCTTTCTTTAACATGAAAACTTAACGGGACAGTAGTGCTTATTTATCGACACTTCAGATCAAAAATTCAGGAATAATTCAGGACTTCTGCATTTTATTTGTGCTAGTCTTTAATGTATTCTTAACTCCAAAGATATGAATAAGCTCGTCACTCGTATGCAATCACATTTGGAATCAATTAAACACAAAGTCGACGATCTGGAATATTGGTCGGCTAGGGAACTTATGGAAGTGCTTGGCTATAAAAGTTGGGCAAAATTCAAAGCCGTGATTTCAAAAGCAATGATATCTTGCCAAGCGAGCGGACAAGAAGTATCCCCCCATTTTGCCCGTTCGGGCAAAATGGTCAACACTGGCTTGGGAAGCCAAAGAAACCTAGATGACCTACTTCTAACTCGCTATGCATGTTATCTAATTGCACAAAATGGTGATTCTGCAAAATCAGAAGTAGCCTATGCTCAAACATATTTCGCATTTCAAACGAGAAAACAAGAATTAAATGAGGAAAGATTAAAAGAAGATAAAAGATTGGAAGCGAGAAATAAACTGAAGGAAACAGAGAGTAAAATTCAGAGAACGATTTACAATCGCGGTATTAAATTACCTGTAGAATTTGCAGTGTTCAAAGATAAGCACATAAAAGCACTATACGGTGGAATTAATACCATATCACTTAAAAAAAGACGTAATATCCCGAATAATCGAGCCTTGGCTGATTTTGACTCACATGTTGAACTTCGTGCAAAAGATTTCGCTTTGGCAATGACAGATCACAACATCAAGGACAAAGATTTGTCAGGAAAGCCAAAATTGGAACAAGAGGTTATAAACAATAGTAAAGCAACCCGACAAGCCTTGTTGAAACGTGGAATTAAACCTGAGCATTTAAATGCTCAAGAAGATATCAAAAAAATCGAGACAAGACGTTCAAAAGAAAATACATTAATTAGTAATGTATAAAACTCCATTCCTCATAACCGGCAATTTCGGCAACAACGCGTTTTCCTTTAAGAAAAGACATAAACCGACTCTATATGTTCCTCCATTAACCAAAGGAACGCTCGGCGACGCTGAAATCGGAGAACATGTTGTGTTTGAAGACTTTGACGAAGGCATCTTAAAGTCCTGCGTTGGTTTAAAAAATCTTCTCGAATTTTACTGGCACGGAGTGCCAGCGGTTCTCATTGACAATCACAATCATGTTTTTTACTTCTGGTATCGATCAGGACTTCGCAATGCGACTCTGATTCACATCGACCAGCACAAGGACATGCGAGTTCCGCCCGAATCGTTTAAGGGAAAAACTCTTCGGGAAGCTTTTAAATACACCAATGAAGTCCTGAACGTGGGCGACTATATCGTACCGGCGCGCGAAGCTGGCACCATCGGTAAGATTCAATTTGTAACAAGTGAAGCTTCTTTGAGCGACGAAAAGTTTTTTGACGAAAAAAATAAAATTCTTAACATCGACCTCGATTTCTTTGCCCCGGAACTCGACTATATTAACTTTGAAAAAGCCAAACATTTCATTTAAGAACATGCAAAAACCGCGTCCCTGATTACGATTGCGACCAGTCCATTTTTTATTGAGCAGGAGAGAGCACTGAGAATTTTGAAGAAATTAGCTTGATAGACTCAATAAACTGATGTATGATTAGTGTGTAATCTTCTTACACACTATGCTTACATTATCAAAACGCCGCAGAGTCAATGTTATGCTTGATGTTAATCTTATCGCTAATCTAAACGAACTTGTCCCCGCCGGGGAAAGAAGTGACCTCATAAATAAAGCAATTGAAGAGAAAATAACACAACTTGGCAGGCAAAAAGCCTCAGAATTTATGGAAGAAATGAGAAAAAAATTAAAACATAAGACAAATAATAAAAAAATCTATAAAGACATAAGATATGGAAGGAAATAAACTTGTTTTGGATTTGTCGGTTCTAATAAAGTGGTTTGCGCTTGAAGATGATGACTTAGATGCGGCACGTTTAATTGAGTCGGATTTCCGAGCAGGTAAATATGAGATCTTGATGCCAATTTTTTATATCTGGGAATTAAATAATTATTTATCAAGAAACTTTGATTCAATGACTGCAACTTCATTTTATTCTCACTTCAAATCATATAGTTTTACTAATTTTGATCTTAATTTAAAAATTTCAAAAATCGCCTTTAAAATTACAGAAAAATTCTCAAAAATTTCATTTTACGATGCCTCATATCACGCACTTGCAATATCTGAACACGCCACTTTTGTTACGTGTGATAAAAAATATTACGAAAAAACAAAAAAACTGGGACACATCGCGTTACTTTCAGAATTCCATATCTAAGCCCAAAACTGTTCGAAGTGGATATCTTCTTTTGAAATTCCGCGTTTAATCATTAGCTCACGGACATCTTTAATCATTTCGCCGTTTCCACAAAGATAAATTATTGTGTTTCCTGTATCAAAAGGAGCTTCTTCAAGGTGAGGAGTTACGCGACCCTTCAACCCTTTCCATCCGGGTTCGGGTTTCGACAAAGTAATGAGTACTGTGAAATTGTCGTGCTCGGCTTCCCATTTTTTTAAAATATCCAAATAGAAAAGATCAGGTTCGGCCGCCACACCAAAATACACTGTTACAGGTTTGTTAAAACCCTTTTCCCAAAGTACCGGCATCATCGCCATAAAAGGTGCAATTCCCGTGCCGGTCGCCACCATTACAATATCTTTTTCCGAATCCTCCAAAATAAATCGACCATAGGGACCAATAAAACTGCACTCGTCTCCAACTTTTAAACTTTCAAAATAAGTTGAGGCTCGCCCGCCCGGAATCAACTTTAAACAAAGTGTGAAAAATTCTTTATTACTTGGTGCGCTGGCTGTTGAGTAGGCGCGTTGAGCTTTTTCGGGATTGCCGTCCAAAATATCAATCATGAAAAATTGTCCGGGCTGAAAATCAATTGGATCTTTCGAGTAATCAAAATCAAATTCCCAAACATTTTCGGTAAGTTTGCTAACTTTTTTCAGGGGTGCTTTAAACTGTTTCATTCTGTATAATAAATTTCTGACAAATCCTAACATGAATTCCAAGCACGTTCTACCGATTAAAGCCGAGACCTTCGGTCTGCTTGTGAAACAACTCCGACTTTTTTACGAAAAGGCCGACATGTTTGAAATTTGGCTCGACGTGATGAAAGTTAAGGGCGACCTCGCCGTCATTCAAAATCATTTTAATAAACCGCTTATCGCGAAATCAAATTCGCTCGATCTGCTACGGCGCGCCGCGACAGCCGGAATGCGATATATCGACATTCCTCATGACCTCGATGAAACTTTGGAGTTCAAAAATCTACTCAAAAATAAAAAAAACAAAGTGATTCGTTCATATCATAATTATGAAAGCACTCCATCGGTGGAGGAGCTGATTAAAATTATCAAGGAACTTATTTCTAAAAAAGCCGACTTGATAAAAATCGCGACAAAAGTTACCAACAATTCCGACAATGACATTCTTTTATCACTACTGGAAATTCCCGAATTCAAAGACAGATTGATTATTTGCGGAATTGGAGATCTCGCAAGACGAGTTCGAATTGAGGCGCCGCTTAAGGGTTCAGTATTTTTTTTCGCGCCGCTCGACTCACGTTACGCCAGCGCCGAAGGGCAGTTGACCAAAGCGGAACTTGAGAAAGAATGGGAAATACATTAAAGTTCGCCTGCTATGGCTCTTCAAATCGCAATCGTCGGACTTCCAAACGTGGGTAAATCAACGCTTTTCAACGCTTTGACAAAGAGTCACACGGCGATGGCGGCGAATTATCCTTTTTGCACAATCGATCCGAACGTGGGAGTGGTTGAGGTTCCGGATTACCGTTTGGCCGAACTGGCGAAATTGGTAAGCCCGGACAAGATTGTGCCTGCCATTGTGGAGTTTGTGGACGTCGCCGGTCTTGTTAAAGGCGCGAGCCGAGGGGAGGGTTTGGGGAATCAATTTCTTTCACATATTCGCGAATGTCAGGCCGTCGCGCAAGTCCTGCGGGTTTTTGAGGATAAGGACGTGACGCACGTGCACGATTCGGTGGATGCCAAGCGTGACCGTGAAATTATTGAATCCGAGCTTATTTTGGCCGACTTGCAGACTCTGGAAAAAAGAATGCTTAAGAGCGCGGGCGAGGCCAGAAGCGGCGACAAAATCAAAAAGGCTTATCACGAACTTTTGGAGAGAATCAAGCCGGCACTTGAGTCGGGAAAACTCGCCATTAATTTGGAACTTACGGACGAAGAAAAAGAAATGCTCCGCGACTTGCATTTGATAACATTGAAGCCTGTTATTTATATCGCCAACGTTCATGAAAACGAACTTAAGAATATCAATATCGAAGAAATAAAGAAAAAAATGGAACTGCCGTCTTCGGCGGTGATTATTCCGATTTGCGCCAAAGTCGAGTCCGAACTGATAGGATTCAGCGACGATGAGGCTACGGATTTTTTGAAAGAATTCGGATTGAAGGAAAGCGGACTCGCGCAATTAATCCGCAAAGCATATGAAATTTTAGGGCTTCAAACTTATTTCACGGCCGGAAAAATGGAAGTGAAAGCGTGGACGATTCACAAAGGCGACTCGGCGCCGAAAGCCGCCGGCGTCATTCACACGGACTTTGAAAAGGGCTTCATAAAGGCGGAGGTCATTTCATACGAAGACTTCGTTTCCGCCGGCGGCGAACAAAAAGCGAAAGAAAAGGGCTTGCTAAGGCTCGAGGGCAAAGAATACGTGGTCAAAGACGGCGATGTCATGCACTTTAAGTTTGCGAATTAGGACTGTGAACATGCTTGATATTCAAAACTCCCGGCAAAGTATCAAGTGAATATATGACCTTTTCATATTGCTTGATATCTCTTATCTCCACCTCGAAATTCCAAATATTGACGCTTGCTTCGGTTGAACGCTCGGTGCTCACGTGAATAATATTGATTCGCAATGACGCGATAACGTTTGAAATATCTCTGAGCATCCCGACTCTGTTTACGCTCTCGACCACAAAGTGAACCTTGTGAACCTTCGGAGGAGCAATTGAAAGATGGATTCTGTCGTCATTTCCGGCGTAGGCTTTCAAGTAATCCGGCGCCAATGCTTCCCCGATCAACTCTATTTTGGAAAAAAGTTCGCGCATAACATCATCCACGTTGCAAGTGCCGTTCCCGATGTTTTTTAGAGCCAGTTTCCAATCCGTCACTTGAATTGCCTTCATCAAGTTTTTCTTTTGTTCAAATGTCAAAAAATCAACGCCTTGATACCCGTAAATCAGAATTTTTTCGTTCAACAATCGTTCTCCGTCCAATATTTGAGCAGACTCATCCCTGCTTTTCAAAAAATCCTTAATTTTATTTTTTGAATTATTCGTGTTCACCGAATACAGCCAGTCCAATTTCGGCTCCGCGTCCTTTGATGTAATGACTTCAACCACGTCTCCTGTTGCCAATGGCGTGTCAAGATTTTCTTTTGTTCCGTTCACAATGCCACTTGCCGCGGAATTCCCGACACCGCTGTGTATATGGTACGCGAAGTCGATTATCGTCGAGCCTTTGGGCAGATCGATTACGTCGCCCTTCGGTGTGAAAATAAAAATCCTGTCCTGAAAAATATCAAGTTTCAAGTCGTCCAAATAGTGCTTATTTTCGGATCCCCGTTGCATCTCAAGTATTTTTTTCACCCAACCAGCTTTCTGCTGCATTTTTTTATAGCTCTTTTGCTTGTTATTTTCATTCGAATAGAAATAATGCGCCGCCACGCCGTACTCGCATTCGAGATTCATTTCCTCGGTCCTAATTTGAAATTCCGTCAATGCTCCTTCAACACCGAAAACGGTCGTATGAATGCTCTGGTAGCCGTTGCTTTTTGGAATGGCGATATAGTCCTTCATGCGTCCCAGCTTGGGTGTGTAGTTTTGATGAATCACTCCCAACACTTGGTAGCATTTGCCTATATCGGCGACAACGATTCGAAGCCCTATCAAATCATAGATTTCGTGAAAGGACCTGCTTTTATTCACCATTTTTTTATAGATGCTGTAAAACGTTTTTTTCCTTCCCTCGATTACAAAGTCCTTTACTCCGTTGGTCGTCAGTAATTTTTTGGCGTGTTGAATATTTTTTTTGATAATATCGTGGTGCGCCATATCGCTTTCTTTTGAAAGATTTTCAACGTGTTCGTACTCCTCCGGCATTAATGTCTGAAAACACAGGTCTTCCAATCTGCTTTTCAGCTCCCACATACCCAAAAGGTTCGCGATCGGAACAAAAATTTCCAGAGTTTCCTTGGCGATTCTTGTCCTTTTCTCCGGCTTTGGATGGGCGGAAATCGTTGTCATGTTATGCAGGCGGTCGGCTAGTTTAATCAAAATGATTCTTATATCTTGCGCGGAGTGAATGAACAATTTTTTCAAGGACTCGATTTGTCTTTCTTCCATATTGTGCTTGTAATGCACCTTGGAAAGTTTTGTAATGCCATTCACAAGGAATGAAATACTTTTCCCGAAAATTTTCTCAATATCCGGAAGCGTGTAAGTCGTATCCTCCGGCACGTCGTGAAGCAAAGCCCCGATTAAAGTGTCTTCATCAGCCCTCATGGTTGTCAAAATGTAAGCCGCCGAAACGGGATGAACTATATAAGGCGAGCCTTCCTTCCTCAGCTGGCCCTCGTGCGCCTTTGCCGCGAAATCATAGGCGCGTCTGAATCGCGATTCGTTAAAGGCCGGGATGTATTTTTTGGCGGCCTCGATGACCTCTTCAATACTGTAATTCATGCATTTGACTTAACTGACTTATCATTTTATAGTGCCCAAGCTGTTTCCGCAAGTTATTATGCCGAAGAAAGAAAAAGTTTTAATCGGGATGTCCGGGGGAGTGGACTCCTCCGTCGCGGCCGCGCTTTTGAAAAAGCAAGGGTATGACTGCGTCGGCTTTTACTTGAATCTTTGGGCAGATCCCGTGGAATTCACTTCGGAAGATACAAAAAAATTCCCGCAAAACAAATGCTGTTCAGTGGCATCCTTGATGTTCGCTCGGAAAATCGCCCAAAAGCTCGACATCCCTTTCTATTCCATGAATCTTGAGTCTGAATTTAAAGAAAAGGTGGTGGATTATTTTTTGGACGGTCACAGAGATGGTACAACTCCAAACCCATGCGTTTCCTGCAACAAAAATATAAAATTCGGAGCAATGTTCGAGAAAATGAAGGAGCTCGGTTGCGACTTCCTCGCCACCGGCCACTATGCAAAAATAAAAAAATCCAAAGGCAAGTTCACTTTGCATCGCGGCCTCGACGGTTCCAAAGATCAAAGTTATTTTTTATACAATCTTTCCCAAGATAAATTGAAGCATCTTCTTTTCCCTCTGGGCGACTTCACAAAATCTGAAACACGCGAACTCGCGAAAACATTCGATTTGACGGAACTGGAAGGCAAGCGCGAAAGCCAAGGCGTCTGTTTTTATCCGGAAGAAACATACAAACCCTTTCTTGAACGCTACCTAAAACCGGGCAAAGACTTCAAAAGCGGAGAAATCCAAGACCCATCCGGAAATAAACTCGGCGAACATGAAGGTCTGCCTTTTTATACCATGGGTCAGAGAAAAGGAATCAAAGTCGGCGGCGGCCCCGCCCTTTACGTCAACAAAATCGACAAAATCAAAAACGTATTGATTGTGGGCTCGGAGCAAGAACTTTTCTCCGACCGAGTGAAAGTTATAAATATGAACTTTTTGGATGGAATCGTTCCGGCCAAAGACGAAATCTTTGACATTCGAATGCGCAACCACGGAAAATTCAGTCGCGGCCGCGTCAAAAAACTCGCAAACGACTACGAAGTCGAACTCCTTGAGCCCGAACGCGGCGTAATGGCCGGACAGTCACTCGTTTTGTATCGTGGTACGGAAGTGGTTGGTGGCGGGATTCTCGTATAAGAATCAAATGTTGTATAATTCCATGCACGTGCAGACTTTTTGCTTCATTCTACGGCTTGAGTCAGCCATTCTTATTCCAATGGCATTTTAGGCCGGATATTTAGTCAATACCATTCGACGGCGATTCAGTGAGAAAAATGGTATAATGACAAGATAAAAATACCTATGGCCTACACAAATATAGCAAGACTGGCATATCTGGCCGACAGAAAATTTCTCGCCCTGGAGGAGGAGTCATACTACAGGCTGGATTGCGGGGCTCACGAAAAAATCAGAATCCCGTGGTTTCAGGTTAAGCCAAAGGAATCTACACTTAAATCAGCGGTCAACTTTTTCGCGCTTACCGCGTTAATTTTTCTGATTTTGTTCGGCCTCACAAACGCGCCGGCGTATTCAAAAATACTCTTATCATACCTGCCGGCCGCCAATAAAGTCGCCACCGAACATCTCAACACAATGGCGGACAATACTCTCAAACCGATTGAAAGGGCCGAAATCCAACCTGAAAACGGAATAATGCCCTTGAACATTTGGGTTGCTTCCTACGAAGATAGAATACAAATCCCGTCTTTGAATGTTGACGCGCCATTGGTGATGCCGAAATTGGGCTTGGACGCGCTGAAAGCTCGAGATTGGCCGACTCTGGAAGATCAGATTCGTTCATCTTTGAGTGAAGGTGTGGTTTATTACCCGGGAACAGCCGAGCCCGGAACAAAAGGTAATTTCTTTGTGACCGGCCACAGTTCCAACTACTTCTGGGAAATCAGCCCTTATAACACGGTTTTCGCGCTTCTGCCGAAAATTGCCGCGGACGCCGATATATACGTTACGTACAAGCAAAACCACTACCATTATAAGGTCGCTTCAAAACGTGAAGTCGGTCCTGATGACGTAAGCATTTTAAAACAAGGCACAGCCAAAGAAATGACGCTCATGACTTGCACGCCGGTCGGAACAACCCTGAGACGCCTCGTGGTCGCCGCCTACCTTGTGGAGGATTAAGCGTTACCCAGTTTTTTTAGCAAATCTTCCTGAGTTTGGACTTCTTCTTTTTGAGTCACCGCCTCTTTTTGCTTCAGATCTTCTCTTTGCTTGCTCCTTTCGAATTCATTCCATTCCTTCATGTGTTTTTCATTCAATTTGGAAAGCTCGCTTTGATATTGCGTATCCAATTTGGAAAGCTGATCTGCTTCGTCTTGAAGAATTTTTCGAAGCCTAACGACCTGTTCTTCAGTCATTATCGGCAAAATCTGGAACCAATAGTTTCTTTCCTCTTTTGACATTGATTCCGTCTTTTTAATCATCTCGACCAAATCCGGAAACTTCTTCAGAACGACATCCGGAATATTATAATCCCCTTGAGTGGCGGTGGCTTGGCTTGTTTGCGGGGTCGGATCCATATTGCTCAATTATTATACATTCTCCTTTTGCAATTCAAAGGTGATCTTGTTGCCGTTCAGGTCGAAGTCGACATTCTCATCCTTGCTTCGCAGTTCTTCGAACAATGCGGCCATGCGTTCAAAGGGCAGATCGCCGCTTTGTGACGCAAGGCCAGATCCCGCGGTCATGGTCACCGCTGAGTCTTTAAATTCAAGTTGCTGTAAAGTCACGCCATTCGGCAGTTTGATTTTAAAATTTTTATCCCCAACCTTAAACGTCGAACTTGTCATGGTTGCGGTGGTATTTTCAACTTTTCCATCTTTCAAAAATGGCAATTGAAAGTCGAATTTGGAACCGTCCGTAGTCAAATCAACGGTTTTATCTTTATTTTTATCCATCTCAGTTTTAAAGGCCGCGGCGACTGCGTCGCCGCTCGCGCTTTCAGCTTTTTGCTCGGTCGCTTTATTCAAATGGAAGCCCATTTTTTCACCGTTTTCCAGTGTGAGTTCCTTCTTATTGCTCGGATTGGCGCGCATATCTTCCAGCATCGCGAGCAGGCCGCTTAATTTAGTTTCCTTGCCGTTCGCGTTAACGGTCGCGGCACCCTCGACTTTCCCGTCGTCTTGTAAGGCGAAACTTAGGTCGGTCAATTTAAATCCTACGACTTCATCCGCCGCATCTTCTTTTGGGCCAAATGGCTTATCAATATAATACTGCCGGTCACCAATCTTAATAATATTTGAGGTGATTCTGACGTCTTCCACGTATTTAATTTCATCATCTTCAAGGTATGGGAGCCTGAGTGTGACACGATGATCGGGTGAAGAGTTTTCACCCTCGATCTTTTTAACGCTACCCAACAAATTCAAACCTGTAAGTTCATCCAGTTTCGCTTTTTCCAGTTGGGCGGGCAGGGCGTTTTTTTCCTCTTCTGTAAGTTCTTTCTTTTCGGCTTCGGCGGGGGGAGTTTCCGCGCTTGCGGCTTCCGTTGTTTCAGCCCATTCGAAAATTTTCTCGTCTCCGGTGGCTTTGATGCCGTAATTTGTTTCCAAAAGTTGTTTATCTTCTTCGGAAAGTGAATTGTACCAACTTTTGCCTGTAAACCACGTCATAATTTTTAGACCCGTGAGCTTTAAACTGCTGAATAATCCCTCAAAAAAACCTTGATCGGCGGATTTTGAGTCCAGAGCCAGTCCTCTTGCTACATCAAGCGCAACAGCAGACCAACGAGCTTTGCTGAAAAGCTTGGCCTTCGCGTCGGGAACAACTTCATTCCCTACACTTGTCGCGGGAGCTTGTTCGGGCACCTCCGCGGCAGTTCCGGCCGCGCTTGCCATACCGGCATCGAGTTCTTTCTCAGGATCCTTACCCGCATTGTCGGCGGCTTCTTGTTTTCGGGCTTCAGCGGCAGCTGTTCGCTTGGCATCCATTGCCGCGGCATCGAAGCCGGCAGCCGGAGCGGCCGGAGCCATTTCCGGAGCAGGTGGAGAAATCTTTTCAGCCGGTGCTGTTGTAACTTTGTCTCCCATATTAGATTATGAAAATATCGCCCTCGATTTTTTCAACCGCTTCCTTGTTTTGGCGAAGCGCGTCGATGAGGTTTTTAACCTGTAAATTTGGTTCTTTAATGAACTTTATCAAATCATATAAGTCCCGAATTTTATTCAAAATCAGTACGGCGTTTTGATCGGCCTTGCCTTTGTTCGCTGCATCCAGCTTTTCATACACCGCGTTGTTTAATAGAGAGCTTGGGACATATAGATTAATTTTGCCTTCCTCTATCAATCCCACAATCAAATTCACAAAATCCTGATCTTCTTGAGAATAAGCCTCGCTTGCCATCGGTTTGTTAATCATTGCTTGCACCGCCGGATCTATTGGCGCGTTATCGGTTTTCGGGTCGTACAAAGGGTTGTATTTTGTGCTAGAATTCATTTCGTCGATTAAATCATAGTATTATACCTGAAAATCCCATAAAATACAAGGTATGAATAAGCGGGAAGCGGAGGCCAGAATCGGGAAGCTCAGGGATGAGATACTGAAGCGGAATTATGAATATTTCGTACTTAACAAATCCGGTATTAACGAGTCGGTGCGCGATACGCTCAAACAAGAATTGATAGGGCTGGAAAGCCAATTTCCGGAGCTGATTACTCCGGATTCTCCAACTCAAAGGGTGGGAAGCGTGCTTTCCGGTAAATTCGAAAAAATTAAACACAAAAGTAAAAAATGGAGCTTGGCCGATGTTTTTTCAATGGAAGAACTGAAGTCATGGGAAGATAGGGTGGAAAAAGCGGTTGGCAAAACGCCCTACGTTACGGAGCTTAAAATTGACGGTTTGAATATAACTTTATGGTACAAAAACGGCATTTTGGAGAAGGCGGTCACGCGCGGCGACGGAAGCTCGGGTGAGGACGTGACCCATTCGGTTCGCACAATTAAAAATCTGCCTCTGAAACTTTTTGAAAACGTGGATTTGGAAGTTTCGGGAGAAGTTTACATGCCAAAAAGCAGTTTTGAAAAATTGCAGGGGGAGTTCATGAATCCCAGGAACGCCGCGGCCGGTAGCGTCAGACAGCTCGACCCCTCGGTTGCTTCGGAGCGCGATCTCAGAATGTACATTTACAGCATCGGTGAAAATAATTTAAAAAATCCACCCAGAAAGCAGTCAGAACTTTTGAAACGTTTTATGGACTTGGGTTTGCCGGTGAATCCGGAATTCCAATGCCATTCTTCCGCCGCGGACAGTATGAAATATTTGGAAAAATGGAGAAAAAACAGGGAAAAACTTCCATATGAAATTGACGGCGTGGTGTTCAAAGTCGATGACTTCGGGAAACAGGATGAACTGGGTTTCACGGCAAAATCGCCACGCTGGGCGGTCGCTTACAAATTTCCGGCGCAGCAAGTTAGTACTGTGTTGGAAGGAATCACGGTACAAATCGGCAGGACGGGCGCCGCGACTCCGGTGGCGGAATTACGCCCCGTGTTGGTGGCGGGTTCTGTGGTTTCCCGCGCGACTCTGCACAATGAAGATGAGATCGCGCGGAAAGATATTCGAATAGGAGACACGGTGATAATTCAAAAAGCCGGAGACGTGATTCCGGAGGTGCTTGAAGTCTTGAAAAATTTGCGACCCGCGAATTCGCGCAAATTCCGCTTTCCGGAAATTTGCCCGCTATGCGAAAGCAAACTTGAGCGTGCGGGGGGGGAGGCTGCGTGGCGCTGTCCGAACATAAATTGTCCCGGCCGCAAGCGCGAGGGTTTTTTACATTTTGTTTCGCGCGGCGCTTTGGACATAGACATGCTTGGCGAAAAAGTTGTAGATTCCCTGCTTGAATTCGGCTTTGTCCGCGACGCAGCCGATTTTTTCACTCTCAAAAAGGAGCAATTGTTGGAACTGCCGCTCTTCAAAGAAAAGAAAGCCCAAAATGTTTTGGACTCGATTGATAAACGCAGGTCTGTTGACCTTTACAGGTTGATTTTTGGGCTCGGGATACGTTTTGTGGGAGAGCGGGCGGCCAAAGCTTTGGCCGCCGCAATTCACGCGCATGGCGCTGAAATCGCTCCCAAAACATTTCTTCATGAAATGCGAGAAAAGAGCATTGAGGAAATCGAATCGATTGACGGAATCGGCGAGAAAATCGCCGAAAGCATTTATAACTGGTTTTTGGAAATCCACAACATTCGTTTGCTTGAAAAGCTGGACGAAGTCGGGCTGAAACTGCAAATCCAGCCGCAAAAAAAACTTATTGAAGGGATTGCGGGCCGTTCTTTTGTCATTACCGGCACCTTAAGCCGCCCGAGGGATGAAATCAAAAAAACTTTGGAGGACGCGGGCGGGAAAGTCACTTCCTCGATAAGTGCGAAAACCGACTACCTGATTGCCGGCGAAGAAGCGGGTTCAAAATTGGATAAAGCCAAAGAATTGGGCGTCACAATACTAGACGAAGAGGCATTTGGAAGGCTTCTCTCCTAACTGTTCTTTGGCGGCCGCGACGACTCTGAAAGAACCGGTGAAAACGTAGAGACGGGGCTTCTTTTCTTTTTTTATGTCGGCAAAAATTTTCTCCGGAGAGGCATGATCGAAATTTTCCGGAACCTCGGACGCTCTTTCATTTTTAATTTCCATCCATATGCTTTTTTTCTTCAAAAATAATTGAAGCAATTCGCGGGGTTTGTCTTTAAGAATATGAAATACCCAAATCGGATCCTCGCGCAAAACCTTTTCATGCAATGATTGAATGGAATCAAAGGTGTGCGCGCCGTCCAAAATCAAGGTGTGAATGCCGAATTTCTTTATCTCGAAATGTCCCGGAATCGCAAGATTCACCATTCGGTCGCGAATTTTTTTATCCATCTTTATCCCGAGCAAATCCAGAGCGAAAATACTTAAGCCGCATGCCTCCGGATGATGATTACCGAGTTCAAAGGAACTGCAAAGCGTATAGCCGACGCCCTCTTTCACGATTTCATCCAAAACCGTTTTATGTTGATTGGCCGGAGTTAAAAGCGGCACCCCTTTTCTGCAAATGCCAAGTTTTTCCCGCGCGATTTTATCCAGCGAATCTCCCAGTAAATCGGTATGCTCAAGCTCCACATGCGTAAGAATCGTCAAAATTTTCTTATCGACAATGTTTGTGGAGTCCGATTTTCCTCCAACTCCTGTTTCCAAAACCGCGAAGTCGCATTTCTCATTTTGAAAATAGAGGAAAGCGGCCAAGGTTATTTCTTCGAAAGTGGAAATTTTTTTCCCGCCGCAAGCGTCCCTGACAAGCTCAATTAAACTCCTCAATTTTTTACATGGAACCGCAATCATGTCGATTTTTATCATCTCCTCATAACAAAAAATTGGCGGTGAAGTAAATAAACCCACCTTAAAACCGGCCGCGTTTAAGGCCTCCGCCAAAAGATAAGCGGTAGTGCCTTTACCCTTTGATCCGGCAATATGAATAACCTTGGAATTTAATCCGCCAAGTTTCTTGAAAATTTCCTTAAGTGTTTCCATTATGCCGCGGGTTCTTCAACAATGTCCCATCCCAACTCTTTCACGGCCGGATCCAATTCGAACAAAATGCTGAAATCTTGCCCGATATGTTTTTTTATGGCGCTTTCAATGCTTACAATTCCTTCCGCACAGTTCACTTTATCGTAATGGAACTTGCTTGAAAACCGGAACTTTAAAATTTTGGATTCCATGGATACCAAAATCCCGGTCTGAAAAGAAGCTCTGATGCTTATGTTGGCAATGTCTTTCAAAACTTGCGCCATCTGCCTTTTTACGGCTTCAATATGCACAAGGCCCTCTTGTCTTTTGACCTGTAGCGGCGCAGCCGCCACGGGAGCTGATTCGATTTTTTGCGTAGCCTTGATGACCGCGATTTCAAGCGGAAGGGTGGCTATGCTTGTCTTTTTTAACTTCAACCAGCTCTCGTCAAAGATATTTATCCAATTCAAAATTTTAGGAACCACGCTTTGTTTTTGTTCAAAAACGGCATCGTGCAATTTACCGCGCAAAAGTTCCAGAAATGCAACCGTGAACCCTTGCAAATCCAATCCGTCCCTGTGCAAGCCATCCACAATGGTAAGGGCTTTTTCCGTGTCGCAGGCCCCCAAGGCAGCGTAGAGCGCGTCGCAGTTTTGCAATGCGCTCAAACCAAGTCTTTCCTTTACTATTTCAGCAGTAAGCTTCCCGTTTGAAAATTGTTGCAACAGGGAAATCGCGTCGCGCATCCCGCCGTCGGCCGACTTGGCTAAAATTTCCAAGGCCTCAAGCTCGTACTCGATATTTTCCTCCTTCGCGATAAACTTAAGCCTTTCGACCAGCTGTTTTTCTGAAATTCTTTTAAAATCGTGGCGTTGGCATCGCGAGTTAATCGTGTCCGGAATTTTATGAATTTCAGTTGTCGCCAATATAAAGTAAACATGAGATGGCGGTTCCTCCAAACTCTTGAGCAAGGCGTTGAAGGCCTCCTTCGTGAGCATGTGCACTTCGTCGATAATATAGATTTTTGACTTTGCCAGAGTCGGAGCGAAACGAATTTTTTCTCTGAGGTCGCGTATCTCATCGATTCCCCTGTTGGAAGCGGCATCGATTTCAATAATGTCCATATTTTCATTTCTCGATGTGGACAGGCAAATTTCACAGGCGTCGCAAGGTTCGCCGTTGTCATTCCTATGTTCGCATTGAATGGCTTTCGCGACCAAGCGCGCCGCGGACGTTTTACCGGTTCCGCGAGGTCCTGAAAACAGGTACGCATGACTCGGTTTACCGGCTTTCAGCGCTTCCAAAAGAGTTATTCTGATCGAGGCTTGCCCCACCAGATGCTCAAAGGTTTGCGGTCTGTATTTTCTGTATAATGCGAAACTCATTTTTTTGGCTTTTGGGAACGCATAATAGCATTTTCCACAGCTTTATACATAGCCTTTTCAAAATTTTCCCTTGAGAATTTCTTCGCATGTTTGGCAATCTCCTTTGCTTTATAGTTTTTCTCGTTGATAAGCAATTGGGTGAGAGCCGCTTCCACACTTTCAAGTGTCTGTTCGTCAAAAAACTCGCCGGTCACTCCTTCCACCATGCTTTCCGTGAGTCCGCCTTTTCTGTAAGCGAGCACGGGCTTGCCGCAAGCCATGGCCTCAATCGGAGCAATGCCGAAATCTTCTTCGCCCGGAAAAATGAAGGCCCTGCAATTTTCCAGATATTCTTTCGCGACCTTGTCCGGCTTAAAGCCCAAAAAGTCGATGTTCGCCGCCGACATTCGCTTAAGTCTTCCGGAGTCGGGTCCGTCACCGATAATAACAAGTCTTTTCCCCAATCTGTTGAATAATTGCACCGCCAAATCGATTTTCTTGTAGGCGCTTAAATTTGAAATTATCAAAAAGAAACCCTCGTTTTTTGAATGCGGAGTGAATCTTTCCGTATCGACGGGCGGGTAAATTACTTCGGCATCCCGTCTGTAATATTTTCGAATTCTATTCCGCACCGTTATTGAATTCGCTATTGGAGTATCCACTCTGTCCGAAGCCAAAAAGTCCCAAAGCCTGACTTTATGCAGAAGGCGGCTGACAAAAAAATCGCCAATCCCGCCCAATCCTTGTTCCTTTAGATATTCGTGCGTGTAATCCCACGCATATCTCATTGGAGTGTGATAATAGCAAACATGGGTCGTTTCCAAATTTGTGACAATGCCATGCATGTAAGCGCTACTGGAGCTCAAAACCACGTCGTAACCGCTGAAGTCGAAATTCTCGACCGCCATCGGCATGAAGGGAAAAAGGAACTTGTGTGATCCGGGAAAGCGCGGAATTTTCTGCAGTCCCGATGTAATAATTCTCTTACGCGGGAAAACGGCGCCGACTTTTTTTTCGTCGTAGAGCAGTGTGTAAACCGGCGCGTCCGGGAACATGTCCATCAAAACTTTGAGGACTCTTTCGGCGCCGCCGAGTCTGATTAAAAAGTCATGTGCGAGTGCGATTTTCATCGGAGTGATTCTAGTGTTTTTTTTCGATTTCCGCCATAGCGGCTTTGGCGGCCTTTTCCCAAGAAAAAGACTTAAGCCGGTCGCGGCCGCTGAAAACCAATTCATCCCGCAGTTCCTTGTTTTTAATCAACTTCTCCATTTGTTCGGCGAACTCTTTCGCATTTTCCGCGTAAAGAGCGGCATCTTCCGCCACTTCGGCCAAGGCCGGAATGGACGAGCAAACCACGGGACAACCGGCTTCAAAAGCTTGTAAAATGGGCATCCCGAAACCCTCATCCAAGGAAGGCAATACAAAAGCGGTGGCAAGGGCGAATAAAGCCGACACGTCCTTTTCCGCCAGGAAACCCGGATGTACCACGTTGGCACCTGCATTTCGTAATATATCCCGCCATCCGAATCCGCTCGAACCCGCCAAAACCAATTTTGAGCGCGGAAATTTTTTCAGAACGATTGCAAAAGCATCCAGCAATGTTTCCAAGTTTTTCTTTTTCTCAATTCGTCCCAAGTAGAAAAAAATGTGCTCGTTTTTACTCAAACCGAATTTTTCATAAACCGCTTCGCCGCCGCGTTCCATGCTCAAGGGCCCGTGATGAATGACAGTCACGTTTTCAGGTTTCGCCTTGAAAAAATTCACCAGATCATCTTTGACCGCATTTGTAGGTACAAAAATCTTTTTACAAATTTTCACGGCCCTTGCCGCCCCGTAATTCAAATAGAATCTTTGGAATCCCGAATAAGCTTTCGGAAATTTTTTAAATGAAAGATCGTGAATCATCGTAAAACTGTTTTCGGGGGCGAAAAACGGCATCACATGTGATGGCACAAAAAGCGCGTCAGGCTTATTTTTCCTCATTTCGGAGCTCAGTCCGAATAAGGTCCAAAACCTGCGCAATGAAATGACCCTTTGGATATTTTTCGGAAAAGCCGGATTCAGCCCCGGGGTGTAAAGTCTTATTTTGAACCCCGTGTTGATTTTAAGAATCGCCTTTATTATTTCGGTGCTGTATCTTTCCACACCGGTGGGTTTTTCTTTAATGCTTCTGGAGGCGTCAATGCCCAAAATTTTCACGATCGGCTAGGGTTAGAGCTGATACTTCACGGTACCCGGCTTCAAGCAAGGCAAGCCTGCATGCCGTTAAGGTTGAGCCGCTGGTTACTATATCATCTACCAATACCAAATGACTATCTTTTGAAAAATCGCCCATTGCACGGAACGCGCCTTGCATATTTTCTTCCCGCTCCTTTCTGCTTCCGCTTTTCGCTTGTTGAGAAGTATTTTTCACTCTTTCTAAAATTTTCACAATCTTCGCGCCGATTTTCCGCGCTATATGCGTTGCCAAGACTTCGCTTTGATTATAGCCTCTGTCCAATTGTCTTGCCTTATGCAGAGGAACGGGCACCAGCACAATGTCTTCCGGATAATGGAGCAAGTTCATCGCCGCTATCATATTGCCTGTAAAAAACCTGAAAATATCCTTTTGATGTTTGTATTTGAAAGGCAAAATCAATTTTTCCAAAGTCGAATTTTCTTCATAGTACATCGAAGAACAAACATTCATTCCTTCCAGCAGCCTTATATGCGGTTCGAATTTAAATTGAGCAAAACAGTCTTTGCAAAGCGGTCTGCTCAGAAAGCCGCAATTCACGCAGGGAAGGGGAAACAATATTTCCAATATATCCAAAATCATGATCGTATTCTCCGGCAAAAAGCTTAAAAAGTCCTGAATTTTTTCTTTATAAAAGCTTAAATAAGCGCTACAATCGAGGCAATTATGAAATCCACCTTGAAAAAATATTACCCGCCTCGGGAAGTTATTGAAAAATCTTGCGGAATTATCCTTTACGGCACGCAAGGAGTGAATCGCGATTATCTTTTGTTGCACTATCCGGGAGGACATTGGGATTTCCCCAAGGGGCATGTTGAAACCTTCGACGCATCGGAAGAAGCCACCGCCCGCCGCGAGCTGAAGGAGGAAACCGGAATCGACGACATTGAAGTCAAACCGCTCTACCGTGAAGTGATGTACTACGAATTCAGAAGAGGCAAAGCCGAACTCGTAAAAAAAAGTGTGATTTATTTTGTCGCTGAAGCCAAACGTATGGAAGTAAAAATTTCCTTTGAACACAGGGGGCACGTCTGGCTTCCTTACAGGAAGGCTATGAAACAACTGACCTACGACAACGCGCGCAGACTTTTGGAAAAAGCGGAAAAGTTTCTTCAAACTGAAGGACATGCTGAATAATTTCGAACTGAATGCCGAGCAACTCGAGGCGGTTGAGCATATCGAGGGGCCGCTGATTTGTCTTGCGGGTCCGGGTACGGGCAAAACACAAATAATTGCGATGCGAATCGCGAACCTGTTGAAGGAAACTCAGATGAATCCATACAATATTCTCTGTTTGACCTTTACCGAATCCGGCGCCATCGCGATGCGCCGCCGACTCCTGGAAATAATCGGCGCCACAGCATACAAGGTAAAAATCTTTACCTTTCATGGCTTTTGCAATGAAGTCATTGCCGAATTTCCGCACAAATTCCCATTCAAAAAAGACGCACGGGCTTTGGACGATATTGAATGTATTAAAATCTACAAAGAGATAATCGATGGACTCTCATTTGACAGTCCGCTTCGGCATTTTCATGACAAATACTTCTACAGGACGGATATTTCTTCCGCAATAAAAAAATTGAAGAAAGAAGACATTTCGACTGAAAAATTCCGTCAAATTCTTGAGAGGGAGAAATCCTTTTTCGATCTGAACTCGGAAAAAATAAAATTTTTCACGGCTCAAAATTCCAGAACCCTCAAAGAACTCGATTTCCAACAATTGCTTCTTGAAATCCCGGATTTAAATATATTTTTTGATAATTTCGATCTCGCGGAGCAAAAAGAAAGAACTACAATCAAGAGCGCCATAAAAAAACATATGGAAGACATGGAAAATAATCTTCCGAAACAATTTGAATTGGCCGCCATTTACGAATCCTACGAAAAAAAACTCAAGGAAAGCGGGCGCTACGACTTTGAAGACATGATTTTAAAAGTGCTGAACGCCTTCAAAGGCGACCGAGAACTTTTATCGCTTTATCAGGAAAGATTCCAATATATTCTGGTTGATGAATATCAGGACACCAACAATTCTCAAAACGAAGTGGTGGAGCAAATCGCGTCATTCTTTGACTCGCCGAATGTTTTTGTGGTGGGGGACGACAAGCAGTCAATTTATCGTTTTCAAGGCGCCTCGCTGGAAAATATTCTCTACTTCAAAAAACGCTACGAATCCGACGTAAAAATCGTCAAGCTCAGAGAAAACTATCGGAGCGGTCAATACATTTTGGATGCCGCCGCTTCATTAATTTCAAAAAACCAAAGTACAATCGAACATTTTATTCCCGACATAAATCTTGAACTTCATTCGCAAAAAGGCGCGGGAGAAAAAGTTAAACTATACGAATTTGAAAATCCGCGTGTTGAAAACTTTTTTATAGCCGCAAAAATTAAGGAATTGATTTCCTCCGGAGTGGAGCCCAAGGAAATCGCAGTCCTCTATCGCAAAAACCGCGACTCGCACGATCTCATCGATATTTTTGAAAGACTGGGTCTCCCTTTTCACGTAAACGACGGCGACGATATTTTACGCGACCCTGAAATAATCAAATTTCTGAACATTCTTCGGGTTGTGAACAATCCGGGAAGAGGCGAACTGCTCCTGAACGTTCTTTTTTATGACTTTATTGGCTTTCAAAATCTGGATGTCGCAAAACTTTCCCGTTATGCGTATTCAAGAAGAAAAGACATATTTTCTATCATCTCAAGTAAGACCGAACTTGCATCGGCGGACTTAAGCGAGCCCGAAAAATTCTATGCCTTCGCGCAAACACTCGCGTCCTGGCAGGGCTTCAACGCGAACAAAATATTTACTCAGACATTCGACCTTATATTGAAGGAATCCAACTTCTTAAAATTCTTGCTTTCCAAAGACGATAAAGTTGAAAATTTGAACCGCCTGAATACTCTCTTCGACAAAATAAAAAACCTAAACGCGAACGACCACACCCTGAATATCAAAAAATTCATAGAATATATTGAACTTTTTTTGGAAAACGACGTAAAAATCGAAGAGCACATTCTCAGCACCAAAAAAAACGCCGTTCAGCTTATGACGGCGCACAAATCAAAAGGCCTTGAATTCGAGCACATATTTATCATGAAGTGCAACGACGGACACTGGGGTCGCCTCAGAAATCATGACAAACTCAAACTGCCGAAGGGAATTTTGAAAACGCAAATCTTGAATGAAGACGAAAAAGACGAGGAAGAACGCCGACTTTTCTACGTTGCGATGACCCGCGCGAAGACGGCAGTTCACATTTCCCATACAAAACTTAACGGCGACGGCAAAGAGCTGCTGCCTTCCATGTTTATCGCGGATATTAATCCCGACTGCGTTGAAAAAATCGCAACTCAAAAAATTGAAGAACTGGCCGCCGAAAGACTTCAAACCGTATTTTTGGAACCGGTACCAAAGGACTCCGATAAGGAACTTGAAAATTATTTGAAGTCGATGCTTGAGGACTATCGACTTAACGTCACGCATCTCAATAACTATCTCACTTGTCCTTGGCAGTTCTATTACAAAAACCTTCTGCGCGCTCCTTCAGCGAAGTCGAAAGATCAGGCCCTGGGCACGGCGGTTCATTCGGCGCTCCAATCATTTGTTCAAAATCCGAACAAGGACAAACTGCTTGAAAACTTTGAAGTCAACCTGAAAAAAGAAATCCTGACGGAAGACGAGCACAATGAAACTTCGGACCGCGGTCGCAAGATACTATCCGATTATTTTGAACACTACGCGCAGACTTTCAATTTTAATTCTCACACGGAATACGACTTCACCCGCAAGAACGTCTTTTTTGAAGGAATCCCTATTACGGGCAAAATCGATAAAATTGAAATAATCGATCCGCAAAAAAAACTGGTTAATTTGGTGGACTATAAGACAGGCAACCCCGACGGGAAGACCGAAAAGCTTGCGCGCAACGGCGACTACTGGCGTCAGATTATTTTTTACAAACTGCTTTGCGATAACGCGGAAAATTTTGAGTACACAATGGTAAGCGGTCAAATCGACTTCGTGCAAAAAAGTAAACAAAAAGATGCCTTCGTCAAAAAAGATATACCCATCGCCAAAGAGGATATTGAAATGCTCTCCGCCCAAATCAAAGACTCGTACGGGGAAATGATTTCACTGGCGTTTTTACACTTCATGCCCGAACGTTACTGCGGCGAATGCGAGTACTGCAGGGATTTTAGATAAACAATTCCGATCCCAATGCTCGCACCTTCGGTGCGACTGGTGACTGGTGGGCGATAATGGACTCGAACCATCGACCTCCACAATGTCAATGTGGCGCTCTAACCAGCTGAGCTAATCGCCCTTAGGCGCGATTCTACTGAACAATCGGGACTCCCGCAAGTTCACCTTCCGTGATCTCGGCCTCGGCTAGGCCGGAAAGATATTTAATAACGGCTCTGGTGCTCATCCACCCCTTTTCCTCAATCAAATTCGCGATTTTGGCTGTCACATAGGCCGTAGCGGGGGAAGTCCCGCTCTTATAACCGTACTCGTTGCCGGGAAGAGACGACATTATTCTGTCGCCGTAGGAAGCCACGTCCACCCAATAGCCGTAATTCGACTTTGGCATCTTGCCGCCAAGGTCGTCCACGCTGGCCACAGCTAAACTTTCGCTGTATTCGGCCGGGTAAAAAGGTCCTTCCGAGGAATTATTGCCGGCCGCGGCCACGACTATAATCCCTTTTTGTTTTGCCTTCTTGAGCATTTTTTCGAGAGCGTAAGAATCTTCCATCACGCCGAAACTCGCGTTTATAATATCGACTTTTTCGTCCATCGCCATTTGGAAGGCTTCCAAAACATTTGAAAGATCGCCGCCGTCGGCACCTGCTATTTTGTAGGCGACAATCACGGCCTCCGGCGCGTTTTCCGCGATAATTCCAGCCATATGCGTTCCGTGCCCCACGTCGTCGTACATATTCGAGTCGCCGTCAATCGTATTCCAACCTTCCTCGAATTCGGTGTTCGCGAAAATTTCATGATTTTCATCGACTCCGCTGTCTATCAAAGCTATTTTTATATCGTTTTTTGCGGATGCAAGCACGACCGCCGGCTCGGACGGATGTTCGTAATCTATGCTGTAGACGGGATAGCCCTCCAAGAGGACTTCCTGATCCAATTCCACATTATCGAATTCCGGAATTGTCTCCTGATAAATCGCGGCGATATTTCTTAAAGTACCGTC
>CAYIRB010000005.1:0-21367 GCA_964365765.1 uncultured Candidatus Peribacteria bacterium
GAAAGGCGCGAAAAGTATCGTCATGCTTTATAAAATTCTTTAATTGTTTTGATTACAAATTCCTGCTGTTCGTCGGTCAAGTGATAGCCGGAAGGCAAAGAAAGGCATGTTTCGAAGGCTCGCACGGAGTTCGGGTAATCCGCATCCAAACCGTATTGGTTTTTATAACAGGGTTGTTTGTGCAAAGGGTAGAAAAATCTGCGGCTTCCGATGTTGTTTTGTTTAAGATGCTCTTCAAGCACCGCGGCGCTCGGGACTTGTATGTTGCTGAACCAGTAATTTGATACCGTGTCGGGCGCGGCGTCCAAAACTTTCAGCTCTTTAATTCCCGCAAACGATTCTTTGTAATGCGCGTGAATTTTCTTCTTTTTTTCGAGAATCTCGGGAAGTTTTTTCATTTGAGCGATTCCCACAGCCGCGTGCAGATCGGAAAAACTGAAATTGTATCCGATGCTGTCGTGAATAAAAACTCCTTTTTTCTCTCTGCCGTGGTTTTTCATTTTGTACATTTCTTTCGCCAAATCGTCATTGTCGGTTAAGACGACTGCTCCTTCTGCGGTCGTAACGACTTTATTCGGATAAAAAGAAATTATTCCCAAGTCGCCTATGAAACCGACATGGCGGCCTTTGTATCGACTGCCGATGCTTTCCGCCGCGTCCTCGATAACGCGAAGTTTGCGTTCCTTCGCTATTCGCATAATCGCGTCCATGTCAGCCGTCATTCCGTAAAGGTGCACCGGCATTAGCGCTTTGGTATTCGCGGTGATTTTGCTTTCAAGCGATGCCGGCGAGATTTGCCAATAATCGTTTTCAACGTCGCATAAAACGGGTGTCGCGCCGGCCAATATAACGGCATTGGAAGTCGCCGCGAAGGTGATGTCCGGTACTATCACTTCGTCGCCCGAGCCTACTCCCATAGCCATTAAAGACGCGGCGAGCGCCAATGTTCCATTCGCGTAAGCAAGCGCGTGGCGCGCGCCGGTAAATTCCCGAATGAGTCGTTCAAATTCTTGCGTGGCTGTATTTTCGCTTATGAAACCGGAGTCGACGACTTTTTTGAGTTCCGCGAGTTCCCTGCCGTCAATCCAAGGCTGAATTTGAGGTATGAAGTCCATTATTTTTTTATTAGGGATTTACCGCGGAATAAAAGTTTAAGTCCTTCGAAAGTATATATAAAAATGTATTTCGCGAAATAGGTTTTGCTCGCGCCCGAGGCGCGCGGACCGTAGACCACGGGGATTTCGATGCAAGATGTTCCGAGGTATTGAGCGGCCAATAAGAACCTGAAATAAAATTCGCCGTAGCCTTTGAATATTTTTTTTAAGTTCATTTTTTCCAGAATTGATTTTTTGAAGAGCACGAATCCGCCCGTGTTGTCCGTCGACTTCATGGAAAGAATCAATGACAAAAAATAATTGAAAAGCAGGCTTCCGATGTATCTCGCGCGGCCGCCTTCCATGTTGCCCCCCCATGTGTACCTTGAACCTCCCACAATGTCATAATATTTTGAAAGATCAAAAAACTGTTTGAGATACTTCGGATCATGATTGAAGTCGGTGTCCATTAATATAATGTGAGTCCCCGCGGATTCCCCGATGCCGCGCAAAAGCGCGCTTGCCAGGCCTTTTTCATTTTTTCGAATGATGGCTCGCACTCTTTTGTTGTGTTTGAAAGTTTCTTGCACAAATTCTCCGGTTTTATCCGGCGAATCGTCATCAACCAAAATCACTTCGTAATCCATATTCGCTTTTTGGGCCTCGCGCTCTATTTCACGAATAAAGGTCACGATGTGATCGTGTTCGTTATAGCTGGGAAGGATAAAAGAGACTTTCATGGTTTTTTAATCAGTTCATTACGTTTGATTCTGAGTTTGATCACACCGTACATGGCGTTTAACACTTCTTTTGGAGTCAGATTTGATTCTCCCCTGACTCTGTTAATGAACACTATGGGTATTTTACCGATTTTTTTGCCGTTCAAATGCGCTATATAAATAAATTCGCTCAAGACGATGTAGCCGCTTGTAATCATTTTCCTGAACAAAAATGACTCAACCACGTCTCTTTTGTATGCTCTGTATCCGTTCGTGAAATCCACAATCGGAATTTGTAAAAAGAATTTTGTATATTTATTCGCGTACTTGCTGAATACTTTTCTGAAGCGGCCCCAATTAACTATCTTGCTGTCGTCCATATATCTGGAACCGATAACAACGTCATACCCTTCGTCCAATTTTTGATAAAATTTCGGCAAATCGGCGGGGTCATGGGAAAAGTCGGCATCCATTTCAAAAAAATAATCAAATCCGTTTCTCTTGTAGCCCCATTTAAAGCCGTCCAAGACGGCGCTTCCCCGGCCGCGTTTGGATTTTCTCACGATTAATTTTACTCTCTTGTCATGCGCGAGTTTATTAACTTCATCCGCCGTTCCGTCCCGCGAGTTGTCGTCGACGACCAAAACCGTCGCGCTCGGCATGTGTTTTAAAACGCTTTTAATCAACAAAGCTATATTTTCTTTCTCGTTTTTTGTCGGTATTACGATAAGTGACTTTTTCATGCGGATATTTCAGAAATATAATAATTCAAGGTTTCTTTCAAGGCGTATTCCAATTTAGTGAACATGAATCCGGGGAATAATTTTTTAAATTTGGAGGTATCCATGCTGAGATTATTGACCCTGTCAATTTCCTTTTTTTGGTCGTAAACCGGCACTTTCATCTGCTTCGAAACAAATTCCGCTATTTCTCCAACCGTACTCAATTCACCCGTTGCGATGTTCAGAATATCGAAATTCCGCGTATCTTCAAGGGATAATCGAATAATTCGCGCCAAATCTTTCGAATACAAAAAATCTCTGACGTGATTGCCGTTCAGAATTGTTATTTTCTTTTCCAAAATCGCTTCTTTCATTATTTGCGGAATCAGGTTCGGCCTGTCCCTCCAATTTTGGTGCGGACCAAAACAGTTGGTGAGTCTTAAAATTTTCACGGGAAGTCCCAGCCGCATATATTCTTTACACACTTTTTCCGCTTCGATTTTCGAATACGCGTAATTATCGCCCTCATGGGCTTTTTGCGCGGAATCTTCTTTCAAAGGTCGTTCCGCATCGTCGGAATATGTTGTCGCGGAAGAGAAAAACAGGAATGTTTTCAACGAGTGAAGGTTTTGAGCCAGTTTCAACAGTTTTTCGGTCAGCGCCACGTTCAACTCGATTGTTTTATCGAAATCTGACGCGAGTTTAGGGCTAGCGTAAGCCGCCAAATGAATCACAAAATCGAAATCCTCATTTTGCAAAAGGTCAGCGGGTTCGTCTTTAAACGCGTCAAATACAATGTTTTGAACGGCGGGATTTTCAATCGGATGAAGTGATAAATTCGTTATATCAAATCCGGCATCAAGCAGCTCCGGAATAATATTGTTCCCGAGAAATCCGTTGCCGCCGGTGATCAAAACTTTAGGCATTTTTTGAAAAATATTCTTTAAACGAGTCTATGATGAATTTGATTTCAGCGGAGCCGATTCCTTTGTGACAGCCGATATAAAATCCGTGATTATTCACATAATCCGCGTTCGGGAATTTTGCTTTCAAATCGCCGAAAAGGTGTAAAAAATAAGGTTGGTTAATAAGAGGCACCATGTATCTGGTTTCGATATTCATTTCTTCCAAAAAAATTATCAAAGGATCACGTTTGATGCCGTTCTTCAGTACGATCGGGTACATCATGAAAGCGTGTTCAAAACCTTCCGGTGTGGCGGGCAGTTGCAAATATTTTTCCAGCGGACGAAGTCCTTCAGTCAGAAGATCGGCGTTCTTTTGTCTGACGGAAATTATTTCATCTTTTCTTTCGATTTGCGCAAGCCCGAGCGCCGCTTCCATCTCCGTCGCGCGATAACTGTAACCCATGCGCACAAAGTTGAATCTGCCCTCAACGACTTTAAAGAGGGTTTCGCTTGAATTTACGTGTTTATCGTCATCCATTTGCATGTAAATCGGGTTTCGTCCATGGTTCAAACAACTCCTCATTATGGCCGCCAATTCGTCGTCATTCGTGACAGAAAGACCGCCGGAGCCGGTGGTAATCAAATGCGCCATGTAGGTTGAAAAACATGCTATGTCGCCGCGCGAACCGACTTTGCGCCCTTGGGCCGATACAAGCATTGTTTCGCAAGAATCTTCCAAGATTTTTAGATTATTCTTTAGCGCAATTTTACAAATTGCGTTCATATCGCATGACAGTCCGAAAAGGTGCACGGGAATGATCACACGGGTTTTCGGAGTAATTGCCGCCTCGATTTTTTCCGGGTCGATGTTGTATGTCAGCGGGTCGATATCGACAAAAACCGGCCGCATTTTGTTCTGTAATACTATGTTTGATGTAGCAACAAAAGTAAGAGCGGGGACGATCGCTTCGCTCCCGTCTTCCCATTTCCACTTTTCTTTCATTGCCGCGAGCGCGATTTGCAGTGAACTTGTGCCGCTGTTGCTGAAAATAGCGTGTTCTCTGTCGTGGGCCTTCGCGAATTTCCGCTCAAAAGCCTCGGAGAATTTTCCGTATGATAACCTGCCCGAGTCTAAAACTTCGTTAACATATTTTTTTTCCAAGTCCGTGATGTCGGCGCCGCCCACGCCAATTTGAACGGGATATCTCATGCTTTGAAAATTTCAATGTCGGATTGAACCATCATTTTGACAAGATCCGCGAAACCGCGTGAAGGAGTCCAATTTAATTTCTTCCGCGCGTATGAAGAATCCGCAATCAATATATCGACTTCCGCCGGTCTGATAAAATTCTTGTCGATTTTCACGTATGGAGACCAATCCGCAATACCGATATGGTTGAAAGCCGTGTCCAAAAATTCCTTGATGCTATGGGTTTCTCCCGTTCCGATAACGAAATCTTCAGGTTCATTTTGCTGAAGCATAAGGTGCATGGCCTTCACGTAGTCGCCCGCGAAGCCCCAGTCGCGTTTCGAGTCCAAATTCCCCAAATGTATTTCCTTCGCGATTCCCAATTTGATTCTTGCCACTCCCATGCTGATTTTTCTGGTCACGAATTCCTCGCCGCGGCGGGGAGATTCGTGATTAAAAAGAATTCCGCTGCAAATATACATTCCGTAACTTTCACGGTAGTTCATCGCGGCGTAATGGGCGAAAACTTTTGCGAAGCCGTAGGGACTGCGCGGATGAAAAGGCGTCATTTCGTTCTGCGGAGTTTCACGGACTTTCCCAAACATTTCGCTTGAAGAAGCTTGGTAGATTTTTGCGTCTTTTTTCGTGAGACGCGCGGCTTCAAAAACATTCAGCGCGCCGAGTCCCGTAATTTGGCTTGTCAAAATCGGCATCGTAAAGGAACTTCCAACGAAAGATTGCGCGGCCAAATTGTAAATTTCATCAGGCTGAGATTTGTCGATTGCCGAAATCAAAGAAGACAAATCCAGCAGATCGCCGTAGACAATTTCCACATTGTCTAAAATATGGGAGATTCTGTTCAAATTCCCCAGGCTGCTGCGTCTGACCAAACCATATACTTTATAGCCTTGTTCAATCAGGTACTCCGCGAGATAAGAGCCGTCTTGACCGGTTATACCTGTAATTAAGGCTGTTTTCATATTTTTTATTTAGCACAATCGCTTTACTCTTGTGTGAGGTTAATGACTTTAACGGATTTTGGCAATATGAAGTCGAACTGCACCAACTACAGTTTTTCACCCATCGCAAGGATGGATTTTGTTCCGCCCTTAATCATTGAAGCTACTTTCCACTTAATCGATTTTGGCAATTTCCAGTAAAGTTTGGATTTACAAATAAGGCCGGGTTCCAAAAATATCGTTTTGAATCCGTACATTTGTAAAGTCGCGGACAGGCCGCTCGGAGTATACGGCTTAACGTGCGTCGGGTCGTTGAAAAAGTTCTTGAAATCCATTTGCCAATTCGGGGTTCGAATAATCACTACTCCGCCTTTTTTTAGTACGCGATTGGTTTCTTTCATAATGCTGTCGGGCGTTTTGATGTGCTCGAAAACCGCGTTCATCGTGACCACGTTGAAAGATTCGTCTGCGTAGGGAAGTTTTTCCGATTCCAGATTACAGCGGTCGAAATCAATGCCTTCAGCTTCAATTCCCGCCGCGAGGCAGGCCTTGCTGAAGTCGTCGGTTCCGCAACCGAGGTCGAGAATTTTCGACTTGAATTTGTCCCCCAATATTCCGCCGTATGTGCGAATATACCTGTTGTTGTATTCCAGCCAAGCGTCGAAAGATTTTTCGACTTTCATTTTTGCTTCGCGTTCTTTTCTGTAAGAATCAATCATGCTCGATTTTGTTTAATTAAATCCAAGGCTTCGCTCAAATTCACGATTTCGCCTTCTTTGTACAGCGCGCCGTAAATATTATTCATGAATTCCAGGTCTTCGGGAGTATCCACCGAAAGTTTGAATGGCTTTTTGTAATTTGATTTTAGGAATTTTTCCTCGACCGGCAAATACGCGACTTTGGCGAATTCCGGATTTTCACGAACGTAAATAGTGACATGTTCACGGTAGTATTTTTCATTTGTGAAATCGCGGATTCTTTTTAAGGTTGATAATTGAATCAATTCAAATCCTTCATAAACGTGTTTTGTGTTGTAGTCGTAACCCACGTATTCGGAATTTTCTTCACTCTGCAGAGCGATCATTTTTTCAATCTCCGTCGGGTCGATTAAAGCCGCGTCGCAAGTGATTCGAACAACGTTGTCCGCGCCCGTCATTTCGGCGGCTCCGATGTATCTGTCCAAAACATCTTCTTCCGAACCGCGGAAGCATGGAATGTTTTGAGTGTTTGCGTATTCTTCGACTTTATCGTCGGCTGGTTTCACGCTTGTCGCTATGGCAATTCCATCCAAATTCTTAACACGTTTAAGACGGTCGATGACGTGCCAAATCAATGGCTTGCCCGCCAAATTCATGAAGATTTTTCCCGGAAGTCGGGTTGAACCCGTTCGCGCCTGAATTATTGCTACTGTTTTCATCAGTTATAAACTTTTTGAATCATAAAGGCCTCCGCAAAATTGAATCCGGCTTCGCTTCCGCGCACTTTCGCCAGCGCTTCCAAAATTTCCGGTGAACGGGGATGAGGATAAGTCCTTACTTCGTTTTTGTAAGCCGACATCGCTTTTATTTTATTTTGAATGTCGGTCGGGGAAAGCTCCACGTAAAAATTCGGTTCCCACATTGTGGGCTTCAAATAGCCTGTGCTCGAAGGGATTTCCGAAGAAATAATCGTAATGTGGCTTCCCTGTTCGGGTCTTGCCGCGACCACGGCCGCCTCATGGCAGTATTGATGATCGATATTCGTGCAAAATCTGTGATGAGTGAAAATCACGTCCGGTTTTATCTTTGCGAGCACGCTTTCCAGCCAATGAATCAGTTCGAGCCGACTGCCTTTGTCCATTTCATTATCGGGAAAATTCGCGGTGAAGATGTGTTCGGGTTTTATTCCCAAAATTGCCATTGCTGACTTGAAGTCTTCGTTCAAATCTCCTTTTTCGCGATGCAAGAGCTCGTCTTCTTTTTGATTGCGGCGCGCGTAAATTCCGGCACCGGGAATCGCGACATAAACTTCATTGCCCGCGCGAACGAGTTTTGAAATCGTACCGCCCGCTCCGAGAGTTTCGTCGTCCGGATGAGCGAAGAAGGCCAAGATTTTCTTATTTGCGAGCATCATTTTTTGTAATATTAAGCCGGGTCGTAAGTTTATCACCTTTTTTTTGAGCGTCAAAAAACTCCAATCTGAATTTTCCGAGTTTCAAAAACGCGCGCGGGTAAGTTTCGGCGTCCAGCATACGGATAAAGTCGTGAATTTCTTCAAGTTTTTTAGGCTTGAATGCCTTCAAGTCGCTTTGCTCGGGTTTTCGTCTTTTGAAATTCACTATTTTGCCGTTCTGTTCTACCGGTTTCGGATTTTTCGCGATTATTTCTTTTATCATTCCCGCGACGACAGTCGCGTTTTTTTCATAGATTTCTTGCGCGGAGCCTTTCAAAGAAATATTTTTCTTCATGTAAATCGGGCCGGCATCAAGTTTATCAATCATTCGAAGTGCGGAAAGTTTTGAGGTATTGCGTCCTTCCAAAATTAAATTCTGAATGGGACTTCCGCCGCGGCCGTAAGGCAAATCGGTCTCGTGAAAACATACGCATTCGTAAGTATTCAGTATTTTGGTCGGTACGATGAGGCTCCAGTGAGGAAAGAAAATGTATCGAGGGTTTATTTTTTTCAGATTTTCCATAGTTAAGTCCTGCGGACTGGTTATCAAATGCCATTTACCCGGGTATTTTGAAATTTTCTCCTTGAAGAGTTTGATATTCCAGTCCTTGATTGTCGCAACCACGTAGTTCATTTGAAAAAAGATTTAATCGCGTCGCAAATCCGTAACACTTCGGCTTCGCTCAAATTCGGATATAGCGGAATCGTGAGCGAAGTTTTTTCATAAAGATCCGCGTTCGGCAAAGCGGTCTCCGCGTAGCCGTTTTGACGGTAATAGGGATGTCCGTAAACACAGGGGTAATGGAAATTCGAGCCGATTCCTTTCGCTTTCAAAAATTCGTGCAGAGCGTAGCGTTTGTCCGCGTCGTTCACGCGAATCACAAAAATATGCCATGAAGAAAAATTCCCCTCGGCTTCCTTCGGTAAAATAATTCCATCAATATTCGCGAGTTCGCGTTGATAAATTTCAACAAGCGCGCGGCGTTTTGCAATGAAGCCGTCCAGTTTTTTCAATTGGCTCGCGCCCAACGCGCACTGAAAGTCCGTAATTCTGTAATTGAAGCCCATTTCAGTCATCACGTTGAAGCCTTGTTCGTTTTTCGCGACTCCGTGGCTTCGTTGAGATTTCATTTTGTCGAACATCGCTTCGTCGTCGGTCAAAATTGCTCCGCCCTCGCCGGTCGTAATCGATTTAACGGGGTGAAAACTCAAGGTCGACAAGTCCGCGAAAGTTCTGGCTTTCGCCCCGTTCCGGCTCGCGCCCAATGCGTGCGCGGCGTCGTCAATCAAAATCAAATTGTGTTTGTCGGAAATTTCACGAAGTCGCACCCAATCGCAAGGCTGTCCCGCGAAATCCACCGCGACAATCGCCTTGGTTTTGTGTGTAATCAGCGCTTCGATTTTTGCTTCATCAATGTTATACGTATCAAGTCGAATGTCGCAAAAAACAGGTTTAGCACCACAAACTATTATCATGTTCGACGTAGCCACGAAGGTGTTCGGGGTTGTGATAACTTCATCGCCTTCGCCGATTCCGGCCGCCAAATAAGCCAAATGAAGAGCCGCCGTACCGTTCGAAACCGCGACGGCGAATTTCGCGCCCGTATAGTCGCAAAGAGCTTTTTCAAATTCGGCGACCGCCGGGCCTTGCGTTAAAAAATCGCCCTTTAAAACTTTAAGGACGGCCTGTATGTCATCTTCGTCAATTGACTGGCGTCCGTAGGGGATCATGCTAGATGATTAATTCTTTGATGATGTTCGCAAAATCTTCTTTTGTCAGCCAACGATCGTTTTTATTGCTGCAGTACTCGAACTTCTTGTGAATTCGTTTTCCCATGGCCGCGTATTTTTCGTAATTATAAGTATTGGAAATCTTAAATTCAGGCAAAATTACGAAGTATTTTTCAAGTTCGATTGCGCGCGCGGATTCTTGTTCGGTAAATAAAATTTCGTGAAGTTTTTCACCCGGACGAATACCGATGATTTCTTTTTTGGCCTGAGGCGCCATCACGTCAAACATGTCCGCAATTTTCATTGAGGGCATTTTTGGAACGAAAGTTTCTCCGCCTTCCATATTTTCCAAAGCGAATGAAACCAATTTAAAGCTTTCTTCAATCTTCAGCCAAAAGCGCGTCATTTCCATATCCGTTACATTCACCGTCTCAAGATTCGGCTGATCCAAAAGCGTTTCAATAATACTTCCGCGGCTTCCAATCACGTTGCCGTAACGCGCGACCGCGAATTTGGTTTTATCGGGCGAGTAAAAATTGCCCGCGATAAAAAGTTTCTCGGCGCAAAGTTTTGTCGATCCGTACAAATTAACCGGCAAAGCGGCTTTATCGGTCGAAATCAAAAGAACTTTCGCGACTCCCTTGTCTATCGCGGCGTCAATCACGTTTTGCGTGCCCAAAATATTGGTTTTGACCGCCTCGAAAGGATTGTACTCGAGCATCGGCACGTGCTTCAAAGCAGCCGCATGAACAACAATATCAACGTTGGCAAAGGCTCGCATCAGTCTTTCTTTGTCTCGAACGTCACCTATAAAAAATCGTAAGCGGGGGTCTGTGAATTCCTTTTGCATCTGAAAATGCTTGAATTCGTCCCTGCTGAAAACAATTACTCTCTTCGCCTTGGAATTATCAAGAAGGAACTTAATGAAATTTTTCCCGAACGAGCCGGTGCCGCCGGTTATCAAAATCGATTTGTCGTCCAGAAATGAAAGCATAATTCTTTTTCCCTGTGATTTTACTCTTTAAAGTTAGGATTGCAAACCAAGGATTCCACGCAATCTCTCGGCCGTCTCCGTGTAACCCAAATTCTTCAGTTCTTGAACCAAAGGTCGCGCGTTTGAAGCCAAAGCGTCGTGTTGTATTTCAGCGCCGGCATTCATAATATCGGATTCGATTGTTGCCAATAATCGTGTCATGGGAACGATACTGATTCCAACGCCTTTATGAATTTTCAAAAGTTCCGCGCGCATTTCCAAAACTTCACCCAAAACCGCGGAAGCGAATCCGGCGGGACTCTGCGCCAATTTGTGGTTTTCTTGCGCCATTCTTGCAATTTGGATGCACTCGGTCAAAAGCCTCGAAATTTCGGATATATCCACCGTTTTTGTCGCGTTTTCAAAATAAGTCTGAGCGATTGTACCCAGTCTGTTCCCCTTTTCATTCGGAGTGGATGGCGCTAAACCATGTGTTTCTTCAATGAACATGGTATTCATGTGGGTCGTTATATCACCCATTCGGAGAGCGTAATTGCCACACAATTGAATGGCTCTTGCTAAAAGATTTTTTATAAAGCCGAGATTCAGGAGTCCGTTCACATATTCCGCGTTCTCCTTATCTTCTTTCAGATCAAGAACTGCGGTCGCGAGTTGAGCGGCATCTTTCAACATTGTAAGACCTTCATGGTTCGGGTGATATTCCGAGTTCCGGGAAAAAGACAATAAGGCCTCCGCGACGGTTATATGTATGCCCGTAATTGTGTCGAACAGAGCGCCGGAAGTGATTTTCGCCGCTCTGACTTTATCAAAAACCTGTTGCGCCGCCGCAAAAGACTCCGGAGTTGCCTCTCGTCTGTAAGTATCCCCGATGTCTATCGCCAAAATTCTCGCGTCAAAAGCGTCCGCCGATTCAAGCAAGAGGTCGCTGAAAATAGCTCTGGCCGATGCCGGATGATTCAAATTTTGCAACGCGGGTTCTCTTTTCTCCGTCAATTTTTTGATACTCTCGAATGAGGGCACTTGGCTTGTTTCGGGCACCACCGCCAATTTGGTATCGATTTCGGACAAGACTTCAGTAGTCTGCAACTCCTGATTGACATCTGTGTTAGACATATGTGAAATTAAGATATAGGGGGTAGTTATAGTATTTTTCTTTGGACTTGTCAACCACCGAACCTAAATTCGGCTGCTTGACAGAATGTGTATATTGCAAGTAAATAAAGTATGTTATCCTAAAAACATGAATGAAGAAAAACAGGCATTTCTGGATCAGTTACCGAAAAATTTAAGCGGTAAAGCGGTTGAAGTTGTGAATATTGGAGGCAGATTGGTCGGAAAGGGACAGCCCTGTTTTGTGATTGTCGAAGTGGGCGCGAATCATCGAGGCGATATTAAAAACGCGCTGAAGTTTATTGATTTGGCGGCGGAAACGGGAGCGGACGCGGTGAAATTTCAGCATATAAAAGCTGAAGGAATCGCGGCGGATACTCCGATTTCGTTCGAGTGGAACGGCAAAAATCAGGCGAGCACACTTTCGGGATTCTATAAAAAATCCGAAATGCCCTACGAATGGACGGAAGAATTGATGAAGCGCGCCAAAGAAAAAGGGATTATGTTTTTGTCCACGCCATTCGACAAAGAGGCGGTGGATTTGCTGGATAAATTCGGGGTGCCGGCCTTTAAAGTCGCCTCATACGAAATGACCGATGATTCGCTGATTCGTTACATTGCGAGGAAGGGCAAACCGATCATTTTGTCGACCGGCATGGCATATTTGGAAGAAGTCGCGCACGCGATTCGAGCGATAAACGAGGAGGGAAATTTTGACATTGTGCTCACGCATTGCGTGTCCATGTATCCGCCGAAGTCTTTTGCGGATTTGAATTTGAAGGCGATTGCGACAATGCGGGATGCGTTTAAACTTCCGGTGGGATACTCCGATCACTCAAGTCCTTCGTCATTGGCGGCGCCGCTCGCGGCCGTGGCATTGGGCGCATGCGTAATAGAAAAACATTTCACGGACGAACGCGCCGGCGGAAGTTACGACGACCCGAATTCGGTTGAGCCGGCGGAGTTCAAAAAGTTGGTCGAAGAAATTCGCAACGTGGAAGCGGCTCTGAGCGGAAGCGGCATAAAACAGCCGGTCTCGCGCGAACCGCATGCCCTGTTCAATGACGAAATAATTGATATTTGGGCGAGGAGATCGATTTACGCCGCTCGTGATATTGTCGAAGGTGAAATTATTATGGAAGAAATGTTGCAAACTTTGAGGCCTTGGGGCGGAATCGAGCCCAAACACATGAAATTGATAGTGGGAAGAAAAGCATTGAAGAATATAAAAGCCCGCGCGCCGATTACATGGAATGATTTGTAATTATGAAATGCTCAATAATAATCAGGGTTTTCAACGCGGAAAAAACTGTGGCGAGCGCTGTTGAAAGCGCCTTGAATCAGGATTTTCCGAAAGACGAATATGAAATCGTGATAATTAACGACGGCTCCACCGACCGTAGCGCGGAAATATTGCGCGGCTATGAAAAATATTCGAATGTGAGAATTTATACGCAGGAAAATCTAAAAGGGATTGTCGCGGCAAATAACGGGTTCAAAATGAGCAAGGGTCGATACGTGACTCTTTTGGACAGCGACGATTATTTTGAGCCGGATTTATTGAAAAAACTGTCGGACATTCTGGAAAAAAATCCGGACTTGGATTTTGTTTATCCGAGTTATTATGAAAAAAGCGTTGAGGGCGAAGTGAAGATTGTCTCTCCGAAAAGTATATTTGAAACTCTTTCGGTGGGCACGATGTTTAGAAAAGAAAGTTTGAAGTCGGCGGGTTTTTTTCACCTCGGATTGGACTTTGCCGAATATGACTTGCTGCTAAGAACATACGAGAAATGGAAGACATTTCATTGCCCCGAGACTTTGTTCACTTACGTAAGAAGCGGCGGCAGTTCAACGGCGAGCGCGGAGTTTTTGCGGAATGCCCTTTCCCAACTGAAAAACTTATATCCCGATAAGTTGGAATTGATCGAAAAAATCAGGAAATATTAATAATGATTGTGAGAAATATCATCTTTTTGTTAGAATCCCTTCCATGGAGAAAATAAAATGCGCGTGGTGCGGTCAAACTGTGGAAATGCGTTTTCACGCGGAAGTGAAATGGGAGAATCTTTTTTCCAAGTGGTACAAATGCGATTTCTGCAAGTCCTTGATGATGTTGCCCATACCAACTCAAGAGATGGTAACCGGTGTGTACGACAACAATTACACCGGAAGACGCCTTCAGCCTCACGCGGCGGTCGATACTCGAATTCGATACTCAAAAGAATACAGACCGGTCGTTTTTTCCGAATATGAACTTTCTTTGAGAGATCTTGGCCTTTCGGACTCAAAGCCCAAATCCATTCTTGATTTTGGATGCGCCGACGGAGTATTTCTGGAATTTTGCCGCGGGTATTACAATGGAGACTCGGACTTGTACGGCGTGGATATTTCTACGGAAATGCTGGCGATTGCGGCAAAAAAAGGCTTTGAAGTTTATGGATTCGACAAGATGCCTGATTTCGACAAAAAATTCGATCTGATTACATTGTGGGATGTGATTGAACACTTGCCGGATCCGCATGAAATCATGTCTGTCATTGTACCAATGCTGGCTCCGGGCGGACGAATAGTCATTCAAACCCCGTGTTTCGGAATAATAGGAGAATTGTTAAAAGAAAATTGGTCGCATCTCTTACCGGTACAGCATATAAATATCGCTTCTTTTGAAGGGATGGAAGAGTTCGCCAAAAGGTTAAAATTGCGGGTGGACAAACATTCCACGTTTAGCGCAAACGCGCCCGCGGGATACGTAAAGGAGCCTTACAAAAAGACATTCGACTCGCTCGCCAGAATCATGAATGTCGGCATTACGCAAGTCGTCAGTTTATGTCTTGATTGATTAATATGAAAATTCATAAATTAAAAGACAAGGACTTATCAATTCTTGATTTTGAACTTTTGGAGTTGGCGGCGGGTGAAAAAAGAGATTGGAATGCGGGTGAATTTGAAGCGGTATTGGTAATTATTGAAGGAGAATGTTCAATAGACGTACCGGGGCTCGGAGTGGTGGATATGTCGCGCAAGAATGTTTTTGACGATTTGCCATCGGCGCTTTTTGTAGGTCCCAATTCCCAGTTAAAGTTCGAAGCGAATTCAAAAAGTATTATCGCGGTTTGCAAAGCCAAGTCGGATGAGCCAAATATGCCCCGCTTTATTTCGCCTGAAATGACAAAAGAAGAATGGAGGGGTAAGGAAAGTTACAAAAGAAAAGTGAGAAATATTGTGGATACCGGAATCAAAACACAGCGAATCGCCGTTGGTGAGACAATAAGTTTACCCGGGAATTGGTCTTCATTCCCGCCGCATAAACATGATGAAGAGATAGACGGGAAAGAAGCGGCCTTGGAAGAAATTTATTTTTATAGAATTCGACCGGAAAACGGCTTCGGCATGCAAAGGATTTACACGGCGGACGGCAAGACGGATGAATGTTTCGCCATCAAAGACAAGGATTGCGTTTTTATTCCCATGGGTTATCATCCGGTGGCGAGCATCCCCGGTCATGAACTTTATTATTTGTGGATGCTGGCCGGAAATAAACGTGTTTACATCTGGAATGTCGATCCGAATTTTAAATTTCTTGAGTGAATAATATGAAAAGGGAAAAAGCCGTATGGCTGTTCGCGGGCGGCGCGATGCAAGAAGCGGCCGCCGAAAAAGTTAAAGATGCCGGTTATAAACTGATATTGACCGACATGAATCCCGCCTGTCACTGCGGAAAATACGCGGATGAATTTGTCGAGAAAGATACTTTCGACATTGATGGAAACATTGAGGCGGCCGGGGATTTGAAAAATAAATATGAAATTACCGGAGTGTTTACAGCCGGAGCCGATTGTCATGAGACGGTTGCCCATGTGGCAAAGTTTCTGGGGCTGCCCGGAATCGACCCGGAGATTTCGAGAATTTGCCGATATAAATTTCTTTCACGAGAGGTTTTGGCAAAGGCCGGACTGCCTCAACCGAAATTCGGATCGGCGAAAACTTTTAAAGAAGCTCAAAACGTTTTACTGGAAATCGGTTTTCCCGCCGTAATCAAATCGGCGAACAACTCGGGAAGTAGAGGTTTTTGCAAACTCGACGGCCTTGAAGATTTGACTCTCGAGGTGTTTCAAAACGCGATGGATAACGGTACGGCGGGCTATGTTCTGCTCGAAGAACTTTTAATTCCTGTCGAGAACGCGATTGCCGAATTTTCAATCGAGACGCTCTGGCACAAAGGCAAAATGACTTGGCTGAACGCCGTGGACAGATTGTTCAGAAAAGATTTTTTGCTTTTCGACTGTTTGAAGGACTTGCCGCTTTACAAGGACGTGTCGTGGGCGATCGAGTTGGGACATATCAATCCCGCCGCGCACAGTCCGGAAACCCGAAAAACTCTTGAGGATTTGCTGTATAAAATCGGCGCGGCATTGGGAATCGACAGAGAAAAATATGCCGCGATTGTGAAATTCGACATTATTTTAACTCCAAAGGGACCTTATATCTTGGAAGTTACGCCGCGGCTTTCCGGCGGTTGGGACAGTTCAAAAAGCACAATAATGCGCGGCGCGGATTTTGTGGGCGGCGCGATGCATCTGGCCATGGGCGAAGAACCGGGCGAGGAGTTCATGAAAAAATATTTCGAATATAAACATCCCGAATTGTTCGCCGCGGTTTTGACGATAATTCCGGAGAACGCGAAAGATTGCGTGGGAAGAAAATACGCAATAGGTTATTCTTCGCGATGCGAAGAAGCGCTGATGACGGCCTATAATAATTTGTTAATAAAAAGTTACCTATGAAATATGAATGGATAAACGAACCGAAATTCGAGACTTTATCCGTGAGCGGCGAGGGCGATGTGTTGATTTTCACCGCCGGAGATGAAAGAGCCGAGCTTCGACTGAAAGGCAATGAGATTGAAAAAGTCGTTTTCACTCACGAAGGCAAGTCGTATGTTATTTCAGCTGAAGATGCAAAGCATATAGTCGTGGGCGACGGAAATTCGAAAAGAGACGTTTATCATTTCCTCAAACCGAATGGGCCGGCGCCCATGATGCGGCTGGGGATCACGAAGCATATCGGCTTGGGCACATGGTCAAGTCTTCCCCATCCTTTTGAATTGAATCTCGAACCGGGATTCGAGGAAGCATTCTTTTACTTGCTTGAAGGAGGCTCGGAACGAGCTATTCAGCGCGGACGCGGCGTTTGGTGCGACAATTCGCCCGTTGATGAGGTTTGGGAAGTACGTGACAGAAGTTTCGGCGCGATTCCGATGGGTTATCATCCCGTTGTCGGAGAACCGGGTGTGCATGTATCATACGTCTGGGTTTATTTGGCAAAAAAACAAGAATGGGAAAAAATCTGACTAAACAAAGGAAAAACGCCGTTGTTATCGGCGCGACCGGAAATCTCGGGAGAGCCGTGTGCGCGGAGTTGAAAAAGGCGGGTTTTAATTTAGACAAGACATGGCTTTCCGCAAATCATCCGGATGCCACGCGGCCGGAGTCATATAAAAATCTGCCGAAAAAAATTCACCTTGCGGTGTATTTGCCGGGCTTGAATATCGTTAAAAAAATCGAGGATTTGGAAATTGAGGAATGGGATAAAGTTATGGACGTGAATTTGAAGGGCGCGTTTTTATTCGCCAAGGCGGCATTCCCCGCGCTGAAAGCCGCGAAAGGAGCGACACTGCTTGTGATTTCATCGATAATGACCACGCATCCCTATCCGAACAGGTTGCCTTACGCGGTGTCGAAGGCCGGATTGGAGGGATTTACAAGAAGCTTGGCCATAGATTGGGGCCAACACAATATTGCCGTTAACTGTATCAGACTCGGACATCTTGTCGGCTTGATGAAGTCGACCAGAACCAATCCGGAATTACTTAGGGAGGTAAGAGCCAATACTCCTTCGGGCGAATTGGTTGATCCGATGGAAGTCGCGAAATACATTGTTTGGCTCGCGTCGGGCGGATCTAAATCGCTAACGGGAAGCATAGTGGATTTTGACCACGCTTACACCTTGAACAGATGGCCGCTTTAAATTTATACTCGATATTTCATCTCAATGCCGCGTATTCTTCTTTGTCGGAGAACGATTTGCCGAAAGTCATCAAAAAATGTTATTGGCCATTGTTGAAATTGATAAGAGGGAGCAATTCTAAAATAGGATTGGAAGCCACTGGCTACACTTTGGAAACTTTGGCCGCGCTCGATCCGAAGTGGATAGCCGAGCTGAAAAAACTGTTAAAAGACGGCAAATGCGAGTTTGTCGGCAGCGGTTACGCGCAAATCGTCGGGCCGCTTGTTCCAGCCGAAGTGAACGTGAAAAATTTGGAAATCGGAAATGAAATTTATGGGAAAATATTGGGGATAAAACCGGAGATTTGGTATGTTAATGAGCACGCCTTTTCCCAAGGTTTGATAGCTCTCTACAAAAAAATACCCTGCAAAGCCATTGTGATGGAATATAACAACGCGGTGAAATTTCACCCTGAGTGGAAAGCCGAATTTTTATATAATCCGCAAAGCGCGATCGACCAAAACGGACTTGAGATAAATCTTATTTGGAACGATACCACCGCATTCCAAAAATTTCAGCGCTACGCGCAGGGTGAAATCGAACTGGCCGAATATTTGGACTACCTCAAATCGCATATCGGGAGCGGGGAAAGATTTTTTCCGATTTACGCCAGCGACACGGAAGTTTTTGATTTCCGCCCGGGACGGTATTCGAGCGAGGCTGTTTTGGAGCGCGAACATGAATGGTTGAGGATTGAAAAACTTTTTCGCGCCCTTGAAAATGAACCGGATTTCAAATCGGTTTTACCAAGCCGCGTTTTGAGCGCGGCGAAAAGCGCCAACGCGTTCAATGAGCTCCGACTGGATTCGCCGGAGCAACCGATAGTTGTGAAAAAACAGGAAAAATATAATTTACTGCGTTGGGGACTTACTGGCGCGGACGACATCGGCATAAACACCGCGTGCTATAAAATTTATAAAAGACTGATCAAGACGGGCGGAGATTGGAAGGAACTTTGTTATCTCTGGGACAGTGATTTCAGAACGCATATCGAGAAAAATCGATACGAAAAATATCGACGAAGATTGCAAAAAGCCTTGGGCAAGATCGGGGATCGCGGCGCGAAGAATAAGGCTCTTGATTATCAATTTAAAAAAATCGGGCGCTTCGCGGTTGTGGAAAACGACTCCGTCGAATTGCGATTGAATTTGAACAAGGGAATGACGATTTCGGCTCTGACTTTCAAGAAAGTTGCCATGGAGCCTTTACTTGTTACGCTGTCGCACGACTATTTCGACGACATAGCCATCGCGGCGGATTTTTATTCCGGGCACAGTGTTTTGGAAGCCGGAGTGAGACATAAAATTACCGACTTGGCTCCCGTCAATATTCTAAAAGGCGCATTAAAAATCAGGTCAAAAAACGAATACGGCACAATCGATAAAGAAATTATTATCACAAAAGACGGGGTGGACATCCACTACGACTTCAAATTGACAAATATGCCGGCCGCTTCTCTGCGAAGCGCTTTCATCACTTTGAATCCAAAAGCTTTCGACAAAAAAACTCTTTATTATAAGACGAAAAACGGAGGCTTGACGGACGAGCGTTACGCTCTGGACGGCGTGAATGGCTTGAACTTCGGCGAGCCGGTTTCGGCATTGGTATCCGCAAAGAACGCGCTCGGAAACACCGGCGGAGTTCTGGAAATCGGCGATGCAAAAAAGAAATTGATCCTGACAAACGACATGAGCGAACTCGCGGCTTTGCCACTTCTGCATCTTGTGCGATCCGGAAAGGATTTTTTATTCAGAATTATCTACTCGATCTCGGAAACCGACGACACGAGTTTGTCGCCATGCCGTAAAACAGATTTGAATTGTTCGTTCACACTTAGCATTAGCGCGGAAAAAACATGATATTACAAAAACTGATCGGGCTTTTTTTTGAAAAAAGGGCGAATTGGAACATCGGCGTCGTGAATGCTCCGATTGAATCTTTTCTGGAAGAAAAAAAACCGGAAGTCAAATGGCTAGGCGGAGTCGCGATGAATGAATTCCGCGCAGACCCTTTCGGAATCGTGCATCACGGCAAATTATGCATAATGTTCGAACGTTACGACTACGAAAAAAAAATCGGGGAAATTTACGCGCGTGTCGGAAATAGAGTCGAGAAAGTGATGAATTTGGACGTGCATGCTTCTTACCCGTTTTTGATCGAGGAAGACGGGGCGATTTATTGCGTGCCGGAAACCAATCGGGCAAATGAAGTCGCAATTTTCAAGGCCCTGGACTTTCCGTGGAAATGGAAAAAAGTTCAAGTGCTTTTTGAAGGACGCATCAGCGACGCTACTTTTTTCAAGCATGACCGGATGTGGTTTTGTTTTTATACTTTGGCCGACGCTCCCCATTCAAAACTTTACATTCGTTACGCGAAAGATTTGTTCGGCGATTGGAAAGAGCATAAAAATAATCCCGTCAAAAATGATATTTCTTCTTCTCGACCGGCCGGAAGTATTTTCACGCGCGGCGGAAAAATTTACCGACCCGCGCAGGACTGCTCGAAAACTTACGGCGGGAGTGTTACAATCAACGAGATTAAAGAATTGAGCGGCAATGAGTTTGAAGAAGTCGCCATTAAAAAAATCGGGCCTTACGACTACATGGGATGCATGTATAAATACGGCCTACACACGATTTCGACGGCAAAGGGCGTGACTTTGATAGACGGGAAGTCATACAGTCATAAATGGAGGGGGGTAAAAGAAATTTTGAATATCATCGTTAAAAAAATATGGGACTAAACAATGGGGAAGTTTACAAACGAACAATAAATTCCGGTGTTTGGATGACGGCGGATATTTTGATTCAAAGAGTTTTCGGTGTCGTCAGTTTCTTGATTCTTTCAAGGCTTATATTGCCGGAGGCCTACGGAATTATCGCTTCGGCGACCATCGTAATCGGATTTTTGAACACCGTGTCGCAGACAGGTCTGGAAGCCGCCATGATTCAAAGCAAAGATGAAATCAAAGATTATTTGAACAAAGTTTGGACATTGAACATTGTAAAATCCGCCTTTCTTTTCGGCGTGATTTATTTATCGGCTCCTTTCGCCGCGCAATTTTTCAAAATCGAGGATTATACGAGCGTCATCAGATTTTGCGGATTGTTCGTGGTAATGGAAGGACTTAACAATATCGGACACATTTATTTTTCCAAAGATATAAACTTCAAAAAGATTTTTTTTCGCGATTTGGGAATGCCGATTTTTTACCTTATTACGGCATTGATAGCGGTGAATTTCATCAGTCCGGTTTGGGCGCTCGCGTCAGCTACTTTGGCCTCGTATTTCTGGGCATCGTTGTCCACTTATTTTTTGAGTCCCTACAGACCGCGTTTCGACTTCCATTTTGGAAAATTGAAGGCGCTTTTGCATTATAGTTCATGGTCTGTCGCGAGTAATTTGGCTAACTACGTCAACGGCGCGATAGACAGCACTTTTTTGGCGCATTTACTCGGTCCGGGGCAATTGGGAATTTACAGCAAAGCCAGAGATTTTTCGATAATACCGTCGAGTTACGTTTCGCAGATTGCCAATAAAATCGGGTTCGCTTCAATCTCAAAAGTACAGACGGATAAAGAAAGCGTCAGGAACGCGCTGTTAAAATTGTTCGACATCACCATGTTGATTTCACTGCCGTTTGCGGCGCTTGTATACACTCAGGCCAATCATTTGGTCGGTTTGGTTTTGAAAGCGGAATGGTTGGGCGTTGTTTTTCCTTTGAAAT
>CAYIRB010000006.1:0-21235 GCA_964365765.1 uncultured Candidatus Peribacteria bacterium
TCCAAATTCACCGCTGAAGCGCAAGCGGATGTTTATCGAGTCTTCAGGAATCACGTAGAAGAGGACAAGAGATTGAGGGATGTGGCGAAAACAAAGGCGGAAAAATAGCTTGCAGAAGGGAAAAACAGCCAAGGAAAGAAATGAGTTAATACAATTAGAATCTATGACAATTTCGCGGATCGAGTCGCAGTATGTCAGGTGGCTGGCAGTACTGCAGAGAAAATGCAAGTGGGATAGAATCCCGGATCTTTTGTTGCACAATAATGGATTGTATTTGCAATTTATAAAAAGAATGTCAAATGGAGGTATACTCTTCGGTTGTGACGAGCAAAATAACCCACTAGTGGCTGGTGATGGTGATCGTAATGTATTTGAATACAAGCCAATAGAAAGAAGAATAAGTCTTGAATGAGGTGGTTCCTTAGCCACCTGTCCAGTTTTAGGGGATCACCTCAATGAGCAATCAGAATATCCTTTATATAACTTCTCTTCTATTCAAGTTTTTCTTGTACTAGAATGGCCGAGTACCCACCTCTTATTTTATGCCCCGCCGTCCGAAATTCGATAGAGTGCTGTTGTTTGCGGTTTTGGCGATTGTGCTGATTGGGGTGGTGATGATTACGAGTATAGGGGTGCCGAAGTCGATTGCGCTGTCGGCGCCGGACGTGGCGTATCCGGATTGTTCGGACAAAGCGGTGGATTGTTATTTGGTGCTGAAGAGGCATCTGTACAGAGTGGTGCTGGGATTGGGGGCGATGCTGATCGGATGGAAAATGCACTTTAAATTCTGGAAGAATTTTTCGATTGTCATGTATATCGGGGGGCTGACTCTATTGATTGTCTTGTTTGTAATCGGGCAAGCCAACAATACCTTCGCTACGAGCTGGTTGCAGGTGTCGTTTCTACCGCGGGTGTATTCTCTGCAACCGTCGGAGCTGGCAAAATTCGGTTTGGTTCTGTATTTGAGTTATTTTTTCGCGGAGAAAATGACGGCGCAAAAGATGGAAGACGCGCGAGAAGGTTTTGTGAAATTCTGCTTGATTTCGGGACTTATAATTTTGCCGATAGCACTGCAACCGGACTTCGGTTCGGCGATGATTGTGGCGATTATGGCGGTTGTGATTTATTTTTTGGCCGGAGCTCCGGTCAGGCATATGGCGGTGGGCGCGCTCATTGTATTCGTGCTTGCAATCGGATTCTATAAATTCAGTTCGCGCGTGGCGGAAAGGGTCGGTTCTTTTGTCGCGCCTACTTCGGAATGCGCGGAAGACGCTTGTTGGCAAACAAGACAGGCGAATATAGCGATTGGAAGCGGCGGGGCGTGGGGGAAAGGTTTGACGCAGGGCATTCAAAAGTCGTACTGGCTTCCGCAGGCGATTGACGATTTTATTTTCGCGGCTTCGGCGGAAGAGTTGGGATTTTTCAGGACGGTTGTGATTGTATTGTTGTACGCGGTAATCGCGTATAGGGGTTTTTGGATTGCGAATCACGCGCCGAGCAAATTCGCCATGCTGGTGGCGGCAGGATTAACCACATGGATTTCGGGCCAAGCATTCGTTAATATAATGGTGAATACGGCGCTATTTCCGATAACGGGAATCACTCTGCCGTTCATGAGTTACGGGGGCTCGTCGATGGTGACTTCGCTTCTGGCCATGGGAGTACTTCTGAACATTTCAAAATTCACAACGGACAATGCGTATTATTCTGACAGGAGGAGGAACGGCGGGACACATTCTTCCCAATATCGCTATGGCGAAAGCTATCGAGCGGGATATTAAAGGCGCGGAACTTTTTTACATAGGCTCGCGGGCTGGGCTTGAAAGTGAATTGGTCCCGCGGGCGGGCATTCGTTTCGAGTCGGTGAGTGTCGGAAAATTCAGACGATATTTCAGCCTTACAAATTTTCTTGATTTATTCCGGATTCCTTTGGGAATTTTTTCAGCTTGGCTGAAGATAGGACGAATCAAGCCCGATTTGGTTTTCAGCAAAGGTGGATTTGTTTCTTTTCCGGTTGTGGTGGCGGCGTGGTTGCGCGACGTTCCGATTTTAACTCACGAATCGGACGCGATTTTGGGATTGGCGACGCGACTGATCGCGCCTTTCGCGGAAAAAGTTTTACTCGGCTGGGATATTCCGCTCGGGAAAAAATTTGTATATGTGGGGAATCCGGTTAGGAATGAAATATTGAAAGGCCGCGCCCGAAGGGCGCTATCCGTTTGCGGATTCGACGGCAAACGGCCGGTGCTTTTGGCTATGGGCGGTTCAACCGGTTCAAAGCAGTTGAATGAAATTATTTTACGGGAAAAAATCGCGCTGGAAAAACACTACGACATAGTGCACATCACGGGTGAAGGCAAAGGGCGACTGCGTCGCGAAAAACATTATTACTCCGTGCCTTACATGCATGAGGAAATCAAGGATTTCTTCGCGCTCGCTTCGCTCGCGCTCTCACGCGCCGGAGCCAACGCGCTTTCAGAATTGGAAACGCTTCAAATTCCGACTTTACTTTATCCTCTCGGACTCGCGGGAAGTCGCGGCGACCAGATCGCGAACGCCGGCGCGCTCGCCGCCCGCTCTAAACTTTTCCTCATCGCTAATCCAAAAAAATCCGCGCTGGAACAGCTTCTCAAATTACCAAAACGACCGGCCGGACACAAAGAAAATCACGCCGCCGAACGCATCGTCGGCATAATAAAATCGCTATGAAAAAAATCGGAATTCAAGGCTGGTTTCTCGCGGAGCCGCGCACGGGAATCGGACAACACACGCTGGGTCTGGCGAAAGAACTCGCGAAAAAAAACCGAGTGACGATAGTCAGTCCGCGCCATATGCGAATCCCAGGATTGAAAATCGTAGACGTTAAACCGCCGTGGTGGATTTTCCCCACCGGCCTTCGCAAATGGTACTGGGAAAGAATTCAAGCGCCGTCCGCGCTCAATCAAATGGACTTGGATTGGGAATATTATCCGTATCCGACCCCACTCCGAAAAAAACCTACGCACAACAAACGCGCGATGACCGTGCACGATCTGATTTTATGGAAAGACAAACGCTATGCCGGAAATTTTTTGAAGCGGAAATACCACGGGCTCGCGCGCCACTCGCTTTTGTACATGGACAAAGTTTTCACGGTTTCCCAAGCCGTTCATGACGAACTGAATATTCCGAACGCAATAATTCTGCCGAACGGAATTCCGCCCGTCCCGAAACATCTCAAGGTCTTCATCGACGACAATTTGCTGGTTTATTTGGGCGGTTACGATATTCGCAAAAACGTGCCGGAACTTTTGGACGAATTCGCGAATTTGAAAAAAGATTTCCCGAAAATGCGGCTCGCCTTAATCGGCTCGCCCCGCCATCGTTCCCGATACTATCCCGACTTTCAACTTCCGAAAGGCGCGTATTTGACTGGCGCCATTCCGGACAAAAAAGTTTACGAATTGCTGGCGGAGGCCTTCGCCTTTGTACACTTTTCCGACGCGGAGGGTTTCAATATTCCGCTTTTGCAAGCCATGGAACTGGGTTGCCCGGCGATTGTGAGAGACATTCCGGTTAATCGCGAGGTCTCGCGAGGGACGGCGCTTTTTTTGAGCGACTCGCAAAAACACCCGCTTATTGATAAAATCAAGATGCTGCGGAACACGGCATTCTCCGAAAATATTTCACGCAAAGAGATGGCCGCCGCGAAAAGTTTTTCTTGGAAAAAGTCGGCGCAAATATTTATTAAAACATTGGAAAAATGAAATTTACATTCCCCGGACAACGAGCGAACGAAGAAATAGAGCTCCTCATTCGCAAACACTGGGTCAGCGACTTTAAGGTGATTTCCGTGCTGTTTTTTTTGGGCATTGTGCCCTTGGGGGTTTACATTTTTTTCGCGGTCAAATACTTTCCCGGGCAGGTCCAAAATAAGGATTTGATGGTTTTATTTTTCGTCGCGGTCTATTTACTCTGCGTGCTTTTGGGAAGTTACATCGCGTGGCTCAACCACGAACTCGACATCATGATAGTGACGAATCAGCGCGTTTTAAATCATGATCAAGTGAATTTTTTGCACAGGCAAATTTCCGAAACTAATCTCGATCAAATTCAGGACATTAAAGGTTCGGAACGGGGCTTGATTCCCACGATTTTGCATTTCGGAGTCATTGAAATCCGTACCGCTTCGGATGTGCCGGTATTCAGTCTTCACGACGCGGAAAAACCTTTTGAAAACGCGCGGAAAATTTTGGACATCCGCGACAAATATCTTAATTCCAAGAAGTACGCATGATTGAAAATATCTTTTTATCGGCCGTTGGACTGCTTTTCATAACCTTCATCTGGTCGCTTTGGCATCGCAACATCTTGGCGCGAAGTTTGAGCACCGTAAGGGCAATGGAAAGCCTTCTCCAAAAAGATTATTGGATTCGCCGCGACACGATCCCGTATCTTTTGGAATCCTATAAAGCCGAAAAAGAACCGAATGACATCTGGCGGAAACTTGTGGAAGCCCGCGCCCGTTTTCAACAGGACGAAAATGAAATCGACGAGCTTCTGCGGAAATTTCTTCAGGAATCCCAAAACGTCAAAAATATCAATTTCCGCGAGGCTGTCAAAGATATTACGGGCTTGAACATACACATCGACGAGGAAAAAACCGAAATCCGCCGGTCAATCGAGTCTTACAACGTCCTGCGAAAAAGATTTCCATATTCGCTCGCTTCAGCTATATTCTCCTTCCCGGAAATCAGCTGACATGAAGTATTTCATCAAAACATTCGGTTGCGCCATGAACTCTTCCGACTCCGAGCGTGTCGCGAGCGTGCTTGAACGCATCGGTTACGAACGCGCGGGAACGGAACGCGAGGCCGACATGCTGATTTTCAACACCTGCCAAATCAAGCAAAAAGCGGAAGACAAACTTTACGGACTTCGCAAAAATCTTGAAAAACTTCACGATGAAAATACGCGCCTGAAAGTCGCCGTCACGGGCTGTATGGTGCGTGATTCTTCCACTCGAAACGCTCCGAAAGACCACATCCTGAAAGTAATGGACGAAGTGGATTTCGTTTTTCGAATCGAGGACGTGGCGAAACTGCCGGATCTTCTGCGCGAAGTTGATCCCGCTCTCGAATTTGAAGATGGCATAGAGGACGGCACTCTGGAAAACTACTTTAAAATCAATCCGAAGAAAACCAACAACTACTCCGTGTTTGTGCCGATTTCACAGGGTTGCGACAAATTTTGCACTTACTGCATTGTGCCTTACACGCGCGGCCGCGAAGCGAGCCGCGACTTTGACGAAATCGTGGCCGAATGCGCAAAGCACGTCGACGAAGGAGCCCTTGAAATTACGCTCGTGGGGCAAACCGTCAACTCCTACGGACTAAGTTTTAACGACAAAAAATCCGGCAAATTCGAGAAGCACGGCAAAAATCCCTTTAGCGCGCTGCTACGCGCGGTCGACAAGCTTTCGGCAAAGGGACTTTCGCGGCTCCGTTTCACTTCGCCGCACCCCCGCGACTTCCATGACGAACTTATTCAAACTATGGCCGAACTCAAAACAATCTGCCCCTACGTGCACATGCCCGTCCAGTCCGGCGACGACGCTGTCCTTCGACGAATGAATCGAAATTACCGTACCCCAGAGTACAAGGAAATTATGAACAAGCTCAAAAAAGCGATTCCGAACATCGCCATCTCTACGGACATTATCGTCGGCTTCTGCGGCGAAACCGAAGCGGAATTTCACAATACTTTGAACATGTACCGTGAAATGGAATGGGACTTCTGCTACAACAACAAATATTCATCGCGCAAAGGCACTTACGCGCAAAAACGCCTCACCGACGACGTTCCGCCCGCGGTCAAAACCGAACGCTGGCACAGCCTCAACGAAGTCCTGAAAGAAATTTCCCGCAAAAAACACGCCGCCTTCATTGGCAAAGAAGTCGAAGTTCTCGTCGAACAGCAAATCGGCCAAACTTGCATCGGCCGCTCGCGTGAGAACAAGGAAGTCACATTCAAATCCGGTCGCAAAATGGCCGGCAAACTCGCAAACGTCCGTGTCACCGACTCCGGCACTTTCCAACTTCGCGGCGAACTTATTTCCCCACAACCGCCTTAATTCTTCGCACGCCGCTCGAGCTCGCCTCCTCTTTGACAATTTTAAATCCGCCCAGAACCCCTGTGTGATCCACATGCGGGCCACCGCAAATTTCCTTCGAGTAATCGCCCATAAAATACACTTTGACCTTGCCGCCCAATTCGCCTTCGTATTTGTCCACGAAAATTCCGGTCGCGTCCAAACTCTGCGCTTCTTGCACGGTCATTTCTTTCCACGACACCGGATAGTCCGCCTTAATCGCGTCATTCACGATTTTCTCGACTTCCGCGAGCTGTTCCGGAGTCAATTTTTTGTCATAATTAAAGTCAAATCGCAATCTTTCCCGAGTGATATTGGAGCCTCTTTGCTCGACTTGTTTTCCAAGAATTCTGCGAAGCGCTTCAAGCATCAAATGCGTCGCCGTGTGAAGTTTTTTCGACTCCTCGCTGTGGTCGGCAAGTCCTCCCGCGAATTTTTGTTCGCTTCCCGCGCGGGACTTTTCTTGATGTTGTGAATATGCTTTTTCAAAACTTTCCTTATCCGTTTCCACGCCCTTTTCTTTCATCATTTCCACGGTCATTTCGATAGGGAAGCCGAAAGTTTCGTAGTAATAAAAAGCGCGTTCGCCGCGAAGTTTCCAGCCTTTTTCTTCCAATTCCGCAATCTTTTTTCGAACGGGTTTCAAAACCGCCGCGTCAATTTTTTGATTCGCCGCTTCCCCCTTGAATTGCGCACGAAGTTTGCCCATCACCGGCCTTAAAGTTTTATTGCAAAGTTCCAAAACGTCGGCATTTGAAATTGCCGCGGAAAGTCCGTTTAAAGCTTTTTCAACCTGTGAAACAATATCGTCGGTTTTCAAAATCTGAATTGATTCCGCGACTCGCTGCACGTCTTTTTCAATTTCAATTTCACCGTTCTCCAGTGTTTTCAAAAACTGTTCTTCTTCCTTTTCTAATTCGCCCAAAACTCGACTTTCATTCTTCACAAGTTCTTTATAAAAGTCGCCGTAAATTCCCAAATATATTCTTGCGATTTGACCGCACAAACTTCCGTGAATGCCCAATTTCCGTCCGTGGCGAATCGCCCGTCTGATCAACTTTCTCAAAACGTAACCTTGGTCGTTGTTCGATGGCGTAACACCGCGCTCGTCGCCCAAAATAAACACCGCCGATCTCAAATGGTCGGCCACAATTCTCGCGCTCATTTCATTGTACACGAGCGTCAGCTCGCTTATCCGTTTCATTACCGGTTGGAATAATTCCGTCTCAAACACGTTTTTCTTGCCCTGCAAAAGCGAAACGACTCGTTCAAGTCCCATTCCGGTATCCACGTTTTTCTGCTTCAAAGGCGTGAAACTTCCATCCTCGTTTTTGTTGTACTGCATGAATACGTCATTCCAAATTTCCACATAACGTCCGCAGTCGCAGTTCGGATGGCATTTCTCTTTAAAATCGCTTCCTTTTCGGTGTTCACCGGCTTTCAACTCCGGATATTTGTCATAAAACATTTCCGTATCCGGACCGCAGGGTCCCGTTTGACCGGCGGGCCCCCACCAGTTCTTTTTTTTCTCATAAAAATAAACTTTCATTCCCAATTTCCGCCAAATTTCCGCAGCATCTTCGTCACGCGGCGCGTCTTTGTCGCCCTCAAAACAAGTTACTGAAATTCTGCCCGCGGGGATTCCCAACTCACCGGTCAAAAATTCGTAAGACATTTTTATCGCTTCCTCCTTAAAATAATCGCCGAGCGACCAATTCCCCAACATTTCAAAAAAAGTCAGATGCGAGTCATCGCCAACTTCGTCGATGTCGTCCGTGCGCATACATTTTTGCGCGTTCACAAGCCGCTTTCCCTCCGGATGATTTTCACCCAAAAGATAAGGCACAAGCGGATGCATTCCGGCCGTCGTGAATAAAACCGTGGGGTCGTTTTCGGGCAGAAGACTGGCTCCTTTGATTTCTTTGTGTCCGTGTTTCAGAACGAAGAAATCGATGAATTTTTGTCTCAACTCTTTTGCTTGCATATCGGGATTTTATCATACGGACTTTCCTTGTCTAGACAATCAGGTATAGTATCTCCACTACGCGTTTATTATTATGAATAAGGCGATTTACAAACTGCAATTATATGTGTCGGAAACTTTGCTGGCCGCCAGTGTTTTGCTCGCGATTCTGATTTTTGTGTTTTTCGTCTTTGTGAGGACTCAAAAACTCCCGAATTTGGCGGCGATTTTGCCTGCGGACGCGACCTACGGATTCGCGACTCTTTCGATCAACGATTATTTGAATTCGGCGGAGAACCTTCCTGAAACGAGTCTTTTCGCGCCCTCCAATTTACAAGTACCTTTCGAATATTATTTGGGAAGCGACTATTCAAAACTCGACTTTATCGGCGACGATTTGGGCTTCGCCTACGTGAACGAATATCCCGTGTTTTTCTTCAAAATTAAATCGGAAAAAAAAGCCATGAATTACATGAAAACGCTTTTGGTCGAAGGGGAAACGCTGACAGAAAACGCAGAAATTTATTCTTACCCCGTATCGCATCCCGCCGCCTTCACCTTCTTGAAAGGCTTGCTTGTCATTTCGCCGGACACGGATGTTTTGAAGTCGATTGCCGCCGCTGCAAAAGGTGAAGTCGAGAATGTGGAATCGACCGAAAGTTATAAAAATCTGAGATCCAGACTGCCTTATTATTCCTCCGGGTTCGCGTACCTTAATTTGCCAAAGACGAGATTGCACATCGCGCAGGCAATGGCGAAAACGGGTATAAACGAGCCGAGTTTCATGGAAGCGGTTTTCCAGCTTTTCCCCGCTTTCGGCGCGACAGTCGACATGGGTGCCGGAATTTGGAGGATTCAAACATTCACGGCGGTGGATAAAAGCCGCATCGGCGGCGTGGCGCTTTTCAAATATGACACAAAATACGAACAGAACTTTTTGCCCTATTTGCCGGAGGGATTCTTGTTTGAATGGGGCGGCCACAATTTGAAAGCCCAGACTTTCAGAATGATGGATTTGTTAAACAATTTACATTCAAGCGCGGCTTTGCTGTTTGAGTCGGGTTTGCAGGCGGCCGCGGACAAATACTTCGGCGAAGGAATGGACTTGGCCGCCGAAGTATACCCGCTCTTGGACGGCGAATTTTTGTACGCTTTCAACAACTCGTTCGTACTCATGCTGGAATTGGACGAAGGCGAGAATTCGCAGGCCTACAAACTTCGAGACCTTTTCGCGAGAACATATCGCTATAAAAATGAAATTCCGGTTGAAGTGGAAATCGACGGGCAAAAAATAAGTGAAACACGGGCCGAACTCAGCCCTATAAGTCAGTCGGAGATGAATTACGAAGGGCGCGACTATGTTCAATGGAAGGCCGGCGATACGCTTGTTGCGAACATCGCGATTTTGAGCGACATGGTGATAATTACCGGAAACGACAAAGATTTTTTGAGTATTTTGGACGTGAAAGACGGACGCGGTGAAGGCCGTTCTTTGCGCGACTACGGCCAATTATTATCGGGTTCGGACGAAATTTCCGTTTTGCACACGGAACTTATTCCGGAAGGAAATGTCTTGCGCGCGATTTTCGACGGCTTTACAAGCTTCGCAACCACTCGTAAAGTGTTTGATGACGGTATATTCACTAGACACTCATTACTCTTCAAATGAACCTTAATCTAGACATAGGTCCGGAGATTATGAGAGACGATGACATGCCCGAGCAATCGGCGCATATTTTGAATTTGAAATCCGTGGACGGCGCCAAGAAGTCCGCGGCGCACAAAACCGTAAGTTTGGATATGAAAGAAGAGATAAAGTCGAAAAGAGACCCTTCCGGCAGAATTTGCCTTGTCGGAGAAATCCCGGCCGAGAAACAAGGGCTGGGCAGAGTCGGAATGATAGTGGCCGCGCTACTGTTGATTGTGGCTCTGAACTTGGGGCAAGTATTATTTTTGGGCAAGTCAAAAGGAAAGGAAGCGCTCGCGACCGCGGCGGAAGCCTTCACCTCTCTTCAAAGCGCGACACAGTCGGTAATCAGTGGGGAAGACGGAGCCGACATCCTTCTGTTCAATCAAGCGGAAACGCTTTTCGCGGACGCGCAGGAAAAAAGTAAATTTCTTCTTGTGCATAAATCTGAATGGCTCGCCGAACCCTCCGAAGTTAAAAGTCTGAGAAACATTCTCGAAGCCGGAACTTTAATCGCCGAAGTCGGCCAACATATTTCCATGGCCAAAACTTCTTTTTCAAATATACCAGCCGAGGGCTCGCTCACGGAGTTCATAAACAAAGTTTCAACAGATCAGCTTGAACCCGCCTCCGCAAAACTCGACCGGATAAACGTGCTTCTCGCCGACGTGGATTTAAGTTCAACCGACTACGAAACCAAATTTATCGACCTCCGCGAAAAAGTAAAAGCTCTTTCCTCGATGTTTCGCATGTGGGTTGAAAATAAAGACGCGGTTCTTGCTCTTTTGGGCGACCGCTATCCTCAACGCTACATGGTTCTGCTGATGAATAATGACGAAATGCGACCCGGCGGCGGATTCATAGGAAGCATCGTTTTGGTGGATATTAACGATGGTCGTCTCACCAACTACGAATTCCACGATGTCTACGAATACGACGGAAATTACCATGACGCGATCGAAGTCCCGATTCACGAACTGCGGGCACTCACAAACGTTTGGCGCCTGCGCGACAGCAACGTATCTCCCGACTTCCCGTATTCCGCGAAAAAAGCCGCTTGGTTTTTGGAACACGAAGGCGGTCCGGGCGTTGACGGCGTCATTGGATTAAACCTCTCCGCCGCGCAAGCAATGCTTGAAGTCACCGGTCCGCTTACCGTGCCTTCGCTTTCCAAACCGATTTCGGCCGAAACACTCCCGACACTTTTGTCCGCGCTTGTCGAATCAAAATACTACGGCGCGAGCTCGCCAAAGCAAATTTTGAATGAACTCGTCAAATCTTTCATTGAAAAACTTAAAGACCCCGGCGTTGACGGCAAACTCGCTTCGCGCCTGATGCTTGAAGCCGGTAAAAAACAAATTCTCGCTTATCATAAATTTCCGGAAGTCGAAGAATTCATCACCCGTCTGGGCATGGACGGCTCTTTGCCGAAACTATCCGAAATCAAGGACGACTTTTTTATGCCGATCTTCACGAATATCGGCGGCAATAAAAGCGACCGTTACGTAAAAACGCAAATTTCCCAAGACACGCAACTTTTGAACGACGGGGCTGTCATCGGGAGCCTGACAATTTCCCGAACCCACACTTTTGATGCGGCAACTTTGGCATGGATGAAGCAAATCACTCGAGACTACGGCTTTACCAAATGGAGCGAAGGTCTCGAAAAAACTCTCGGCAACGCGCCCAACAAAACCGGCATCAGAATTTATCTTCCCGAGGGCGCGAAAATCTTCGCCACCGAAGGCGTTCTGCGCGACGACATTCAATTCTACTACGACCCGATTCAGGAAGTTTCTTACTATTACACGGAGAGTCTCATCAATCCGAGTGAAAACAAAACCTTCACGATTCAATATTCCTTGCCACGGGATTTCATCGGCGACTACAAAGAATACGATTTCCACGTTTACAAACAGCCCGGCCTGAAAAATATCACCTTCACGAAAACCTTCACCGCGCCCGATAAAACCATGCTCTCCAGCTACCCTCTTCCGACCTCCGCTTCACAGCTCCGCGACTACATTTACCAAAACAACTTCGAGAGCGACTTGGATATCAAACTGCTTTACCGTTAATAGATGAACCTCTCGGCACGGACAGCCTGATCCGCTATTCCCAATACCGCATTATCCCCTACTCCCCGAATAATCCACAAACCATCATTCTCGGTACGCAGAAGAAGTGCATCATTCTCAACATTGTAATCCAGAAGTTCCAGACCGCCTTTCGCCAAACTCGGATCGATCGCTCGTATTTTTCCCGTCAAATCAATCATTTCCCTACAGTCCAGAACAGCCACAACACTTTGACCATCCGACCTAACTTTCAAATAATCTTGGCAGGTCCAGTCAGCTTCTTTGTTAACTTCAGTCGTCACGGCGGCAACTTCCACCGAGATCTCCTCGACCTCCGTGCTCCTGTCACAGGACGCAGAGGCCATTGCGGCCATTAGCGCGACGTTCAACGGTTTAGACATATTTTTTGATTAATTAGGAGCCCATTGTACATGAAAAATCCAAATAGTCAAGCAAACCTCTTTTCCCTCACTCTCAAATTAATAGAATGCGCAATCACGTGATGGTTTTTGCAGAGCGGCGCAAGGTAGTTCGGATCGTGCGTTTTGCTCAGCGCGAATGTTTGCGTGTGATGAATTACTTCGGATGGTTTGTTGCATGTGGCGATTGAACATTTCGTCCCATGTTCTTTTTTCAACAATCTGCGAGTTTTCACGGCCACATATCGTCCGGATGTTTTCACCGGCATTGCCTTCTCCTCCGCAATTTCTTCCTCCCGTTTGTTAAGGGCGCTCAGGATAAATTCATTAATATCTATTCCTTTCGTTTGAAGCTCCGTCAGGCGTTTTGTAACTTCGTCGTTTAAGGTTAGCTCCTGCCCGGGCAGACCTGTAAACTTTTCATCACGAACAAATGTTTCAACGGCATTTTTGGGCATTTTAACAATTTGTGAAAGTTCTTCTTGATTCTCAGGTGTTGCCAGAGATACCACTCTGGCCAACTTGTTAACGCTGACTTCGCCACTCGTCAGTAAACCGTGAAGTGCCGGTAATTCTGCAAATCTCTCCTCCAAATGAAGAGCCAATCTCACCTGATCGTGAGATAATCCGGCGAATTTCGCCGCAAATTCGAAAATCGACGTGCATCCTTTCCGTTCATACAATTTCCGCCGGTTTATTTCCGGCAACAAACCTACAAATTTACGTCTCCAAACGAGAGTGTTTGTGCCGTATAAAATCGCCGTCTCTAACAATTCTTTATCGTTCATTTTCGTGGGGTTAATGTCCTCAAATCATAACAAAAAACCGGCAGATTAACAGAGTAAAACCAGCATTTCGACTGGACAATTCGCAGGGTGAGTGCGTACTCTTATTTCGGGCGAGAATTCGCCATAAAAATACGCCAAGAACCCACCGCTCATCTCAAAAATTCTTCCTCTTAAACATTGTCTCCAGCCCGTCGAAGGTCAAAGTTGCAATTGAAGGACGTCCGTGCGGGCAGTGGTCGGCGTTTTTTGTTCGCTCCATATCTCGAATAAGCGCCTCCATTTCACCGATCGTAAGCGGGTCGCCGAATTTAATCGCGCCTCTGCAGGCGGTGTAAGTCAGCAGATGTTCGCGGAAATCCTTTACCGGATTTTTGCTCAAATCGGCGATAAATTCCAAAATCACCTTTTCCGGACCTTTCTTCAAAATTCCGACCGGCGCGGCGCGCAGCAAAAAAGTCTTTCCCCCGAATTCCTCCAGCTCGAAACCGAGCGCCCGGAAGTCTTCCAGATGCTCCTTCACTACTCGAAATCCGTCCGCCCCCAAATTCAACTCCTCCGGCGCCAACAACGCTTGTTTTTCCACTTTTTCTTTCGCCAAATTTTCCATTAAACGCTCGTAACGCACTCGCTCGTGCGCCGCGTGTTGATCTATCAAAACCAATCCTTCTTCACATTCGGCGACAATATAAGAATTCGCGATTTGGGCGACCGGCCGCATGCCGGGTTTTTCGACTTCCACCAATTTCTGTTGAGGACGCTCTCGCGCAAACAGGGTTTCAAGTTTTAATTCCCCGTCAACGGGACTGTGTATCGTTTTTGTAAACACCGGACTCAAAGTCTGCGCCTCAAGCGCGTGGTGAACGGTCGACATGACAGCTCGAAAAACTTCCTGCTGATTCAAAAATCGCAGTTCCGACTTGCGCGGGTGCACGTTCACGTCGACGGTCGCGGGATCGACTTGCATATCTATCAAATACCACGGAAATTTTTCATGCATCAGAAGAGAATGGAAGGCGTCTTTCACCGCGCGCGCAATCATTCTGTCTTCGATGGCGCGGCCGTTCACAAACAAAAATTGATATTTCTTGCTTGAGCGTGAAAGTTCCGGTTTGCCCACGAATCCGGAAATTATCAAATTCGATTGTTGAAAGTTTATGGCGACAAGAGATTCAGCCGTCGAGTCTCCGTAAAGCGAACGAACCCGCTCTTTTAATGACCGACCGCCATGCAATTCAAAAACCTCTTCACCGTTATTCTTCAAGCGGAAAGAAATCTCCGGGTGCGCCAAAGCAATCGCCGCGATCATTTCAAAAATGCGGCCGTATTCCGTGCGCTCCGTTTTCATATATTTTTTTCGCACCGGCGTGTGCTGAAAAAGTCCGAAAATCGAAATATCGGTTCCGTTTTGACATCCGCGTTCTTCGACTCGAATTTCTTTTCCTCCGTCGACTTCAATCAAAGTGCCAACTCGTCCCTCGGCTTCTTTGCTTTCCATGACTACGCGCGCGATGCCGGCTATGCTGGCCAAGGCCTCGCCGCGAAAGCCCAAACTGCGAATCGAAAATAAATCCTCCAGCTTCTCCAGTTTACTTGTCGCGTGCTTTTTGAAAGACAAAACGGCATCCTCGCGGCTCATTCCGACCCCGTCGTCTTTTACGCGAATTTTTCGCAAACCGCCTTCCTCGATTTCCACAATAATCACTCCCGCCCCGGCGTCTATGCTGTTTTCCAAAAGTTCTTTTACGGCGGAAGCCGGTCTTTCTATTACCTCGCCGGCGGCGATTTGGCTGACGAGTTTGTCGCTTAATACCGTGATTTTTTGCATACGCTTTTCATTTAAGCATATTTGCATATAATATAGAAACATGAATCTGTTTCCGATTATCATCACCGTCTTGGGGCTCACATTGTTTGAAGTCGTGAGCAGTGTGGACAACGCGATTATCAATGCTCAAGTCCTTTCGGGCATGTCAAAAAAAGCGCGGAAGTGGTTCTTGTTTTGGGGACTCTTATTCGCGGTCTTCGCCGTTCGCGGTCTGCTTCCGTGGGCGATAGTTTGGGCGGTCAATCCGGCTTTGGGGCCGGTCGGCGCTTTATTCGCGAGCTTCTCGAATGATCCCGCGATTCATCAATCAATAGAGCAATCCGCGCCGATTTTGCTGATCGGTGGCGGCGTTTTTTTGCTTTTCCTGTTTTTCCATTGGCTGTTCTTACAGGACAAACATTTCGGTCTTGTCGGGGAAAAATTTTTCATGTCGAAGGGCGTTTGGTTTTTCGCGGTCGTTTCAATTTTGCTCAGCGTGATAGTGTGGTTCGCCCTAAAAGTGAACCCGATGATGGCTTTTGGCGCGGTCGTGGGCTCAACCGGATTTTTCATAACGCATGGTTTTAAACAAAACGCGGAACAGGCTGAAAAAAGACTTCTGTCGGGCTCCATGACAGACTTGAGTAAAATATTTTTTCTTGAAATTATCGATATTTCTTTCTCTATTGACGGAGTTTTGGGGGCATTCGCATTCACTCTCTCCGTTCCATTGATTTTACTCGGCAACGGAGTAGGCGCTTTAGTTGTCAGACAAATCACAATAGGCAATATCGAAAGAATAAAAAAATATATTTATATTGAAAACGGGGCGATGTACTCCGTGTTCTTTTTATCCATTGTGATGATCTTGAATGCTTTTGACATTCCGATTTCGGAATTCGCGGCACCCGTGGTAACTTTCTTATCGGTTGGATATTTCTTTATTAAATCAAAATACGCATATGACAAAAAATAAACTGTTGATAATCTTGGCGATTTTGCTGATCGGCGGCCTAGCCGGCGCTTCGGCCTACTATTTTACGCGGGACAAAATTGCGGAAGAAACGCCGAGCATTGATGAAACTCTAAAACCGCGCGACGGCCGTGAACCGCGCGAGCCTCGGGAACCGCGGGGACAATTGCCTCAAACGGGAGGATCAACGGAATCCTACGAATTTCGCGTTGAAAATCCGAGCGGCTCATCAACATTATACGCAAAACTCTATCTTCCGGCGGATTCGGCGAGCGAAGCTTTACCAACGGTGATTTTGATACCGGGCGGAAGCGGTAACAGTGCCGAGTTTACAAAGCCCGGGCCAAAAAACGCGCAAAATCTCGCCGACAAAGGTTTCGCGGTCGCGGTTTTTGATCCCGACGGACGCGGCAAAAGCACCGGTGAAGAAGATTACGACGGTTTCATTCAACAAGACGGGTTGAAGGCGGTTATCGAAAGCGTGGCGGAACTGCCCGAAGTCGATCCCGATAAAATCGGACTGGCTTCATTCTCATTCGGCATTACAATGGCTTCCGGAGTTTTGGCTCGATATCCGGATTTGCCGATACGATTTCTTTTCGATTGGGAAGGCCCCGCCAACAGGGATGACACCGGTGGCTGTGACGAATTGAAACTCGGGCATTTGGACGACGTGGCAACCTGCGGCGATGAAACTTTTTGGGCGGAACATGAAGCCTCGACTTTCATAGGCGACATACAAGTTCCATATTGGAGAATTCAAACGGAAGCCGATCATGTGCAACCGGACTATAATCACACAATGGTAATGATTAACGCCGCGCTTACGGGCGGAAATCCCGCGGTCTATTTGAACGAATCGCAAGTAACAAAAGCGCTAAGCACGGATAATTTGCCGAAAATGGCACCCGACGCCTTGGACGGGAAGATAATGGAATTCATCGCCGCGCACGCGAAGGAATTGCTCACTTGACCGCCATTTTTAGAGTAGTAAAATGCACTGGTGAGCAAAATTAATTTAGAGGCCAAAAAAGAACGGCATAAAAAGCTGTTCGAGGGGCACTACCAGAGCAGATTGGGTTACGTTTGGTTCCTTTTCAAGAGAGGAATTGGCAAGGTTTGGGGGTTTCTGACACCGTCCCGAAAGATTTTACCTTCTTTCATGCACCCCTTGGACGGAATGCCGGCCCCGAAGCGGCTTTACACAACCATAACCGCGTGGAGCCTTTGCATTCTCACCGTGACATCCATTGATATCACAAGCGCGGCGTTTAATGGAAGCGACTACGCTTACAATTATGAGGAGCTGACTTTAGGGGACGGATTTGACGTGCTTTCAGATGGTGAAGGTTACATTGTCAAAACGCAACCGCTGGAAGGTCAGGCGATTTACGACCAAAACAGAACGGAAAAAGTGGAGCATGAAGTTTCACCCGGCGACACTCTCTCCGTTATCGCTTACAGGTACGGCTTGAGCACAAACACTATAAAATACGCCAATCCCTCAATCGGGAGCGGCGATTATCTTAAAATCGGCCAAAAGCTTACGATTACTCCAAAGGACGGCTATTACATCAAGGTAAAAAAAGGCGATTCTTTGGCCAAATTGGTGGAAAAGTACAAAGGCAATCTTGATAAAACCAAGGAATTTAACAATATTGGAGAAGATTCCGACTTGATTGCCGACTCGGAGCTCTTGGTGGTGGACGGCCGGCCGGAAGTCGTCTATATCGCTACCGATTCCGGGAATAATTCCGGTTACGCGGCGGCGCCCTCGATTTTTCAATACAATATTCCGCCGAACGAACAGGGTTGGATTTTGCCGACTCACGGTCGAATCAATCAATTATATTCGGGAAGGCATACGGCCTATGACGTGGGAAACGTGACAAAGCCTCCGATTTTAGCTGCGGCCGACGGCCTCGTTATCAAAGCCAACTCGGGTAACTACGGAGGAGGTTACGGAAACTACATTATAATCGACCACCAAAACGGTTATCAGACTCTTTACGCCCATAATGAAGTCCTTTACGTGCAAGAAGGCGACTACGTAAAACAAGGACAAGTTATCGCCAAAATGGGTAGATCGGGTCGAGTTCGCGGCATTACCGGCATACATCTGCATTTTGAAATTTCATACAACGGTAAAAAATTCGACCCCGGACTCTTGGGTCCCGAGTTCAGATCCGGCGGACTAGGTAGCTCATGGTAAAAAACATTCTCAAAATACCGGCTGAAATCGGAAAGTTTCTGATTTTGATTTACCAAAAAACAATTTCTCCCGACCACTCGGCATTACGGCGCTTATTTCCCGGAGGTTTCTGCCGTTTTACGCCGAGTTGCAGTGCTTATGCTTATTCGGCGATACATAAATACGGGTTGGTAAAAGGCGGACTACGCGCGTGTTGGCGAATTTTACGCTGTAATCCATGGTCGCGGGGAGGGATTGATTTACCCTGATTGTTGGTGTAGAGTCGGTCAGGCACGCACCGCAGGTGCGCTACAGTCACTATGGACGGACTACAAAAAATCACAAGAGTTTTGATCAGCGTCTCCGACAAATCCGAACTTGAAGTTTTGGCGAGCGCGCTTGCAAAACACGGCGCCGAAATTCTTTCGACCGGCGGCACCGCAAAATTTTTGAAAGAAAAGGGATTTGAAGTGACTGATGTTGCCGATTACACCGGATTCCCGGAAATGATGGGAGGCCGCGTGAAAACACTGCACCCCAAAGTGCACGGCGGTATTCTGATGCGCAGAGGCCACATCGACGAAGTCGATGCTAAAAATTCAGGCATCCTACCGATCGACATGGTCGTCATCAACCTTTACCCGTTCCGCGAAACGGTTGCCAAAGAAGGCGTAAGCGAGGAAGAGGCGATTGAACAAATCGACATTGGCGGACCTTCAATGCTTCGCTCCGCCGCTAAAAACTTCAAGCACGTAACGGCGCTGACCGCCATTAACGATTACAAACTCATCATCGAAGAACTTGATAAATTTGGCGGTGTGACTTTGGCGACCCGCCGGAAACTTGCAGTTGAAGTTTTCGACAAAACCTCAAGTTACGACCGCGCGATTTCCGATTATCTGCGCTTCAAAGGCGAGCCGGTCGAACTTCTCGACCTTCATTACGAAAAAGTGATGAGTCTCCGTTACGGCGAAAATCCGCATCAGAAAGCCGCCTTCTTCCGCGACCCTTCCGATCATTTCCCGAATGTTACAAACGCGAAAATTCTTCAAGGGAAACAACTTTCGTACAACAATATCATTGACACGGACGCGGCTCTCGAACTCGTAAAAGATTTCGACAAACCCGCGGCCGCCGTGATTAAACACACCAATCCTTGCGGTTGCGCGACCGCCGAAAAAATCAACAACGCCTTCACTTTGGCTTTTGAAGTGGATCCGAAGTCGGCTTTCGGTTGCGTGATTGCCTTGAACCGCGAATGTACAAAAGAAATCGCGGAGTATATCAAAAAAAACAAACTGTTTGTGGAAATAATTGTCGCGACCAAATTTGAAAAAGACGCGCTCGAAATTCTTTCAAAAAAAGAGAATCTGCGACTGCTTGAAACCGGCGAACTTCGGAAAAATCCGAATCAAAGAAACATTAAAACGGTGAGTGGCGGCATTCTTGTCCAAACCGCGGATCAATACATCGTAACGGAAAATGATATGAAAACCGTAACGAAAAAATCAGCAACCGCGGATCAAATTGAAGCCATGCTCTTCGCTCGAGTTCTTGTTAAACACGTAAAATCAAACTCTGTCGTATTCGCTAAAACTCACGAACAAGGCGGCTGTGTTGCCACGGGAATCGGCGCCGGCCAAATGTCCCGCGTGGACGCCGTAATGCTCGCCCGCATGAAGGGCGGCGACAAAATTCCGGGTTCGGTTATGTCCTCCGACGCGTTTTTCCCATTCGCCGACAGTGTTGAAGAAGCACACAACGCCGGAATCACGGCAATCATCCAACCGGGCGGTTCGATTCGCGACGCCGAAGTACTCGCAAAAGCCGACGAACTCGGACTGGCAATGATAGTCACCGGCATCAGAAGCTTTAAGCATTAGGATTCCCTTGCAAATTGAGTATAGGTTGGATAGACTGCAAAAAGATGTATCCAACCCACTCAAAAAGAAAAATGGATCAGTTTGGCCGCAGTGGCCCGTCACAGCAAATATTCTCAAGCGTATTTGAGCAAATTAGCTAAAGAGGGGAAGATTGAAGCGATTAAATTCGGCAGAAATTGGATGACAACAAAGGAAGCGCTTGAGAGATATAAATCATCTCGCTTACAATCCGTCAAAAGCAAAAAGCGGTGAATTTGACCATATTATCGACTATATTCACCACTTTTTATTTGGCAGTAGTGAATACATAAAAGGAGTCTGGAAAATATCCGATTAGCAACATATTGACACAATCCGTTCTTTTTGTATAATGACTACGATTTAACCACTAAATTCTATCTATGACAGGAATAGATAAAACCGGATTGATAGAAGCTATAGGAACTACAAATGACGTGGCTAAACTCCAACAAATCGCCACAATTCTTGGAATTCAAGATTCGACTACCAACAAAGTAGATGAAATAATTGCGGATATCGAAATGGCAGAAGTAGACGCTCGCCTCATTAAGTACTCAGAAATGTACAATAGATGGAGCGGAGAAAGTAAATCAAGAATGGATTGGAAAAGAGTTCAGGAGGCAATGCTGGCAAATGATGGAGCTGTTCTAAAACAAGCGGAAGCAATTCCAAAGGGTCCAATAATGTTCGGAGCGGACAAAGATGGAAACATACTTTTTGCAAACGGAGGCCTGGAACCAATCCTAACCGGAAAGACATATTCAGGAGCAAGAGCAGCCGCGAAAGCAATTGGCCTAGATCTATTTCCCTACGTGCCTCCATACGAAAAGAGTGAAGAGATAAGAATGTTTGAAGCCTTTACGGGAGAACCTATTGTAAGATCTGAAGACGGTCAAACTTGGAGATCGACATGGCTAGAAGATGGAGAGAAAAGTATCAACCTTGCTCGTGTTGCGCGCTTCAATCCGCGCTATCGGAATTCTGACGTGGGCCCTGACCTTGCGTACGGTGCTGGTGAGCGTCGTGGTGTTCGCGGCCTGCTAAGGGTAAAAGCTTAGTATTTGAACCTTAAATTTCCTTAAACTTTCAGACCACGCGTAAGCGTGGTCTTTAATTATCCTTAAAATTTGAAAAAATCTCTTGAGCGGTGAATAGCCAATGCCTCAGCGTAAGCTACCGTAAATTGCTCTAAAATATCCATGGAGGAGCAAACAAAGTAAAAACCCTTAGGTTTGAGTGAGGTTTGGTTCTGAATTGAACTGAAAAACAACGATTGAATATTCTGCAGGTTAAAAAGT
>CAYIRB010000007.1:0-20562 GCA_964365765.1 uncultured Candidatus Peribacteria bacterium
ACGGTGGAAAGAATCCATTGCAGTTCCGCGTGTTCGGGAACATCGCTTTGGTAGAAGAGGGTCACTTTTTTCGGATTGAGTCCCAATGCCAGATAATCCAGTACAATTCCCCTTCTGTACTCCGCGAGTTTTTTTGAGTCGCGTAAGGTTGTGAGAGCGTGGTAGTCCGCGATAAAAAATAGACATTCATGGCCTTCGTTTTGAAGAGCTATATGTTGCCTCATTGCGCCCAAGTAGTTTCCAAGGTGGGGGCGTCCGCTGGGTTTGATTCCGGAAAGTACGCGCATGTCTTTATATTATTAGACTGTTTGAATCGGATCAACATCTATTCTCCAGCCCTCAAGCAGTGTCTGATCAATTTTTTTGATCAACGTTAGGGGATCTTCGCCGTAGATGTAAATATGCCAGAAGTACTTGTTGTTCATGCGAGAAAGCATGGCTGGCGCCGCGAAGATCTCATAATTTTCATTTTTTAAGTTTTTCAGAAGTGTTTCCGCTTTTTGAGCGCAGAGATTTTTATCTTTATCACAATAAATAAGTTTTAAAATTTTCCGGAAAGGCGGGAGTTTCCCGTTTAGTCGCGCACAAATTTCTTGTTCATAGAATTCGTCGTAATTGTGGTCTTTAACGGCTTGTAAAACCGTGTTGTCGGGACAGTAAGTTTGGATTATAACTTCACCTTGTTTGTCACGCCGTCCCGCGCGTCCCGCCACTTGGGAGAGCAGTTGGTATGTTCTTTCTTCGGCGCGAAAGTCGGGAATGTGCAGGGAAGTGTCGGCCAAAATGACTCCCACAAGCGAGATATCCGCTATGTCGATTCCTTTCCCGATCATTTGAGTTCCGATTAAAATGTCGATTTCTTTGGCATTCAGTTGAGCGTGCAGGTCGTCGAAACTGTTTCTTTTTGACATAGTGTCGCGATCCGCTCGCACGATTCGCGCGGCGGGGAATAGTTTTTTCAATTCGTTTTCGATTTTTTCCGTGCCCGCCCCGAAATGCTTGATTCTTACGCTCCGGCAAGTCGGGCAAGAGTCTGGGAGTTTTGTGATATTGCCGCAATGATGACAAATTAAGGTGGCCTGCGCGAATTTGGAAATATGATAGGTGAGGCGAGTGTCGCAATTTTTACATTTCGCCACATAACCGCAATCTCTGCAGACCGTTGAAGAAGCGCTTCCGCGGCGGTTCAAAAAAAGCAGAATCTGTTCTTTTTTATCCAATTTTTCCTTGATTTTATCAATCAGCAAGTCGCTGAACATGGTGAAGTTTCGTTTTTTAAGTTCTTCTCTCATATCAACGATTTCGACTTTCGGCAGGGGAGTACTTTGAATTCTTTCGCGCATTTCAAAAAGTTTTATTTCACCGTTTTTGGCCTTGTTCATTATTTCCAGACTCGGAGTGGCGGAACCGAATACAAGTTTTGCGGCCGTAAGTTTTTGAATTTTAAACGCCACGTCGCGCGTGTTGTATCGCGGGGATTGTTCCTGTTTGTATGTCCATTCGTGTTCTTCGTCGATTACAATCAAGCCCAAGTTTTTAAAGGGTGAAAAAATTGCGGACCGAGATCCGATTACAAGACTTATTTCTCCTTTGTGGACGGCCTTCCATTGCTCGGCTCTTTTGCCTTCGCTGATTTTACTGTGAACCACCGCGAGATTTTTGAAGCTTCCCTCAAAGTATTTTACGAATTGCGGCGTTAATGATATTTCCGGAACCAGAAGAAGCGCCTGTTTGCCCGACGCCGTGACATTCTGAATAAGTTTTTTATACACCTCGGTCTTTCCGGAACCTGTTACGCCGAAGATAAGCGAGCTTGGTATGTCCTGATTTATTATTGTTTCCACGATGTCGGATTGTTCAGTTGTCGGATGGTGATTTGTCTTGACTTTATTCCCGTTAATTTTCGTTTTTAGTCCGGATTTTCTTTGAGTTTTTTTCCAAATCGATGAGGGTAATAAAAGCTTTATTACGTCAAGTCTTGAACAAAAATAGTAGTCGGTCATCCAATCCGCCAATTTCATCTGCCAGTCATATAGAAAAATGTTCGCGCTTAAATTTTCTTCGATATACTTTGTGTCGAAATCAGGTTTTTTGTTGTGGAGTCCCAAAATGATGGCGGCTTTTTGTTTTTTTCCGAACGGAACCATAACGCAATCGCCGATTTTCACATCAGAATTTTCGGGAATTTCGTATGTGAAAGTCTCTTTGATTTTCGAGTACAGATGGTTGATAAGAATTTCGGCGTACATAATTCGATTTACCGGAGTCGAATAGTATCATAAAATTGTCACATGTTGAATCGATTCAGATTTCATGGACTAGCGGTGATTTTCGGACTTTTCATTTTTACCCCTTCAATTGCGTCGGCCGCAACTTTTACCGGCGGGTTTGAACACGGGAGCATTAAGAAAAACTCGATTCAAACAGCTCATTTTCAGCTTGAATTTTCAGATTTGATAAAGGCGCAGAGTGATTCGGACGGCGACGGGATTGCGGATGTAATAGAGACCGCGGCGGACGCGGCGGAATATTCTTGGCAGGTTGAAATTGATACTTTGGGTTTCACCTCACCCGTATCGGATGGGTCGCAACTCATTATTATTTTGGACGATACTAATGAATATTTGACCGAGGGTTCCGTTGGAATCACAAGTATTTTAAGCGATGGAGTTACGCCTTATATCGCCATTGATCCTTGGGTGGACGCCGATTTGGTCGACGTGACTGTCGCGCATGAGTTTTTTCACGCCGTTCAATTTAAGATGGATGAGAGCGGCTCGGATTTCGCTGGGAGTTATCAGGGCGTGGCTTTTGCGGAGGCCACCGCGGTGTGGATGGAGGACAAAGTTTACGACGCCATAGACGATTATCTCGGCTACGTTTCCGGTTTTTTGGATTATACGGATTATTCGATTTTTACATCCGTTACGCCTGCTGATAACGACTATTTTATTTACGGTTTGGCGCTTTGGCCGAAGTTTTTGAGCGAGTATTACGATGACGATTCGATTATCAAAAGCCTTTGGCGGGAATATTTCAATTCCGCTTTGGATTTCGGCAATGAATATAAGGTGTATGAAGCGGCAAAGGCGGCGGTGGCCGCCGAAGGCGGCAGTTTGGATCAGGTTTTTCAGGAATTTTCCATCTGGAATCTCAGTCCGATTGCGTATGAGGAAGGTTATAACTATCCCGATCCTTTTATGGATACAGGGCCGACGCTTGATTCTTACACCACGATTGCCGAGTCCTACGTGCCCACTTTATATGGTACGAATTATCTTTATTTTGAAAACGCGGGCGGCGCCGACGAGTTTTATTTCCATATCAAAAAACCGAACGGAGTATCCTTCGCCGTCGCTCTTGTAGGGAGGAAAAATAATGGCGCCGATTTGAATAAAACGGTAAAAACGATAGTCGGAGAAGATGAAAGCATGACCGAGGAATTGGTTTTGAGCGAAATTGCGAATTATGCCGGTGTTTATGCGGTCGTATCGCCTTTGACTAAAGACTTCAATGACTCCGCGGTCGATGAAGGAGTGTTTGATGAAGGGTATTTGTATTCTTATATAGGAGGTTTCGACCATAGCGTGATTAGCGAGGACGGATTGATAGAAACGAACACAACCGCGAGCAAAGACGGAGTGCAAATCACTGCGGGCAACGACTCGAGATCAAATGATTCTTATACTCTGCAAATTGTGAGTTATGACGAAGAATCGGTTTCTTTGAAATGGAACAGGCTGACAGATTCTTCCGTGGCGGGTTACAGGGTGGACTTTGGCCCTTCGAGCGGTGGCTATACTTCCGCGGAAACGGTCGGCAAGGCTTACGTTACAAGCGTTACCATTCATGATTTGGCGGAGGGGCAAATATACTTCTTTATGTTGCGGGCTTTGGACTCGGACGGGAACGAAATTTTGGAAGAGAGCCAGGAGGTAAGCATGACTCCCGCCGAATGGATTTTCGACGATGTTTCCTATTTGCATGAAAATTACGACGCGATTTCTTCCTTGGTCGATTGGGGCATTTTTCAGGGTTATACCGACGGCAGTTTTCAGCCCGACAGACAAATCAATAGAGCCGAGCTTTTGAAAATTCTTGTGGCCGGTCAAGGAATCGAACCGGATGCCGCTGTGTATAAAAATTGCTTTTCGGACGTTAAGACCGCGTGGTACGCAAGGTATGTTTGTTACGCCAAAAGCAAAGGTTGGATAAGCGGATATTCCGACGGTACGTTCAGGCCGGCCAATACCGTTAACAAAGTCGAGGCTCTGAAAATGCTATTAAAGACCTATGGCGAAAAGTTAACGGAGGGTGTGAAAATCAATTTTATTCCATACACGGATATTGATACTCGAGCTTGGTACGCGATTTATGTATGGCGGGCGAGCAAACTTTCCATTTTGGAAGAGCCGCCGAGCGCGCATTTTTCGCCCGGTGATTATAGAAGCAGAGCCGAGATGGCTGAAGAGTTGTACCGTTATTTGGTTGTAACGGGATTGAAGCATATGTAGTATTGGGGAGCTTAATCCGCCACCATGATAATGAAAGACAGAAGGGCATTGGCTTGGATGAAGAGATACTTGCGTTTTAACGACTACATCGCGGCGGCGTCGCTTTATTTGCGCGGGAATTTTTTGATGAACGAGCCCTTGAAACTCGAGCATATAAAACCCAGAATATTGGGGCATTGGGGCACGGTTCCGGGTTTGAATTTTATTTACGCGAACTTGAATTACTTGGTTTGGAAACATAAGTGTGAAGTCATGTTGATTACGGGTCCCGGCCATGGCGCGCCCGCGATTTTGGCAAACTTGTTCTCCGAAGGTACTTTGGAAAAATTTTACCCCGAGCTGACTCTGGATACGGACGGAATGTCGCGATTGATTAAAATGTTCAGTTGGCCTTTCAGTCACTTTCCGAGTCATGTGACTCCGGATGTGCCCGGTTCCATTCTGGAAGGCGGTGAATTGGGCTATTCGCTTTCGACGGCTTTCGGCGCGGTATTCGATAATCCCGATTTGATTGTGGCGGCGGTCGTGGGAGACGGTGAATCGGAGTCCGGTCCTTTGGCCGCGGCTTGGCACAGCATCAAGTTTTTGAACCCGAAAACTTCCGGCGCGGTTTTGCCGATACTTCACGTGAACGGTTTCAAAATTTCGAATCCCACGATTCCCGGCACGATGGATGATGATGAAATAAAGAGTTTGTACAGCGGTTACGGTTATAATGTAAAAATCGTCGACGGGAAAAACATCGAAAAAAAAATGCTCAAGGCCGTGGAGCAATCTTATCAAGAAATTCGTGTGATTCAAAAGAAGGCGAGGAACGGTAAAAAAATGTACAAGCCAAAATGGCCGATGATAGTTCTGCGGTCATTGAAAGGTTGGAGGGGAATTAAAACTTTTCACGGGAAAATGGTGGAAGGTTCTTTCAGGTCGCACGGCATTCCATTGGAGCATTTGTCGAATCCCGATGAATTGAAGGCCGTTGAGACTTGGTTGAGAAGTTACAATGTCGGCGAGTTCTTTGACGAGAAAGGTCAGTTTTCAAAAAAGCTTTTTAAATTTTTGCCCGATGAGGGATTTAGAATCGGAATGAATAAGCACGCGATAGGTGGAAATATGTTGAAGGAAATAAAAATTCCGAATATAAAAAAATATTCGATTAAAATTAAAAAAAGAGGCGGCGTTTGCGAAAGCAGTATGAGAGTCGGTGCGTTTTTGGTAAGGGATTTGTTTAAGGCAAACAGAAATAATTTCCGCGTGATGTGTCCGGATGAACTGGAGTCGAGCCAATGGCACGATATTTTCGAGGGTTCGAAAAGGGCATATATGTGGCCGGTTCCCGCGGCGGCCGAGAATATAGATCCCGAGGGGCGCGCAATGGAGATGTTGAGCGAGCACACCTTGCAGGGTTGGTTGCAGGGATATGTTTTAACCGGCAGATACGGATTTTTTGTCACTTATGAAGCCTTCGCGACCATTATTTCCAGTATGCTCGATCAGTACGCCAAGTTTTTAAAACAAAGTTTTAAAGTGCCGTGGAGAAAGCCTCTGGCTTCGCCCATTTATATTCTTTCAAGTGTCGGGTGGAGGCAGGAGCATAACGGTTTTTCCCATCAAAACCCCAGTTTTGTTTCAAACATGCTGGAGAAGCACGGTGAGTTCACGCAGATTTATTACCCTTCCGACGCGAATAGTTTTTTGGTGGCGATAGATGAGGCTTTAAAACGGAAAAACGGCATTAATGTGATAGTGGTTGATAAGCGAAGTCTGCCGCAGTGGCTGACTCTTGAGGAGGCAAAAAAACAGGCCGTAACCGGCATCGGAGTTTGGGACTGGGTGGGCGGCAAGGCGGCCACGAAAAACCCCGATGTGGTGTTGGCTTCAGCCGGCGATTGCATGACTGATGAAGCTTTGATGGCGGTGAAAATTTGTCAAAAATTAGTGCCCGAATTGAAAATTCGTTATGTGAATATTTCTGAACTTTCCGGAGTATGCGTGGGTGATTATTGCAACATTCATTCGCCGCGCAGTTTGACTCATAAAGAGTTCGCCAAATTTTTTACCGAGAATAAGCCGATAATTTTTAATTATCACGGATATAAAAACGACATAGAGCAGATTTTTTGGGGCTACGCGGATCCGAAGCGTTTTATTATTCACGGTTACAGCGAAGAAGGTTCCACAACTACGCCTTTTGACATGGCCATTCGGAATCACGTGAGCCGCTACCATTTGGCGATAGATATGATTGAGAAAGCATCCGTTAAGAATAAGCGGGTGGCGAAAAAGAAAAAAGCGGTGCTGGGAATTCTGAATAAGAAAATCGCCGATCACCACAAATACATTATCGAATTCGGAGACGATCCGAAGGAAATTAAGGAGTTGAAATGGTAAAAAAAATTCTAATACTGGGGGCGGGCTTCGCCGGTTTGAAAGTCGCGATGGATCTTGCGAAAAAAGCCGATTTGAGAGTTTGTAAAATCACTCTTGTCGATAAGAATGATTTTCACGTTTACACGCCGGATTTGTATGAAATAGCCAGCTCCTTTCGGGCTAAAATTTCCGATGAGTGTTTGACTGAACTCAAGGACAGCGTCGCCACGAATATTCGCGACATCATCGATTGCGGCCGGGTCGAGTTCATTCATGACGAAGTGCTTAAAATCAATTCGGAAAAAAATGAAGTATCACTGAAAAAACAAAAAATAAAATACGACTACTTGGTCGTGGCGCTCGGCTCATTGAACAATACCTACGGAATTCCCGGTTTGGAGCAATTTTCATATTCCGTCAAAACCGTTCATGACGCTATTGTTCTCAACTGTCATCTGGATACATATTTCCAAAATCTTTGGCGTAAGAAATTGAAAAAAAATGTAATCATCAACGTAGGCGGTGGCGGCGCGACCGGTGTGGAATTTTCCGGGGAACTTATCGGCTACGTGAAGTTCTTGTGCAAGAAGTATAAATATCCCGTCAAACGGGTTGTTGTGCAAATTATTCAGGGATCGAATGAACTGATAGGAATGGGGAAAAAGGTTTCCGATATGGCGATTGAAAGACTGGAGTCCAAAGGCGTCGGGGTGATTCTGAATCATTACATCAATAAGGTCGGGCCCGCGGAAATCGAACTGAAGTCGCTTGCCGGCAAAATCAGCAAGATGAAATCGGATTTGTTGATTTGGACGGGCGGGGTTAAAGCCGATACCGTGGATGTCGACGCGTATTTGCGAAGTAAAAAAAATCGAAATGTGTTCGCAGTCGGCGACAACGCGCTGACGGACAGCCGCTTGCCGATGTTGGCCCGTTACGCGTTTGAAGAGGGCGCGCTTACCTCCGGTAATTTGCTTCGAGAAATGCGAGGCGAGAAACTTCTGCCCTTTAAGCCCGGCTTGGATATTGTCATTATCCCGATTGCGGGCAAATTCGGTATCCTGAAATATAAAAATATCGTAATCGGCGGAAAAATCGCTTGGTATGCCAGAAGACTTGTTGATCTTTGGTACTGTTTGCAAATACTTCCGCCGTTTCGGGCTCTTAAGAAGTGGCGCAGAGATACATCGATTTTTGTGGAAAACGATTAATGGAGCGCTTTGCTTCCTATTCGCTATATGGTGCACCCAGAGGGGTTCGAACCCCCAACCCCTGGTTCCGAAGACCAGTGCTCTATCCAGTTGAGCTATGGGTGCGGCCTGGTGATTTTACTTTTTCTTGTTCCAAGACACAAGCAGGAAGCTCGCAACGAATATCGACGAGTATGTTCCCACGAATATACCCACCGTAAGTGCAAGAATAAACATGCGGATGCTTTCCGCGCCGAAAAGCAGAAGTGCGATTGTGGTTATCAACACCGATAAAGAAGTGTTGATTGACCTTGCCATTGTTTGATTTAAGGCATGATCGACAGTTTCAGACAGAGGCTCACCTTCTTTTCTGAATCTTAAATTTTCACGCAGTCGGTCGAATACCACGATTGTGTCGTGCACCGAGAATCCCATGACCGTAAGCAGAGCCGTAATGAACAGCGCGTCCACTTCGACTCCTAAGAATTTTCCGAGTAAAACGAAAAGTCCGATAACGATTGCCACGTCATGTATCAAGGCGACAATAGCGGCCAGACCGAACTTCCAGGGATTCAATTCCCGTGGAATTCTTCTGAAAGCGAATGATATGTACAGCACAATCATAAGAGACGTGAGCAATAGGGCGATCAGAGCTTTGTTTTTTAATGTTGCTCCGATTGTCGGCCCGACGGTCGTGAATCTGAGCTCCTCGGCCGATGTGAACTTTTCTTTTAATTTCGCCAGCACTTGATTGTGTTCATCTTCGCTCAAATGTTTCATCCGAATTAAAAATGTGCCCTCGTTGGTTGAAACAATTTGCGATTCTCCGATTGCTGTTGAAATTTGTTCCGCCGTGGCGTCCGCGGATCCCAATTTGACTTCGAGCATCGTGCCTCCCGTGAAATCCAAACCGAGTTTCAGTCCGATTAGCGCCATTAAAATGAATGATGTCAGAACAACCGTGCCGGAAAGTCCGAGCCAGAAATTCTTGTATTTTACGAAGCGCATGTGCGCGGTTTTTTCCGTTTTGGGTTTTCCCCAAAGCCATAAGTTATTTGCCAAAGGTGTTTCCGCAGTGAAATTCAAAAATGTTCTGGTGAGCATGATGGCGCTGAACATCGACACGAGAATACCAAGTGCGAGGTTAAGCGCGAAGCCTCTGATGATGGAACTGCCGAAATAAAACAAAATTGCGCATGTGATCAGAGAAGAAAAGTTGGAATCGCGAATGGAGTCCCACGCGCGGTCAAAACCTTCTTCGATGGCCGACCTCAAACTTTTGCCGGCACGGAGCTCTTCTTTAACTCTTTCAAAAATCAAAATGTTCGCGTCAACCGCCATACCGATTGAGAGAATGACACCGGCAATGCCCGCGAGTGTAAGAGTGATTTTGCTTGAAAATACAAATGTCAGGAAGAAAAGCACAAAACACGCGATCAAAAAGGACACGAATTTTTCTCCACCCGAATCCTTGCTTTTTAAAATCAAATGCACGACGTAAACGAATATCGCCAGAGCAAGCAGAATGGATACGGCAATCGGGAGGGCGGATTTGATAAAGAAAATCAATATCACCGAATAAATCGCGAGTGCAACATTGGCCACCAAACCCGGCACTCGGTAGTAAAGCAACATAAACAGCGCCAAGGCCACGACCCCGATCAACCCCGCTTTTAGGCTTTGCGTAAGAGCTTCGCTACCAAGCGTCGCGCTGATTGTGTACTGTCCGGAAAGCGTGATCGGCGCCGGAATCGCGCCCGTATTCAGATCTCGCGCGAGGTCTTGAGCTTCATCAATTGTGAAATTTCCCGTAATTTGAGCGCTTCCGCCCGCGATTCTGTTCTGCACGGTCGGAGCGGAAATCAAATTGCCGCCCACGAAAATCGCGATTCTCTTGCCCACGTTGGCGCCGGTCAGATCTTCGAACATTTTTCCTCCTTCTTCGTTAAATTCGATTGCCACGTAAGGTTGGTAAGCTTGATTGAACGCAACGTCGGCATGCTTGAAATGTTCTCCGTTCAAGCCTGTCTCTTTCCATTCGTCCGCTTTTGTAAGGTAAATAATTTTATTGATTTGGTAGGACTCGACCGTTTGTTTTGTAGTTGTTCCTCCGCTTTTTTTGTAAACTTGCAAAATGTGGTAGCCGAAGGGGCTTTCCACGATTTCCGAAATTTCACTTTCATTCAAAGCAAAAGCCGCATCCTCGAAAGTTTGGGTCATTGCGCCTTTGCCGAATTCGCCCAAATCTCCTCCCTTATCATAACTTCCTTGATCGTCGGAGTACTCTTTGGACAAATCTTCGATTTTGCCACCCGCTTGAATTTTTGATTGAACTTCTTTAATTCTCGTCAAAGCTTCTTCTTTGGTTCTGGTCGCCGTGCTTCGCTCGGCGTTTTTGTATGAAACAAGAATATGCCGTGCGCTCACTTTTGCGTCTTCCGTGATTTCCTTGATTTCACTGCTTTTATCGGCGATTTGAACGACCGCGACGCCTTTCAGCTCAACGATGTTGCTTTGAGTGTCCGCCGTCAAACCGTCGTTTATTTCAAACGGTTGAAGTATTGTTCCGGCTGATTTGCCTTTCACGGCTTCCTGCATGTCCTGGGAATATTTGCTTAATTCCTGAAGATTCTGTTCAAAGTGGTAAACTTGTCCCGGGAGTGAATTTTGCTCGGCGTCTCCCAAAGTCACAAAATCGCCGCCGGCTTTTATATCATCATAAAAAATCTTCGCCTCTTCGTTCGCCAACTTTATTTTTTCTTCATCATCCGGATTTGGATTTTCTTCTTTAAATTCCAGTTGGATAGTTTTACCCACAATCGCTTTGGCCTCTTCGATATCGTTTATACCCGCGAGTTCCACTACCACATGATATTCATCCGCGATGTTTGAAACGTATATGTTAGGCTCGGCTACTCCAAGTCCGTCTACGCGCTTTCTTATCACTTCTTTTACGCCTTCCACAATTTGCGCTTGATCGCCCTGAGCGACTTTCGCGAGGTCGATTTTATAATCAAGTTGAGTACCGCCCTTAAGGTCAAGACCAAGGTTTATGTCGGACTTATAACCGACCGCGCCGATGACAGCCGTCAAAAGTAAAATAATCAAAACCTGACCTGTCAAAACTTTCTTGAGATGATTCATGTATAAATGGCTAATGGTAGATATTTCTGGCAAATTATACGTTCAAATTTACCGAAAACAAGCAAGCCTTAAAACACTCGGCTTTCCACAGTCAAATAAATGTGCTGTGGTTAGCGAATATTTCCGTGCTTATTTTTTAACAACCTGCAAGAGTGGGTTCCGTCTTTGGATCACCGTCAACGATTAGACATCTAGAATCGTTGTGTGCAATACCCGATACACCATAATGTCTTAATGCCATCACGCCTTGGTATTCAGGTCGGTCGCCTTTATATTCTTTTGGCAGGTAAGTTCCTTGATTAACAAATGCATTATTAGTAGGTAGAAAAACAACAAAGTCGCCGGTTGTAGGATAAGTTTCAGCTTTAGCAGGAATCCCTTCTGCTTCCAGCATTGCAAGTGCTTTGGTTTGAGTTGCTTTTGCTTGAGCATCAATATCATTTTGGCTTTCATGCGACTTACCTATTGATAGAAATAATTCAGTTGACTCCTCTAAATCCTTTACCATTTGTGCTCCAGCTTCGGGATTTATGTCATGAAGTTCACCTTCATTATCACAACTGTTTAGAGCAAGTAAACTTCCGGCCATAATTGTATTTCTTAAAGACATATTTAAAATTAAAGAATTAAAGGAGATCATTTTGGCTTAACTTGGCGTCCAAGTCAATAATCCCCTTTGCCGCCGCGAAATAGTTTATTTGACCGGCGGATTGGAGCGGATGCGAGGGGGTGTTTCCGCGCCGAAATATGAGCACACACTCACCTCGTGATTTGTCCAGTCAAAATGCTGGATTTTAACCTGTTAATTTGATATTATTGCGGCGATTTAACCCCACCAAAAATGAACGATAAAGAATTACTGGAGAACGCGATTTTATACGGCAAAAACGCCTTGATGTGGAGGCGGAAGTTTGTAGGATTACTGCCGGAGATAAACAGACGTCGATTGTTTGAAAAGAAGAAATGCGGAAGTATCTATGAATTCGCGGCAAAGTTCGGCGGTTTATCTAATGACCAAGTTCGTTTAGCGCTTAATTTGGAAGAAAGATTTGAAAGTTTACCTCATCTGCACGAACTACTTGTTGAGGGGAAAGAAAGTATAAACAAGTTGGCTCGAATAGTGAGTATAGCAAAACCTGAAAACGAAAAAGAACTTTCAGAACTTGTACAAAAAATGTCTAAAAGTGCAATTGAAACCATCGTCCGGGATGAAAAATTTACAGGTCTGCCCGGGCAGACATTAACCTTAAATGATGAAGTGACGAAAAGACTGATTGAACTTCAAGAAAAAGGAATCGATGTTAACGAAATTATCACGGCCGCGCTTAACAAACGCGAAGAAGAAATTGAAGATGAAAAATCACTTCCCGTTGAATCAGCGAAGTCACATTATGTTCCCGTAAAAACCCGTCGTCTTGTGGGAAAAGAATTCGGCACAAAATGTTCCATTCCAACCTGCAAAAAACCCGCCGAACACATTCATCACACGCAAATTTTCGCGCTGTCACATACGCATGACCCACGTTACCTTGCGCCGCTGTGCAAAGAACATCATGCCATCGCGCATGCGATCAATCTGAAGGTTCAAGAAAAACGGATGAGTGGTTAATTCTGATAAGTAGAACAGTATTTGTAATCGGTCAATCCAGAGTTTCCAACCTTGTTGCCAAGGCGGTTTTCTGATATAATAATGTGATTATTAAATCTTATGGCTGACGAGAAAAATCCTCCACAGGGTGCGGTAGTGACGGCGACGGCGGCAGTAAGCCAAAATATGGCAAGCGCGCCAAAAAATATTTCGCAAACGAAGGAAGTTGTCGCGGCGGTTTTGGAGTCAAAGGCAAAGTCGAACGTTACGCAGGATGCAAAAAATAAGGCGGCTTCGGCGGCTTCGAAAGTTGACACCAAAGCGCTTGAAGCGGCGGAACGAAAGAAAGTTTTGGAAGCGGAGAAGCTGTTTCAAGAAGGCATTGCGTCCATTCGCGATCTGATCGCGCCATCCGCTTTTGAAGTGAACTTTGATCATTTGAAGATTGATGACATGTTTTGTCAGACTTATTTTGTTTACACTTATCCGCGTTACATCGACACTAACTGGCTGTCGCCGGTTGTTAATTACGACGTGACGATGGATATTTCGCAATTTATTTATCCGATTTCTTCCGAGCAGATAATGAAAGTTTTGAGAACAAAAGTCGCGCAAATTCAGTCGTCCATCAGAATCGCGACGGAAAAAGGGAATGTGCGCGATCCGGTTTTGGAGACCGCTTTGGAAGACGCTGAATCTTTGAGAACGGATTTGCAGAGAGGGCAGGAAAAATTCTTCCAGTTTGCCTTTTATTTTACGATTTATTCCAAGAATTTGGATGAGTTGAGAAAACTCTCCAAACAGCTCGAAAGCCTTTTGGCCGGGAAATTGGTCCTTTCGAAAAAGGCCGATTTGCAGATGGAACGCGGCTTCAATTCGACGATTCCGCTGTGTTTGGACGAGTTGGAAACGATTCGCAACATGAACACCTCGCCGCTTTCGACGACTTTTCCGTTTATTTCTTCGGAACTTACTTCAAATGACGGCGTGCTCTACGGCTTGAACAGGCATAACGAATCGCTGATTATTTTTGACAGATTCAGTTTGGAAAACGCGAATTCCGTAGTGTTCGCCAAGTCCGGGGCCGGTAAATCCTACGCAATTAAATTGGAAATTTTGCGTTACTTGATGTTGGATACCGACGTGATTGTAATCGATCCGGAAAATGAATACAGGCCCTTGTGCGAGACCGTGGGCGGAACTTATTTGAATGTTTCTTTGAATTCGGACAGACGTATAAATCCCTTCGATTTGCCGACGCCTTTGGAAGGCGAAGACGTGAAGCCCGGGGATTTGTTGCGAAGCGCCGTAATAAATCTTACAGGGCTGATCAAATTGATGCTGGGAAAAATCAGTGCGCAAGAAGAAGGAATTTTGGACAAGGCCCTAATCGATACTTATACGACGAAGGGAATAACGATGGATTTGGTCGATCCTTCAAAATTGAAGGTCCCGACAATGGAAGATTTCTTTTCCATTTTGTCCGCGATGGACGGCGCGGCGGACATGGCGCAGAGAATATCCAAGTTTGTTACCGGTACGTATTCCGGAGTCTTTAATAAGGAGACGAATGTGACTTTGGACTCCGGTTTGATGGTGTTCTCCGTGCGCGATCTTGAGGACGAACTTAGGCCGATTGCGATGTACATTGTTTTGAACTACATTTGGAACAGAGTGCGTTCTTCACTCAAGAAACGTATTCTGGTTATCGATGAAGCGTGGTCGCTCATGCAACATGAAGACTCGGCCAAGTTTCTGTTCGGATTGGTGAAAAGGGCGCGAAAATATTATTTGGGTGTCACCACTATCACTCAGGATGTGGAGGATTTCATCAGTTCGGAATACGGGAAACCCATTATCACGAACTCTTCGATGCAATTGCTTTTGAAACAGGCGCCTTCGGCGATTGAGGCTTTGACCAAGATTTTTAATCTTACCGAGGGGGAAAAGTATATGCTTTTGAATTCCGGCGTCGGGCAAGGCTTGTTTTTTGCCGGTTTGAAGCATGTGGCGATTCAAGTGATCGCTTCCTTCAGCGAAGATAAAGTCGTAACGACGAATCCGGAGGAAATTTTGGCCCAGTCCGCCGCCAATCAAGATTTTGAAACTACGGAGGCGGCAAAGCCGGAGCCTGTTATAAGCAAAGAAGTCGAAGAATTGGAAAATGGCTTCACGGAAAATTCCGGCGCGGTTTTGGAGCCCGAGGCCAAACAAGAAATTCCCGTGCAGTTCGATGATCAGGGCGATAAACCTATAAGTTCTTAATTTCTCTTCGCGCCGCGTTCAGCCAGAGATCGATGGTTTTGCTTTTTTGGTTGATGGCGATATCTGGGGTGAGTCCTTGGCCTTGTATTACCTCACCGTTCGCAGTGAGCCATTCTGCAATCGTCAGTTTTAGAATTGATCCGTCCCAGTATTGCGTTAGCTCCTGTGCGGTGCCTTTGCCGAAGGTTTTTGTTCCTATCAGTATCGCGTCGTCACCGTCTCTCATGGCCGCCGCCAAAATTTCCGAGGCTGAGGCGGTAAACTCGTCCACAAGCACGTAAAGCGGAATGCCATTGTATTCGCCTCTTCCGCTGTTCAGAATTTTTTCCACGAAGCTTCCGTAGTCCAGTTGGACCACGGGGGCGCTGTTTTTCACAAAATGTCCGGCAATGGAAATCGCCGAATTCAAATAACCGCCGGCATTGCTTCTGAGATCGATGATGATGGCTTTCGGGTTCGCGATGGTCGAGGAGAGTTCCTTCATTATCGCGTTTACGTCGATAAAGCTTGTATCGTTGAAAATGTTTATGTCGACATACCAAGTGTTTTTATCGAGGATTTCGCCTTTTTGCAATTCAAGTTTAAGAGCTCTTCTTTCCACATTGAAAGTGTGGCTTTGGGTACCGCGTCTTATTTTCAGTTTTACGAGCGTACCCGCCGCGCCTTTTATATTTTTGACGGCTTCCGCGTAGGAGAGTGCGGTTACGGGAATATCGTTCACTTCTTCAATTTCGTCGCCCACCAACATACCCACTTCCACCGCGTTGGAACCGTTGACGAAGTCGGTAATGTAGATTTTTTTTGTGATTTCATCTTGCACAAGGTATGCCCCTATGCCTTCAAAGTTGCCGCTTAATGTGCCCACAAGTTCTTGTGTGGAATTCCCTGCGATAAAAGTTGTGTAGGGGTCGTTCAGACTTTCAATCATTCCTTTTACGGCGGCTTGGTAGAGGGCTTCTTCATCTATCGTTTCACCGTCCTTCAGGTAAAAGTCATTAGTTATTCTTTCCCAGATGTCCGCCAGAATTTCAGATTTTTTCACTCCGTTGACGGTATTGGATTTCGATCCGCTTTCGTTTGTGTACCATTGATCGAATTTGAAGAGTAAATCCGCAAACTCTCCTCTTGATACGTACTTGTAGGGGTCAAAATTTTTCTGGGGATTTTTTTGTATGATGCCCAAATCCACGGCCTTTTTGATGAAAGAAAAATATGGGTGAGCACTGGAGATATCTCTGAAAAGTTCTTCACCTTTTTCTTTTGTAAGGCGCGGTGCCGCTATTCCGTATGTTTTATACAAATAAGTCATGGCATCCACTTTATTCACGTATGACGAAGCGTTGAATGTTTTGCTTTTTGTGTCAGTCAAATCGTATTTGAGCGCGAGTTCGGCGTAGGCGGCGTACCAAACATTCGGGTCGACGTCTGTGAATTTCGACTTGGTAACTTTGTAAGTTTCTTCACCGAAAATCTTAAAGAGAATTTTAAACAGCTCGGCTTTGTTGATTTTTGCTTCAGGTCGGAATTCGCCACCGTTGTCACTGGCGCCTTGGAGTTCTAAATAACTAACGGCTTTATAATACTGGCTGTCAACCGATACGTCGCCGTAACCGGCTTTGGCCGGTGCGGCCATAAGCAGGATGCCGAAGATGGAAAGTGCGATGTTGCGGCTTATTTTCATAGCCTAGCTATTTTCCTTAAAATCCGTCCATTTGCCAATTTCTCGTCTTTTAAAAAACCTCAAAATCTGGTATAATATACGGATAAAACCTGAACAAAAATGAAAAAAGCGGAATTGTTAAATTTGGTACTTGTAGCACTGCTTGGTCTTGCCTTGGGATTTTGGTCTTTTTTCGCTTTTGGCGCCGAGGCGAGTGAGCTTGATAACAACTGGGATTTGAGCGAAAATTTTGTGTTTGACGGAGTAATCGATGCGACTTCTTCGGCTTATGCGACTTTCAAGAATAGGGATTCGATTCGGATATTTCCGGGTTCCGAAGCCACTCTAACTTATGACGCAAGTGAGAAGCACTTCGATATTTTTCTGAAAAAAGGAAGCATCGTTTTGGCCACTTTGGCGGGAGATTTTGACGCCACTTTGCGCACCGGTTTTGCAGTAGCGGATTCGGACGGCAGTGAGTTGTATGCCACAGTCGCGGACGACGGGTCTTCTTTAACTGTTTACGGCATCGAGCATCCCTCACTGTTGACTTTGGTTCGGGATTCAAAAGATTTGAATTCCTTTTACGTTCCCACGTCATACAGGACGGAAATTCTAAAGTCGAAAGTAAACGTGCCGATCGCCAAACTGAGGCTCGCAAAACTTTCAAAAGAGTTCCAAATTTATGAGTTTAAAGAAAGCGAATTGGACGAGTCGCTCAAATCGGTTTTAGAGGATGTGGAAAAAAATTATGAAAACGCTTCTTTGAATTATATGGCAAAATTGAGTGTCGGGGCCGATACCGGACCCGCTCTGGAAGGCCTGACTCAGACATTTCGCAATGTACTCGTTCGTGTCAGAGCCGCGTTGACTTTTAGCGGGTTCGCCGAGAAAAAGCGTCTGAATTCGGAAAGGGATGATAATTTGAAATACGCCTTGTCGAATTCGATTCATTTCAATGTGGAAGTTTCAAGAGTTTGGTTACAAAAATGGCTGAGTTACAGTCCGGAAGACGAGGTCAAGCAAGAGTTGAGCGCGAATTTGTTTTTTGTCCTTCCCGGGGACGGTCTGTATGACATCAAGTGGGCATTGAACGATTCGTCGATTGACTTGATGTATAACGAACTGGAGAGTTTGCTTGAGCATGCGTCGATTGTTGAAGCCTCTTTGGCTTTTAAAGATTACAAGTTGGCGTTTGAAAAAGTGCTGAAGTCCTCGACTTTTGATACCTACGAGTTAAGCCGCAGATATATTCTTACGGAACTGTTGCTCAGGAGTAACGCGGTTTTTTATACTTTGGAATCTGCGGAATTGCTGAAAGAAATCGAGACAAGCATTTTGGCCGAGTCGGGTTCGTATCAGGATTTGGATGAAGAAAGACAATCCTTTGTTCAAAGCAAGCTCAGATTTTTGGAAAATTTGTTCAAATTTGTTTCCGCCAAAAAACTTTCGGTAAGCGCGGCGGACAAATTGGGAAGGGAACTGATAAGCGGCGCCGACGATTATCTGAATTCCATTGCGGCACAGGTCGCGGTCAGGTCTTATTTTGAACAAAAGTTGGAGGATTACGATGTTTCTCTTCAATATATTTCTTCACCCGAGTTCGGTTCTTACCTTTCCTTTGATGAGGGGCTCGCGGCCTTTCGTCAAAAGTTGGCTGATTTGGCACAATTGAATTCATACTTGCAGGGTATTCGAAGCGGCAATGAAGCGGAAATCTCGACGGTTTCCGTGGAAGATGCCAAAAAAGAGGCCGAGACCGACTTTGAAAGCAACGGCATTCAATTTGCCGAGCTTGTTTCCCTCGGCGATGCGCAAAACAGACTTTTTAACATTTTGGGAGGAAAAGTTTCAGGTCGGATATTTGAAGGGAAGTATGACCGTGAAACCAAGATTCTTTACGACGTTGTTGCGGGGGATATTAAGTTCGCCACGGGGTTGGCGGTTGAGAAGTTTAGGGATGTGCTCGGTAAAGCCACCGAGGATGACAGTATCGTACGGAGCGCGGACGCGGAAAATCAGTCGCAGGGTTCCGTCGATTCAAATTTGACCGAAGATGTCGCGCTTTCTTACGCGAAGTCGCAGTTTGTGGCGGCAGGCTTGGATTCCGTCAAATTCGAGCTGACATTGCTTGATTTGGATGAGAATCAATTCGGCTTTGAAGGAGAGGCGACCGAGTTCAAGATTCGGGTGTCGGGCACCTATAACGCAAACAGCAATGAAGTTTCGGAGATCGTCTGGTATTTGAACGGTAACGCGGAAACTTTACCGGATTTGGATTTAAGCAACTTGGAGTCCGCTCTTGCTGCGACTTATCAGGCATTACGCACCGATATTTGACTTTCTGATGACATGGAATTTTAAGTCTGCTAAAATGCCGCAGGTTATTTTTTATTCCTATGGCGGAACAACAATATTCAGCGGATCAAATTCAAGTGCTTGAAGGTTTGGCGGCGGTGCGGAAAAGACCCGGAATGTACATCGGTACAACGGATATCGCAGGGCTCCATCATCTTATTTGGGAAGTTTTGGACAACTCCATAGATGAGGCCATGGCGGGTTATTGCAAGAACATAGAAATTCGGATTCAAAAAGACTGTTCCGTGAGCGTTGCCGATGACGGGCGCGGGATTCCGGTCGATAAACAAAAGCAAACCGGAAAATCGGCTTTGGAAACAGTCCTGACGGTTTTGCACGCCGGAGGTAAATTCGGCGGCGGCGGGTATAAGGTTTCAGGTGGTTTGCACGGAGTGGGTGTTTCGGTTGTAAACGCCTTATCCGTTCAGCTAATCGCGCAAGTTTACCGTGACGGTAAGTTATACACTCAAGTATTTAAGAGAGGAGATCCGTGCTCGGAAGTCAAATCGGAAAAAGGTGTGGAGGGCAGGACCGGTACTACGATTATTTTCACTCCGGATCCGCAGATTTTCGAGCATATCGATTTTGTTTGGGACACGGTTATAAATAGGGTGAGACAGCAGGCGTATCTTACAAAGGGAGTGAGTATCAAAGTGTTGGATGAGCGAGACGGGCAAAAAGCCATGTTTTATTTTGAGGGTGGAATTAAGTCTTACGTTCAGCATTTGAATCGCGACAGGGAAAAAATAGGTGAAATCATTTATATTTATAAAGAGGAGGATGAAGGAATTATAGAAATTTCACTTCAATACACGAATACTTTTCAGGAGACCGTTTTTACTTTCGCGAACAATATCCACACCGCGGAGGGCGGAATGCATTTGACCGGATTCAGATCCGCGCTTACTCGCGTTTTGAATAATTACGCGCGCGTGAATGAATTGATTAAAGAGAAGGATGTGAATTTCAGTGCGGAAGATGTGCGCGAAGGTTTGACTTCCGTTATTTCCGTGAAGTTGGCCAATCCGCAATTTGAAGGACAGACAAAGAGCAAGTTGGGTAATGCGGAAATCAGAACGGCCGTTGAAACGGTGTTCGGGGATATGTTTGAGCAGTATTTGAACGAAAATCCGGCAGAGGCGCGTGGCATTATCGGTAAATGTTCCTTGGCTCAACGCGCTCGCCTCGCGGCTCGCGCGGCTCGCGACACGGTAATTCGAAAGGGGGCTTTGGAGGGTATGACTTTACCCGGAAAACTGGCGGATTGTTCCACCAAGGATCCCTCGCAGTCCGAACTTTACATTGTGGAAGGAGATTCGGCCGGCGGTAGCGCCAAACAAGGACGTAACAGAGAGAATCAGGCCATTTTGCCGCTTCGAGGTAAAATATTGAACGTGGAGCAGGCTCGATTGGATAAAATGCTCGCTAACAATGAAATCAAGAACTTGGTTATAGCTATGGGAACGGGAATCAGCG
>CAYIRB010000008.1:0-19961 GCA_964365765.1 uncultured Candidatus Peribacteria bacterium
CTCAGGCCAATCATTTGGTCGGTTTGGTTTTGAAAGCGGAATGGTTGGGCGTTGATTTTCCTTTGAAATTATTGATAATCGCGATGACAGTTCGCGGATTTTCACTAATCACCTATCCGATTTTCAACGGCATGGGCAAACCGAAAATACATTTTTACTCGATTATGATTCAAATCGTCGCGGTTTTCTCGGGGCTTTGGTTCTTGGTGCCGAGATACGGAATTTCCGGAGCCGCGTACGCGATTATCATTTCGACTTCACTGTGTTTTATTTACACGACCTACAAGGCGCTTAAGTTGACTGAATTTAATCTGCGAAACTTACTGCCATGCACCTTTGCGGTCGGTGTTTCGACTCTGATCGCGGGAGCCTTGAGCGTGGCTTACAACAGATATGCCGAGTTTGGAAATATCTTCCAGTACGGCGGTTCGATGATTGGAATCGGAGTCGTTTATATGTCCTTGATTTTTTTGTTTTGGAAAAGTTTTAAAATCGGACCCGGCGAAACTTTGAAAAGCATTTTACAAAACTTGATTTGAAAATAAAGTATCTGACCACAAAATTAAACCTTATAAAAGGCGGCGGAGCGAATCACGCGATTGATTTGATGGTGCGTTCTTTAATGCAAAACGGTCACGAAGTAAAAATGATAACGGCTTTTTCAAAGTCCAACGCCTTTGAAAATTTACCTTATCTGGTTCTTGAAGAAAACATGGCAAGTTCGCATCCTCGAAAAAATATTCCTGAAATTGTCGCGATTCTTAAAAAGTACGAGGAGGATACGGACGTCTATATTTTAGACGCGCATTTTTTCATGTGGGGCGCGGCGTTTTATAAAAAAACGGGCGGCAAAAGCAAAGTTATCGCCTACATTTTCTCTTTTTTAGAGTCCATGAATTTGTTCAGCGAAGCCGGAAGACCCATGAATTTTACGCGAAAAGTCGGGCTTTTTATTCAAAGGCTTTGGGAAATTTTTATCGCGAAAAAAAATCTGAAATTTATCGATTGGTTTATTTATCAGTCGCCCGTAAATATTTTACCGTTTAAAAAATTCGGTCTGCCGAATGAAAAGTCGACAATGATTTGTCCTTTTGTTGAAGTTCACCCCGAGGCCGGAAGTCCTAACGTGGAATTCAGACTGCTGTTTGTGGGGCGATTTGTGCTTTATAAAGGAGTCGAAACACTGGTGAGAGCGATGAAATTATTGCCTAAAGAAATCAAACTGGATTTGGTCGGCGATGGCGAGGAAGAAGCCAACTTGAGGAAAATTGCCGACGACAGGGTTACTTTCCACGGTTTTAAAAATCGCAATGAACTCGGTGTGTTTTACAAAAACGCGAGCTTACTGGTTCACCCCACGCTCGACCCCGAACCCTTCGGTTTGACTATTGTGGAGGGAATGAATTTCGGTCTGCCGTCAATTTCAAGCGAGGGAAGCGGAAGCGCGTGGGTCAGCGGCGAATCGGGGCTGACTTTCAAAGCCGGTGACGCAAAAGACCTTAGCTCAAAAATTTTAATGATATATAATGACCCGGCCTTGCAAAAGAGTTTAAGGGAAAAAGCCATCGAAAGAGTGAAATATTTCGATTATAAAAACTGGCTTCCCAAACTTGAAGAAGTCCTGAAAAAAATATGATAAAAGTTTGCTTTTCATTCCAGAGAAATTTTACCAGATTGCAACACGCTATGGCGGTTGAGATGAAAAACCGTGGAATCGCGAAAGATTTTTGCGGTTACTGCACTTCATTCAAGTCGGAAAAAATTCTGAAAGAACAGGTGGAAATCGAATATGGTAGCGTCATCTCCGATGATGTGATGCATGAAGAGGCGAAAAAAGTGAAACTCGACATGGATTACTTGAAAAAATTCGAGGCCGAGTATGGAATTCCGAATCTTTGGCCTTACGTCGTGACCGATCGTTGCATTATGCGGAATTTTCCGAAGGAATCTTTTTCATACAATCCCGCCTACGACCATGAAGGAATGCTTAGATTGATTCAGGTCATGTCGAAGGCGATTATTAAAATGCTCGACCACGAAAAGCCCGATGTGGCGATTTTCCCGCTTGTGGGTTCAATGGGAGTTCAACTTCTTTATGAAATCGCGAAAAAAAGGGGTGTAAAAACACTATTCTTAAATGCCGCCCGAGTCGATGACAGGGTGCTGATTTGCGACAACGCGTACAATGATTTCACCGAAATATTGAAACACGCGAAACCGACGGACGAAGATTTTATCGAAGCGAAAAAATTTCTAAAACGTTTCACCGGAGAAGAAGAAGTTCGTTACGATGGCATTTTCGCGCCAAAAAAGGTTGGGCGTCCGCTTGGATTTTTATGGAAGGAAATTAGCGGCTATTGTTCGTACGTCACAAAATATTGGGCGACACAGAGATATTTGAAAAAAAATAAAATGGCGCGCGACTACACGCTTTTCACGCCGTATTATTATACTAAAAACCGGATAAAAAGATTGAAAAATCGATTGATCGGACATCGCGGACTTTTTGTAAAACCCGACTTTAACGAGGACTACAGCTACTTCCCTCTCCATGTTGAGCCCGAAGTCGCAATTCAAGTTTGGGCGCCCTATTACGACAATCAAATCGAAATTTGCCGCGCAATCGCAAAGGCATTGCCCGTCGGTCAAAAACTATACGTGAAAGAGCATCCGAACATGCTGTACGAAAGACCGACTTCTTACTACAAAAAACTTTTGCGAATTCCGAACGTGAAATTGATCGATCCTTTTGTCGGCTCGCAAAAAGTCGTCGGAAATTCGAAGTCCGTTTTCACAATAACCGGGACCGCCGGAATGGAAGCGTTCTTTATGGGCAAGCCGGTGCTGACTTTCGGTTCGGTTATGTATAACGCGATTCCGTCGATAAGGAAAATCGGCAAAATGCATGAATTGCCCTTCGACGTTAAAGACATGCTGGAAAACTACAAATTCTACCGCAAAGAGGCTGAGGAATTTGTCGCGGGACTTTACAGTTTGAGCAAGCCCTTGAGCTACGGAAAAATGTGGTTCGAATGGGAACTCGACCAAATACGCGCCAGTGAAGATTTCAATGCGGTTATGGCGCTTATTGAGGCCGCTTTGAAGAAATAAATCACGTAAAATTAACGTCCGCCATCAACACCCAGACCTTGCCTCGATGCATTTTGGACATTATTCAAAGCTTCAATTGCGCAGGCCCTGATTCTTACCATTATTTCCTCGGCTGTTTTCAAAACTTCCGCTTCTTCCGAACTGAAAACGGCATGTGCCGGATCCAATTGACTGTGTACGGCATTGATACCCTGCAAGTGGTGTGCCGTGCCAATCGAACGATTCATAAATGATCTGGTCAATTGATCTTGCGATGAAGGCGTGTAATCCGATTCGTCTGAGTACATATTTATGAGGGTTAGTGATGGTTTGTAACTGTAACAGCCCTCAAGCCTTCTTGCAAGCTCGTTTTCGGCGCAAACTTGAGTAGATTGCGAGCTTTTGAAATGTCGGCGCAAGAGTGCAGGATATCGCCCGCGCGCGGAGCTTTGAATTCGGGTTCGATTTTTTTGTTGAAGATTTTGCCAAGGACTTCGATTAAGTCGAGGATTGAGATGGATTCGCCACGGCCGATGTTGATAACTTCGGCGTTAACTTGCGAATTCATGGCGTGAAGATTTGCATTTACAACGTCGTCCACGAAAACGAAATCGCGGGTTTGTTTGCCGTCGCCAAAGATGGTGATTTGCTCGCCTTTTTGGATTTTATCAATAAAGAGCGCGATAACGGCGGAGTATGGTGAAGACGGATCCTGTCCCGGACCGAAAACATTAAAATAGCGGAAAATAACAGATTGGATTCCGTACAAATGGCCGTAGGTTTTTATCAAGTATTCGCTCTCAAGTTTCGCGTAGGCATAAGGCGAAAGCGTTTGCGGAGTCATGTCTTCGGTGTTTTTCGCGGAGCCTTGATCACCGTAAACCGCGGACGTTCCGGAGTATACGATTTTTTTAACTTTGAGTTCGCGCATCGCTTCAAGAATTCGTAACGTGCCGAGGGCGTTAACTTCAAGAGTATATTTCGGGTTTTCGATTGATTTTGGAACGGAAACGAGCGCCGCCAAATGGAAAACTCCAGCGCAATTTTGCATGGCTTGTTTGAGAAGATTTTGGTCTGTGATAGAACCCTCAAAAAATTCCGCGACGGCCGGAATATTCTCTTTTTTTGAGTTTGAAAGATCATCGATTATCGCGACTTTGTGGCCCAGCGCGAGCAGAGCTCGCGCGATGTGCGAACCGATAAATCCCGCGCCGCCTGTTACCAAATATTTCATTTGTACCATTTGATTAGTTTTTCGATTCCTTGTTCAAGAGTCGTTTTTGGAGAGTAGTTCAAAAGCCTTTCGGCTTTTCCGATATCCGCAAAAGTCATTTCAACGTCACCGGCTTGCATCGGGAGTTCTTCGATTATCGCGGTTTTACCAAGATTTTTTTCGATCGTGGAAATCAAAGTTCGCAATTCTTCAGGTTTATTGTTACCCAAATTTATAATTTCGAAGTCGAAAGGATTATCTACGGCTGACAAAATTCCGGAAACAATATCATCGATAAAAGTGTAGTCGCGCTTGGAACTACCGTCGCCAAAGCGTTTGATTGTCTCACCGGCGTCAATCGCCTTGGTAAACATTAAAGGCGCCATGTCCGGTCGTCCGTTTGGACCGTAAACGGTGAAAAATCGTAAGACATTTATTTTCAATCCGTACATTTTTGAATAAGAATAGCACAAATTCTCGGCGGCTCTTTTGGTTGCCGCGTAGGGGCTGATTGGATTTTCCGTTTCGTCGGTTTCGGAGAATGGAGTTTTTTTCTGATTGCCGTAGACCGAAGAACTCGATGCAAACACAATTCGATTTACCGAGTGACGACGGCAAGCTTCCAAAAGAATATTTGTCCCGACAACATTAACTTCATGATAAAGTTCGGGATCCGCAATTGAAGCGCGAACTCCCGCACGAGCGGCCAAATGTAACAGTACATCCGGTTTAATTTCTGCAAAGATTTGATTAATAGCGACTTCGTTGCCGATGTCGACACGAAAAATGTTTAAACCCACCGCATTTTTCTCTTTTTGGGCAACCTCGTAGTAATCGTTGAAATTGTCAATACCGTAGACAGTATCGCCACGCGCGAGCAGAGCTTTCGCCGAATGTGATCCGATAAATCCCGCCGCCCCTGTAACTAGAATTTTCATGCCCGTTCAAGATAGCATGTTTTTGCTATTTCTCACATCCGTGTATAATGCGGGTATGGAAGACGATAGAGACATAAAGGATTCTTTGGCCCGCTTTAGGAAATACGGTAGACTGCAAGAAGGTCTCGGGCGTGATGACCAAGAACTACCTGTGAGCGGAGTGTTTTTCGACCATGATGGAATTGAAGTCGACCCCGAAGAAGTCGGACTTAACGCGGACGCATTTAGAGGAAGAGTGGTGAACGTTTCGGATGACGATGAATAAGTTTAGGTCTGCACGGGCAGACCTGTTAACAGCTTATTTATGTCCGCCAACAGTTTTGGAAATTTTATGTATCCCGCCGATGCGTTAATGTGACCCGCGCTCGGCATCAGTGTCACCTCTATACCCAGAAGTTTCGCGAGTTCCTCAGCTTTTTCCAGTTTTATGTATGGATCGTTATCGGAATGGAAAATGGTGAAATTGTTGCAGTTTTGTTTGATTTTCTCCCAGTCGAATTTTTTTTAAGCGAAAGTTTTCATGGAGTCGTCGAATTTGTTTCCGGCCAGCCCAACAAATCCCGCGACGAGAAACGCCGCTTTAGCGGGAAATCTTTCGAGTATATTGAGGACGAATGGAACTCCGAGGCTGTGGCCGACATAAATCGTTTCGAGGGTAATGAATTCTTCGTAGTTGTTGAGGGTTTTGAGCCAGTTTTCCAGAGTTTGTCCTTCGGGAGTCGGAAATTGCGGGACAATCACATGATGACCCTGTTGTTCAAGTTCCGTTTTAAGCCAAGGAAACCAGTTTTCTTGCGGAGTACCTCCGACGCCGTGGATGATGAAGATATTTGTCATGACTTGGATCTATTTTATAATTCACCCCCGGGGGGGATTCCCACCTGCAAATTGTGAGCCTTATCTCCCCACTCCCACATACTTAAACCCGAGTTTTTGCATTTCAGCCGGTTGGTAGATATTGCGGCCGTCGAAAACGGATTTGCCTTTCATTGAAGCGGCGATTCGGGTGAGGTCGATCGCGCGGAATTCGTCCCATTCGGTGAGGATTAGGAGCATATCGGCACCGGATGCGGCGTCGTAAGGCGAAGGTAGGTATTCAATGTTTGCGGTGCCAAGGATTTTTTTCGCGTTCTCGGCGGCAACAGGATCAAAAACTCGAAGTTTTGCGCCAGACTTCAAAAGTTCCGGAAGAATTTCGAGTGATGGCGCTTCGCGCATGTCGTCTGTTTTGGGTTTGAAAGCCAGTCCCCAAACGGCGATTGTAAGGCCGTCGAGTTTTGGAAAGTCGCGGGCTATTTTTTTGATGATTGTTTTTTTCTGGATTTGATTCACTTCATTCGCGGCCTTGATAATTTTGAATTCGTAACCTTTGTCGAGGCCGGATTGAATGAAGGCGTTCACGTCTTTTGGGAAACAACTTCCGCCGTAACCGATTCCGGCGTGCAAAAAGCGTGAGCCGATTCTCTCGTCGAGACCCATACCTTTTGCTACGTGTGTTACGTCGCCGCCGGCGATTTCACAGAAATTCGCGATTTCGTTGATGAAGGAAATTTTTGTCGCGAGAAAAGCGTTCGATGCGTATTTAATAATTTCGGCGGAATGAATGTCCGTGAAAAGCAGAGGACGTCCGGCACGAACAAGCGGTGCGTATAATTTTTCCATTAGCGCGCTTGCGCGCGTACTTTCAACACCGCAAACAATTCTGTCCGGATTCAAAAAGTCCTTGACCGCGGAACCCTCGCGAAGGAATTCGGGGTTGTCCACCACATCAAAAGGGTGCAATCCTTTTGATGTTTCCTTTATTATTTTTGCGACTTCGTCGCTGGTACCGACCGGAACTGTCGACTTATTCACAAAAACTTTGTAGCCGTTCAAATATTGACCGACTGATTTTGCGACGGCGCGGACGTATTGCAAATCGGCGCGGTGGTCTTCGCCCTGAGGAGTTCCAACGGCGCTGAAAATCACTTCCGCCGACTCAATGCCGGCCTGAATGTCGGTAGAAAAATTCAAGCGGCCTTCTTTGTGATTTCGCAAAACCAGTTCTTCAAGTCCGGGTTCGTAAATTGGGATTTCGCCTTTTTTTAATCTTTCGATTTTCGCTGCGTCAATATCAATGCACATCACATCGTTGCCGAGCTCCGCAAAGCAGGTGCCCGTCACCAATCCCACGTAACCTGTTCCAACCACTGTAATTTTCATGCTTTTTAGTGTGCGCGCCGTTCGGCGCTAATGCTCACCGCTACGCGTGACTGGAATATAATCGAGAGATTGGAAAATGTCGAGCTTTTGCGGTAGGCTGGGCGCCGTGCAATATTCAAGATTTTCATTCTCGGACATCGGATTCGTTTGGCGCGAATCGCTGAGAGGCAAAAGTTTGCCAAGAATTTTGTTGAATTTGAGCCTGAAAAAACACCCTTTTGACAGGTTGAGCGGCAAAGTTATGGACTTGGGCGCGAAGTCGGATGAATCCAGTTATTATCGTTTTCTTGAAAAAGATAAATCAGCCGATTTGCACTTTTGCGACTATTTCAGCGAAGGGCCGAATTTGATGAAAATCGACCTGGAAAAACCTTTCCCGGCCGGTTTGGGCGACTTTGATTATGTGCTCTGCTTCAACACTATCGAGCATATTTTTAACACCGATAATTTGATTTCCGAGAGCGCGCGAATAATGAAAAAAGGCGGCAAATTTATAGGTTGCGTGCCTTTTTTGTATCCATTCCACGCCGATCCCGACGACTACCACCGCTATACACATTCCGCGCTGGAAAGAATTTTCGAACAACACGGTTTGAAGATGAAAAAAATCGTTTCAGTTGGAGTTGGACCTTTTGTTTTAGGTTTTCAAAGCACGCCTGCACCGCGATTTTTGCGTGCGGTTTTTCAGTCGGGATTATTTTTGTTCGATTTACTTAGCAATTTTTATTACAAGAAATACGCAGGGAACTTCACCTTGCTATATGTTTTCGAGGCGGTAAAATCCTAGCAAATATGAGCAAGATATTGGTTGCAGGCGGGGCGGGATTCATCGGAAGCCACTTGGTGGAAAGACTTTTAAGTGCCCGCCACGAAGTTACAATTATTGATAATTTTGTGACGGGAAATCTGAAAAACATTGAAAAATTCAGTGGTAACTTAAATGTTATCCACCGTGATATTTGTGAACCTGTTGAGGGGGAGTTCGACCTAATAATAAATCTTGCTTGCCCCGCCTCCCCGGTGGATTATCAAAATATTCCGCTTGAAACACTTTGGGTCAGCGCGATGGGAACCAAAAATCTGCTTGAATTGGCTCGTAAAAATAAGGCGCTGTTTTTGCATGCATCGACATCCGAAGTTTACGGCGATCCGCTGGTTCATCCGCAAAAAGAGGATTATTGGGGGAATGTGAACCCGAACGGGCCGCGAAGTTGTTATGACGAAGGCAAAAGATTTGCCGAAAGTTTGATTGTAAACTATCAAAACGTCCACGGAGTGAATTCAAGAATTTTCAGAATTTTCAACACTTACGGGCCGCGCATGCGCGCGAACGACGGCCGCGTGATTCCGAACTTTGTGAGCGAGGCGATGTCGGGCCGGCCGATTACGGTTTACGGCGACGGAAAGCAGACCCGTTCCTTCTGTTATATCGACGATATGGTGGACGGAATTGTGAGCGTGATGAACGCGTCGAATTTTTCCGGACCGATGAATTTGGGAAATGCGAAGGAGACGACGATTTTGGAGTTGGCTGAGATAATTGTTAAATTAACCGGAAGTCAGTCGAAAATCAGCTTCAAACCCTTGCCGAAGGACGACCCGAAAATCCGTCAGCCGGATATTGGTAAGGCGCGCGCCGAATTGGGATTCGACCCGAAAGTGGATTTGGAAAGCGGGCTGAAAAAGACGATTGAATATTTTGCAGAGTAGAATGTGTTCCCGGGAACATATTAAAGAATAATCCTACATTGAATATATAGGATTGCAGCAATTGTGGCAAAAAACAAGTATATTCTACTCATGCATATTTTCAACGCAGTGAGATTGGCACATAGGTGGGTAAACAGAAAACTTGGACGGCCGAATAAATTACAATCGCCCGATCGGAAAGTATTGGAGGGTGTGATTTTCCCTCATTTGGAAAAGGAGATGAAACCAGCGAGGGTGCTGTTTGTGGGTTGCGATTGGTACTCGGAGCACTATCATAAGTTTTTTTCGGGAGAGTTCATAACGATTGATTTTGACGAGTCCAAAAAAGTTTACGGCGGGGAACATCATGTCGTGGCCCGCCTAGAAAATATTGATAAATATATTGCAAATAACAGCATTGATTTAATTGTTTGCTACGGCGTTTTCGGATGGGGATTAAACGATATAAAAACAATCGAATCGGCATTTGAAAAATGTTTTAACATATTAAAATCCGGCGGAATTTTCATACTTGGCTGGAATGATCTGCCGATATATCGACCATGCCATCCGGACGAACTCGAAAGCCTGAAACTTTTTAAGAAATATAATTTTGCTCCACTTGGCGGGTCTGAATATGCTGAAAACACATCAAAACAAGTCAGGGTGAATTTTTTTCACAAATTTATTTCTTAAGCGCCGTTACATAATATCCGCTCACCAAAATCGACTTTTCCACTTTTTCATTGCGGATGTCGCCGTATTCTTTTGTAAGCAAGAATTTGAAAAGCGGGATGATTTTCGCCTTGATATGCCAGAAAATTTTCAAGAAGCGAGTGCCGAGAGTTTCAGTTTGGAAGCCGATTCTCTGCAGTAAAATCGCGAGGGTTTCGATTGTGCCGGCTTCTTCTTCGATCCGAATGTCGGTGAAATAAGGCTCGAGAAGTTTTTGCAGTCCGTATTTTGTGAATCTGAAATAATCATGGGGAGATTCGTGAATGGGGTAAATGAAACGCGTGGTCAAAATCAATTTTCCGCCCGATTTTAAAACGCGGGCCATTTCTTCAATTCCCTTGAACGGATTGTAAAGATGCTCGAGCATTTCGGTGCACAAAATTATTTCGAATTCACCGTCTTTGAACATGTGCATATTGTGAGCGTCGGCAACAATGTCAGGTTTGGCGGCGGGGTCAATGTCGACAGTGAGAGCGTTTGGAAAAAGATCGCGATAAGGGCCGCGGCAACTTCCGAGGTCGAGAATTTTCCGGTCGGTTTTATGTTTTTCCAGAAAAATTCCGAGTTTTTTTCGAGTGATTTTTGAAGTCAGTAAATTCGCGAGTGAATCTACCATTTTTGTAAATTAATGGTGTAGGTTCTTTCACGACGATCACCAAGATCTCTACGTTCGAATCTGCCGTAGCTGTTTATTTTCGCAAAAAGTTCTTCATCGCTGGAGTTAAAGTTTTTCAAGAAAACAGGGTGAACTTCGAGTAAAATTTGTGGATTTGCGGAGCCTGAGAAAAATTCTTTTCCACCTTCAAAAAGTAGAAATTCAGCGCCTTCCACGTCAATTTTCATCAGATCGGGTTTGATACTGTTTTCCTTCAAAAAAGAGTCGATGGTAATTGTTTTTACTTTATTGGTTCCGGCTCCAATATGTGGACCGGTTCCTCCGGCGTGACCGCCAAAAATTACTTCTCCGTCCTTATCACTAATCGCAATTTTCAAGACTTTCACATTCGCAAGATTATTCAACTCAATGTTTTTTGAAGTATGTCTGAAGTTGATTTCATCCGGCTCAAAAATAAAAACTTTCGCATCCGGGTTCAACTTCGCCGCGATAATTCCGAAAAGGCCGTTATATCCGCCAACATCGAGGATGCAATTTTTCCCTTCGCAGAGTTTTTTCCACTCCTCCAAAATATGCGGCTCATACCATCCGTGCCTCTGCCATAACAAAATATGATGTTGATAATGCGTATCGGCATACATCAACAATGGAATGCCGTAATAGTTCGCGATGAAAGTTTTTTTACCGCGAATTCGGGAAAAATAAAAAGGAAGATAAATCCAGCACTTTTTTCTATAGTGAGCTATCAAGTTTTTTATTTTTTGCAACATCGAAATGCAATATACATAACATTGTATTCTAAAGCCAAGGCGAGTAGCTTGATTTTGTCGTCAATTTGAAGTGGAAAGGAATTTTGGTTGAACCGCTTGAGGAGCCCTTCAAAAAACTTAAAATAAATTATAATCAACAGAAGAATTTGATATTTGAAAACCTTGCGATTCACCCGATTGATGGCAAAAGAAAAATCTATAAGATTAGGGAGAATTCCGACCCGATGCCCGATTGGTACGACCAAACCGCATCTTTCAAATATGACGCGATGCTTGAACTGGAATACGCGATTCCGAACGTGGAAAATTATATTATTCAGGAAGAAGTTGAGTGTGCAACCGTGACAAGTTTGATCAAAAAACATGAAATACAAAAAATCGATTTGGTTTATATTGACGTGGAAGGCTTCGACTTTGAAGTCATTAAATTGCTCGATTTCAACATGAACATGAAGTTGATTTAATATGAAAGTTGCCATTTGAATGATGAAGATAAATCCGCCTGCGCAGAGTTTTTGCGTCGCAGAGGTTATAAATTGTTTGAAAAAGGCCGTGATACGCTGGCGATCCTAAGGCTGAATAATGGCTTGAAAGTCGCGATTAAATAAGATAGGATTAGCCAAAATTTTTACAAAATTATGAGTACACATCTTTTTACTTCCGAATCTGTTACGGAGGGGCATCCGGACAAAATCGCCGACCAAATTTCCGATGCGGTTTTGGACGCTATTTTGACCGACGACCCGAATGGACGAGTAGCCTGTGAAACGCTTGTAACTACAGGTTTGGTTGTGGTCGCTGGAGAAATCACCACAAAGACATATGTTCCCATTCCAAAAATCGCAAGAAATGTAATCAGGGAAATAGGTTATAACGACGCGACTTACGGTTTTGACGCCGAAGCCTGCGCCGTAGTCACCGCAATCGACGAACAGAGCCCCGATATCGCGATGGGAGTGAATACCGGAGGAGCGGGGGATCAAGGAATGATGTTCGGATTCGCGGTGAATGAAACTCCGGAATTGATGCCTTTACCGATCATGTTGGCGCACAAATTGACGATGAAATTGGCCGAGGTGCGAAGGAACGGAACTCTTCCCTACTTGAGACCGGACGGAAAAAGTCAGGTTTCCGTTGAGTATGTCGACGGCAAACCCAAGAGCGTGAATACCGTTGTGATTGCAAGCCAGCACGGGCCGGAAGTCTCACACGCGCAAATCAGAGCGGATGTGATCGAGAAAGTGATTAAACCGGTTTGCGGAGACTATTTGACCGCGAACACGATTTTCCATATTAATCCGACCGGAAAGTTTATTATCGGCGGGCCTCCTGGAGACTGCGGACTTACCGGGAGAAAAATAATCGTGGACACTTACGGCGGAATGGGCAGACACGGCGGAGGCGCGTTTTCGGGCAAGGACCCGTCGAAGGTGGACAGAAGCGCCGCGTACGCGGCGCGTTACGTCGCCAAAAATATAGTTGCGTCCGGGCTTGCGGACAGGTGTGAAATTCAGATTTCATACGCGATCGGCGTGGCGGAACCGGTTTCAATCAACGTTAATACTTTCGGAACCGGAAAAGTTCCGGATGAAACTTTGATTGAGCTTGTAAGAAAGAACTTCGATCTTACTCCAAAAGGAATCATTGAATCATTGAATTTGCGAAGACCGATTTACAGGAAAACAGCGGCTTACGGACACTTCGGACGGGAACTTCCGGAATTCACGTGGGAGAATATCGACAAGGCGGGAATATTATCTAAAGGTTTATAAATGTTGGAATCAATCATAAAAAATCCGGCGCTTGCAGAGCAAGGCAAGTTGAATTTGGAACTCGCGGAAAGAAACATGAGCGCCCTGCTTAAAGTCAGGGAAAGATTCATGAAGGAAAAACCTTTCGAGGGACTTAAAATCGGCATGGCTCTGCACATCACAAAAGAAACGGGGATTCTTGTAAGAACTCTAAGGGCGGGAGGCGCGCTTGTGGCGATAACGGGTTGCAATCCGCTTTCAACTCAAGATGACGTGGCCGCGGCGCTCGCGCTTGAAGAAGGCGTATTGGTCTTCGGACACAAAGGAGAGTCCGGCGAGGAATATTATAATTTCCTGAACAAAGTCATCGAATTCGATCCGGACATAACAATCGACGACGGTTGCGATCTCGTGACGGAAATCACGACGAAACATCCGGAGAAAGTCGGGAAATTGATCGGTGGATGCGAGGAAACCACAACCGGAATCATTCGCTTGAAGGCGATGGAAAAAGACGGGGCATTGAAGTTCCCCATGGTTGCCGTGAACGACAATCTGACCAAGCATTTGATGGATAACTACTACGGAACCGGCCAGTCGACTTTGGATGGAATATTGCGGGCTTCAAACGTGCTTTTTGCAGGTAAAACCATGGTCATTTTGGGCTACGGAAGTTGCGGGAAGGGCGTGAGTTTAAGGGCGCGCGGAATGGGCGCGAACGTTATTGTGACGGAAGTAAATCCTTTCCGTGCGCTTCAAGCGAAGATGGACGGTTTCCGCGTTATGAAAATGCGAGACGCCGCGAAAGAAGGGGATATTTTTATCACCGTAACCGGTAACAAACACGTCATCAGCGTTGAACACATTAAGATTATGAAGAGCGGAGCGATAATGGCGAACAGCGGACATTTCGACTCCGAAATCGACGTCGTCGGGCTTGAAAAAATGGCTCAAAAACGCAGAATCAGGCCTTATTTTGATGAGTACGCATTTGACGGGAAAGTTATTTTCTTGGCGGGTGAAGGAAGACTTATCAATTTGGCTTCGGCGGAGGGTCATCCGAGCGAAGTGATGTCGCTTTCATTCTGCGGACAAGCTTTGGCCTGCGAATGGCTTGTGAAAAACAAAGCGTCTTTGGGCGCGAAAGTTTATACTCTTCCGGAAGAAATCGACGAAAATATTTCACGACTGCAGTTGACCGCGATGGGAATCGAAATAGACACTCTCACGGAAGAACAGCTTAAATATCTGTCTTCTTGGAATGTCGGGACTTAATAATAGCGCATTGCGCTGCGCTCTTAATAATAGCGCATTTCGCTTCGCTCATGCGTAATATGCACGACACATGGATAGTTATTCCGGCTTATAATGAGGGGAACACCCTTCCACGCGTTTTGGAGTCGCTCAAAAAAAACGGCTATGAAAATACTTTGGTGGTTGATGACGGGAGTCGCGACGATACTTTTGAAGTTGCCAAGAAATACGCGCGCGTCGCGGTCAGGCACTCTCTGAACAGAGGTCTGGGCGGGGCATTGGGAACGGGAGTGCAAGGCGCTTTGCGGATGGGCGCGGAATATGTGATTACTTTTGACGCCGATGGGCAACATGATCCGAAAGACATACTGAAAGTGCTTTCCCCTTTGAGAAGACGCGAAGCCGACGTTGTAATCGGTTCGCGATTGATTGAACCGGAGGGTATGCCTTTTAAGCGCAGGGTCGCGAATATAATCGCGAATTTCGTGACTTATTTTTTATTCGGGGTTTGGACTACGGACAGCCAATCCGGTCTTCGCGGATTCAACCGAAGGGCGGCGGAATGCATTCGGATTCGCACAAACAGAATGGAAGTCAGCAGTGAAATAATCCGCGAGATCGGCTTTCATGATTTAAGGTTTAAAGAAGTGCCCATCAAGGCGATTTATACGGATTACTCGCTATCAAAAGGACAAAGCTTTTTTGTGGGAATCAAAACCTTTGCTAAACTGCTCATGCACAGACTAATCAAATAAATATGTACAGCATAAGCAGTATTCAGATCATAGGTGCGATATTCGTACTGTTCGCGTGGAGCAGAGTATATTTGAGATACAGAGACGATTCGGTAAGTTTGTTGGGACTGATATTGTGGTCGGTCATTTGGCTTGGAATGATGATAGTGCTTTTTATTCCGGAAACCACGGAGCTCTTCGCGAAAAAATTGGGAATCGGACGAGGCGTGGACGCATTTTTGTACGGTTCAATCGTGATTCTTTTTTATTTGGTATACCGGCTCTACGTCAAAATCGAGTCTTTGGACAGGGAGATAACTCAAGTGGTGCGCGAGGAGAGTCTGAGAGATCTTCCGAAAAAAAATAAATGAAAGCATTAAGAATTTTGTTCGTTACTGAATATTATCCGCCGCACATCGGCGGGGTCGAAACTTTTTTTTACGAGTTGCGGAAGCGTTTGGTGGAACGTGGACACCATGTTGACGTAATTACCACCGCGCAGGAAGCTGCGGCGCGGGAGGAAAAGGATGCCGGCGGCACAATTTACAGAATCATCGTTCCGGCAAAAGCCGACCGCGCCGGATTTACTTTTTTGTCGATTCCCAAAGTTCTGAAAATCGCTGGCGGGGCCGATATTATTCACGCGACTTTGTATGCGGCGGCAATACCCGCATGGATTGCGTCAAAAATTCGCGGCAAAACTTCCGTTCTCAGCGTGCATGAAGTGCTGGGTCGAGACTTTGCTCATGTCTTTCCAACGAGTGCGTTTAAAACGGGGATTTTCGCGTTTATTGAAAAACTTATTTTGCGTTTCAATTTCGACCATTTCGTCGCCGTTTCAAAAGCCACTCAAAAAAAATTGAACGGGCGCGTGGCTGACCGCTCTTCCGTAATTTACCATGGAATAGATAATGCTTTTTCACCAGTTCGACGCGAGCCGAAGGAGTATTTTGAGTTTCTTTATTTCGGGCGAATCGCCGCCAATAAAGGAATTTGGTTTTTGCTTGATGCTCTGAAGGAATTTTACAAAGAGCCCCATGCAAAAGTTAAATTCAAGCTTCTGCTCACCGGAACTGAAAGTGAATTCCATAAGGTTAAAAGAATTGTTTCCGATGCGAATTTAGATGCGTTTGTGAGGATGGAAAAAAGCGTGCCCGGAAAAGACTTACCCGCAATAATTGCTTCCGCTGATGCGGTTGTCGTGCCATCTTTGGCCGAGGGTTTCGGGTTTAGCGCGGCCGAAGCAATGGCAATGGAAGTGCCGGTTATTTTGAGCGACGCGGGTTCCCTGCCGGAAATCGCGCACGGAAAACATCTAATTTTTAAAAGCGGCAGTACGGAAGATTTGCTAAATGTCATGAACAAATCTTTGAAAGGCGAATGGATTGTGGCGCCAAAAAAAGATTTCTCGTGGGACAAAGCGGCCGACGATTTTGAAAGGCTTTATTTCGATCTATTAAAAAAATAAGACTGGTATAGCCTGACGTACCGTATCTAAGGTTTATCAAGAACAACCGTTCTGTATTTGCAATCTACAATAGCGCGATACCCAAATTTCGTGAGGAAGCCGATCCCCGCTAAAGATGATCCATTGGTAATGCCAACCTGAACTCGATCTGCAGCACCATCCAGCCCAGCAATGGCCAGGGCTTGAGGAACAGATACCCTGCTTCCATCTGCGATAGTCCATCGTTCAACAGACTGTACTTTTAATCCAAGCTCATTTGCCCATGCGGTAGGGATTTGTAAATCCCCGGTAAAACCGGTATCCAAAGTAAACCAGTAACTTTTGACGAAGTTGCCCCATGCCAGTGTGACCTGAATATAAGGAACATTCCCAATAAAAACACCTGAAACCATAGTTAAATACTTATCTTGCAAATAAGCGCGCGATGGTTTCAGCAGTTTCAAACCCGATTTTTACTAAATAAAATATCTTATTTGGGTGAGCTTTGCGAGCTAGCTCTACTGCCTGTGCTCCATCCTCCGCTAAATAGACATCTTTACTATCAACATCTATAGCCAAAAATTTCCCATTTTGATGTGGTTCGTATTCAAGTTTTTTTGATTCATAAACTTTCTTGCCTTCGTTGGCAATTCTCTGAACCTCTGTGGGGTTGAAAGCTTCTGACATAGGTTTAATTAAGATGACACACATAGTATAAGGAAACATGAAAGCAATATCAATCGATAAGCTGCCCGCAAAATAAATCGGTAACTTAAAAGCCCGCCCCGTGAAGGGGCGGGCTTTTTGTGAGCTTATCAACTCACCATCGTCATTATATAGATGTTACATAAGATGATGGGATACCGGTAACCTTGTAACCGTTGTTCCAGTAGTTAGCTGAAGAACCTGTTCCAAAGCCCGATACGTTCGGTCGATCAGACCAGATGAATGATGCCGAACCAAGAGTGGAAATAACTCCATCTGTTCCGTTATCAAGCGCCTGAGTGATCGAATCTGTAGCGTACTGCTGGAATAAAGCAGATGAATCTGAAGAGATTCTTACGGATACAGAGTTGGTGTTTGCCGTACCGTCATCCTGGACAGCGGCATCTATAACGTAAGTCCTGCTTCCGCCACCCGAAATCTTTTCGAAGGCTCCGCTGGCACCTGTTGTAGTGCTTGCCCAGTTACTGATGTTGTCATATACCTGCATGTATACGAGGTTACCCAAACCGGATATTCCACCCGCGTCAAGGTAGGTACCTGAACCAACTTGTGTAGAGTTGTCAACTGAACCGCTAACAACTTCGTACATCTTCCATGTATTGGCAAGTGATCCTACTTCTTGACGTGTATACAACCAAGGAATAGTTCCAGCTCCAAGACCGGTTGAACCTGTCATGATACCTGAAGAGGAAACGTCGAACTTAAGACCGAGGATCGCAAGATCTCCGTTTAAACCTGCGGCAACCGTGAATCTGAATACTTCAGCTTCAGTACCGTAAACGATAGAAGCGGATGTGTCAGCTACGGTAACCGTAGGTGTTGTCTTAAATACATACGGGCTGTTGGAAACGACTCCTCCCGTAGGAAGAACGCTGGTGTCATCCGCGTCAACGGTCGCACCTGAACCAACACCTACCGCGTTGATATTTGCGGCAACGAGCGGTGAAAGAGTGATCTGCAAGTTATCTCCGGAATCCGCGGCACCGGCATCGTCGTTGTGAGTATTTGTAGATACGTAGACCTCAAATGTCACATTGTCGTTTGACTTTGGCACCTTGAATGTCAAACCGCTGAATGTAGCAGCCGTACCTGTAATGGTTTGGCTTGACGAGCCATCGAGAGTCGTCGGAGCGGTAAGACTTGTGGGGTATTTAACCTTAATAGACTTAACGCTGTCGTAGGAAGCGCTTGCCACGTTAAGCACAAGTTTATCAACCGTAAAGTCTTCGTTTGTAGCCTTAACTTTAACCTTGCCGACTAAAACGTCGGTGGCTCCGGCCGCAAGAATTTGGTCGTTAACTTGTGAGGAAGGTGAACTGAATACGATGGAACCTGCTGAAGCGACAGTCATCGCAACCGTTGTTGCATCCGTGGCGGTAGCACCGTTCGGATTCGCGGCGGTCAATGTGACGCTGTTGCTGTCCTTGTCCGTGGCTGTAATGTCACCTGTAGCTTCAATGTCGACACCTACCACGTTCGAAGAAGTGGTACCGTCGTCAATCGGAGCTGAAGATGAAACGTCGCCCTTTACGTAAACCGTTGATGATGATCCGGCAGGAACAGTCAATGTGAATCCATCGAAAGTTGGCTTGCCTCCGTTTGGAACGGCTTCTGCCGTACCCAACATGTTACCATCGGAGTCGTACAAGTACAAAGTACCTACGATGTTCTTACCATAGTAAGCTCCGGATGAACCGGTTGCTGACCATCCACCTGCTGTAGAACAGCCTGATGTACAGTAGGCAAGTGTAGGTTGAATCTTTGTAATCTTGATGTCGCTGGCCGCACCCGCGGTGAATGAGAATCCGGCAAGAGTAACTCCTTGAGTTCCCTTTACGAATGTGTCACTGACCGGGCTTGAAGTTAGAGCAACGCCAAGAGTCGCTGATACGATATTGTGGCTGTAACCGGCCAATGCCGTGGAAGGTACGATACTTGTTAAGTATTGTCCCGTTCCGGAATCCTTAACACCGGCTGTAGTGCTAACAGCGTTTAGTGTACCCGTAACCGTAGAGCCGCTTAATGTTGAACTGTTTGCAATATCAACAGTAAGAGCCGCTGGAACCGAGTCACCGGCTGAAATGTACCAGCTGTCGGTGTAAGTGATGTTTTGTGTAGCGTCTGATCCGCTAGCTGACAATTCTGACGGGCCCATCAATGTGGATCCCGCTTCCGTGTCAATCAGTTTGACGTCTGTAAAGTTTGTTGTAGCCGCGTCGTTGCTGATCAAACCGGAACCGGTTGATGCAACCGCGAAAATCAACTGTCTTACTTCAACATCTCGCTGTGAACTGAATGTCAGTTCCAAAATGTGAACGTCTTTCGCGTTTGGCGCGAAGTTGGTCACGGACGGACCCGCGAATCCGATAGTGAAGTCACCGCCTTGAACCGTTGAGTGGTTGGCATCGGTGCCGTCGTCGGAAACGTTATCGTACGCGGTCCTTGTGACCTGAGCTCCGTAACCGTAAGTCTGACCAATGGCAACCACGTCCGTCGTTTCATCAAGATAAATCTTGATTGTGTCCGCAGGTCGAGCCTTGGATGTAACTTCAGATGTAACGCTGAATGTTCTGGTGTCGCCTTTTCCAAGTTCGAAAGGAGTAGCAAGATCGAAAGTCATCAAGTTGCTTCCGTCCACCGCTTCAGCGGTAGCCAACACTTCACCGTTTTGAATGAGTGACATGTTAGCAAGACCTTCCGAAGAAATGGTTCCCTTAAGAATAAGAGCGATGTGGCCCAGACTCAAAGCTTCATTAGCCGCGGTAAGTTTGAAATCGGCAATCGTAGCTTCCGTAT
>CAYIRB010000009.1:0-19942 GCA_964365765.1 uncultured Candidatus Peribacteria bacterium
GTCTTCAAGACTCATTTCCAAAGGATTGCCGGGCGGAGCGCGCAGATAGGCGGTGCTTTCGGAGTGCAAAAAAGCCGCGCAATTTTTTGTGTCCGGCATGGCGATGAGGGTGGCGAGTTCTTCGGCGCTGAGAATCATTTTGGCCGCTTTTTTTGTGACTTTCAAACCGTTCAGGTAGGGAAGGGTGAAGCCGTTCAAATAATTGGAAAAGTCGTGGGACATTTGAATTTTCACCTCAAAAAGCGGGCGGGAAAGCTTGTCTAAAATCGCGCTTTTCGGGTCTTCGCGTTCATGAACGCTTTCGGTTTTTTCCTCGCGTGCTTTCTCGATGCCGATTCTGCTTAACAGAAGGCGCAGAGGCGGGCCGAGGAATCGGCGCAATTTGTATGAAAACCACGCGGAAGATTCCCAGAGATCAAAGCGGCGTTCGGGTTTGAAATGAAACTTTTTCGCTTTTTTCAAGGCGCGCTCGCGTTTTTTGTCGGCGATGGGCCGAAAAGCGATAGTGAATGAGGATGAAGGAATTCGCGAAAGTTCAAAAAATAATTTGTCGGCTGAAAAAATCCTTTCTTTGTTTATTCTGTCTTCAAATTGGCTGTAGCGTTTGACCGGTAACAGTGTACCTTTTGTTTGTTTCGCGAAGAATATTCCGTTCTGAATTTTTCGGTTTTCTTTTTGACAAAAAGCTCCCGGCAAAACCGCTTCGAGATTTTCGGAGGAAATTATTCCGGTTTTCCCGTCGAGTTCAAAAAAAGCGATTGATTTTTCGCCCGAACGATTTTGCACGGTGTGAAGCCAGTGTTCCATGTCGCGAGGGTGGTATTCTCTTGTTTGGGCGGGAGATATGCTGAACATGCGCGCACTTTAACGCCACTATGTTGGTTGCGCGAAAAATGTTCCGGTTTTGCGGGTGCGAAATATGATGTCAGAGGACTGACAACAAAAGCAGTACGGGATGTTTTTCGGCGATTTTTTCAATCATTTCAAATTCCCGTTTACTGAGCGGAAGGTCGTTTATCGCGAGGAGTGAGGCTTTAATTTGCAATGCGTCGCGGATGCCTTCTTCGGGCGAACCGAAATGCTCGCCGAGTTCTCTTTGGACGATAAGCCCGGTGAAGGACTGCGCCGGATACTTGATTGAACGTTCGAGGGAGAGCGCGGTGTCGCTTCCGCGTCGGCTGTAGTATTTTAGAATCGAAGCGTACAGAGCTTGGTCATTTACCCGTAAAATCCCGCGTCCCTCGGCAAGCCAGTGTTGAATCGCCGGAAAACTTTTATGGGAACTTAAATCCTGAATCAAGCTTTTCAGTCTGCGGGCGGTGAAAATCTTTCCTTGCGAATTGTCTTGCATGTTTAAAATATAACGGGCCTGCGGCCCGTCTTCGTAGGCGATTTCCAAACCGTTTTCCAGATCTTCCACGATTTTTTCGCCCAGAATTTTTTTAAGATGTTCCGAAAGTTCGGAATTTGAAATTTCGCCGTGTTCTTCGATTATTTTCCAGTTTCCGTTTACCAAGACGCGCGGCCGGTTTCCGGCCGGCAATATAAGAAGGTCGGCCTCGTACCGGCTTAATGTTCTAAGCAATTTTGGCAGATTCGCGGACATGGTTCAGAATTTCGTTAAGAAGTTGTTTCGCTTCCTCCAAAGTTGAAACGCGGACGGCTCTCGCCCGATACTCGCTCGCGCCGTCGAAACCGCGGAGCGCGGACGCCAAGTGTTTGCGCATTTCCATTATTCCTCTAGCTTCGCCCTTTGTCGCCACATTGAGTTCGCAGTGTTTTATCAGATAAGGAAGTTTTTCCTCAAAGCTTTTCGGGGCGATGTAGCTTCCGTCGTCATAGAAGGCGGACGCTATCTCGGCCATAAGCCAAGGGTTTCCCATTGTAGCACGGCCGACCATAACTCCGTCGAGGTTTTTCAGTTTGGCCGTTGCGTCCGCCGCGCTTCTTATGTCTCCGTTCCCGATGACGGGAATTGTCACGTTTCTTTTCACCTCGTAAATCGGTTCCCAGTCGGATTGTCCCAAGTACATTTGTTTGGCGGTTCGGCCGTGAATCGTAATCAGGCTCGCGCCGGCGCTTTCCAAACTTTTGCAAAAATCCACGAACCATTCCAAGTCGAGTTCGCTTACTCCGACACGCGTTTTAATTGAAACGGGCAAGGACGTTCCCTTTACGGTAGCGGCCACGATTTCCGCGGCTTTGCAAGGATTTTTCAGCAGAGCGGAGCCGTGATCTGAAGATACGACCTTTTTGGCGGGACAGCCCATGTTCAAGTCGATGGCGTCCGCGCCCATCTCCTCGATTTTCTTGGCGGCTTCCGTGAAGTGCTCCAATTTCTTCCCGAAAATTTGTACAACCAAAGGCCTTTCTTCCGATGGGTCAAAGTCGAGCTGGCTCAAGGTTTTGCGTGAACCGTAAACGATTCCGTCCACGCTTGTGAACTCGGTAAAACAGATTACGCGCGGTTCCACGAACTTCACCAGTCTTCTGTAAGCCGAGTCGGTGTAGCCGGCCATCGGCGCCAGGGCGAGAATGGGTTTCTTGCAATTTTTCCAGGAAAATTTCATCGCCTCACTTTTACTTTCGGTTTTGGCGCTTCCTCTTCAGGGACGGCGCTTTTGCCGTCTCCGGTTATAGCGTGAACGTTGTTTTTGCTCAAGTCCCTGTAATCCGGATAAAGACTGACGCTGTCTCCGCGGCTCCAAGGGTAGGCGTAGCCTTTGCTGTCTTCAAAAATCGCGGACACGATATAATCTCTGTTCGAATCATAGACCGCGTAGATATAGCCGTAGGGTTTTCCACTTTTGTCCACTTCGCCTTGCCGCGGATCGACCGGAAGTCGTCCCAGGCCGTCCTTCAACACCAGATCAACTTGACTGACAGAAGGGTAAGCCCCTTTTTCCGTTTTGTATTTTTCCAAAACCTGCCCCATTTGAGTCAAATCGGCGACCCTTTGTTCGTTTTGCGTTAAATAATCTCCCTCCTGCGTTTCATTCACGAGCTCCTTTATAATTTTGTCGGTTTGTCTGTTTGACAGATACCACAGAACTCCGCTTCCGATGATGACGACCAGCACGGCCGGAATAATCATCGCCAAAAGATGCGTGATTTTTTCTTTTTTCAAAGCTTCGGCGCGGGGACTTTCCGCCGTTTGCAAATGCGCGATAAGCGGATCGTTTGAAGGTACGGCGCTGACGGGTGTAATTGTTGGTAGCGGCGCCGTGGGCGCCGTGGAAGCGAATTTTTTTTCTTCGGCTTGTTTCATTAAAGCCAATGCCCGCTGATTTGAGGGTTCCAATGTCAGAACTTCTTTACAGCCTTGCGCGACTTTTTCGAATTCACCGGCGTTAAGCCATGACTGAATCTGATTCAGCGCCTGTGTGATTGTTATTTCTCTGTCATCCATGAATAAACCTTAATCTTGCGTGAAGATTATCTTATTTTCTAGAAACTATCAACCTCACTGTAATTTTGCCCGCCCAAATGCGGAATCAAGGCATCGATGGTCGCCCAGCTGGAATTGTCGTCCTCGGACGCGATAATCGAGACTTCATCGCCCACGTTTCCTTTGTAGTAAGTCACCGAAGCCAGTAAAACTTTATATGTTTTGTTCGGCGTCAAAACCTTAAATTGACCGTCTTCCTTGATTAATGTTCCCTTGATGTGTTTGCGAGCCGCCGGCTCGATTTGTTTGTATAAAAAAGCGCCGTTCGACATGACCGTCAGTTTAAGTTTGTCGCCTTCCAGCAATTTGGATTTGCTGGCGTAGTTTGCCGGAACCGGATAATTTTTTCCGTTCGGTCCCACCATGCTTTGTCCGTCAAAAATGCCCTCGACTATTTGCGTGTCGCCCTCTTCTCTGGCCTCCAAATCAACAGGTTCGCCCGAGCGTTTCGCGTGCTCCGGCGCAAGTTTCTCCAAAATTTGTTTCGCCGACTTCAAATTCGCCTCCGCCGTTTCAACCATTCTGAGCGCCTTTTCGATCTGTGAGTTCTCGTCCGTCATGCTTTGTTTTTATATTGCTTAGCTTAGTGTAGCACAAAATTTAGTTAGAATAAATATTAAGTATGGTTTTGTAGTTATGACTAATCAATGGGCTGAATTTTATTCTCGGCCACAGCTTTATCGTATCTTTTTATTAAAGCCAACTGATCTTCATTCGCCTTCCTAAGTACATGTTTTACCATCCGCTTTTTGTCGGCGGATGACATGTTTACATATTCATTGGCTGTTGTGATTGGATTCATTATGTCTATTTTAATAACTTTTCCATCGAATTAGTATTGTACCTCTTTTTTAGATATGGGTCAATGTTCTGGATATTCAATTCCAACTTCTCTAGTCCTATATTATCATAATTTTTAATTGCCAAGTAAATTTTTATATTTTCTCCAAATTCTTTTTTAATTTTGTTTACATTTTCCTGCGCGGAAAAAACGCCTCAATAAATTCTTTTTTTGTAATGCGCCTTCCTTCCAATGCCTCTCTCTTTTTCGTAAATTCCCACGCTATTGATGGTTCTTGGAATATGTACCAAATTTCAACTTCTCGTTTGTGATTTACAACTCTTTCTATATTCTTTTTAACTTTTTCGTAACTTGCAAACGTTCCGTCTAAAATAAAATGTTTATTTTTATCAATTACATGGTCAAATAATTTATCAACTCCTTTAGAGGCTGCTTTTTGTACGATGTGTGCATTTTTTCCATTATAAAGTTCTTTTGGTAAGAGTTCTCTAATTTCATCTGCATCAATTCTAACAATATTTTTTTTGGAAACAATATTCGGGCAAAGATAATTTAGATCTGAAAAATAATAAGAATCAAAATTTAGTTACAGCCGATGGGTTTTGGGGTTGTATTTGGCTTTTATTCCTATATGTAGTGCTTCCTGTTGGAGGATTATTTGTGATCGTTCGTTTAATCCACTATTTTTGGTATTTAGGTTAGTTAAACCCAATCTGTTTTTTGCAATAATCTATAATTTGAGGACAATCTTCTTTTTCAAATTCACCACCTTGGAACGCGCTACAGAATCCGCCGTCCTTGCTTTTTGTTCCAATGAATAGCGTTAATACTCTTTTCTTCTGGGCTAACGCAAATCCACATTCCTGTTCTGTATAAGCTTTGCCGTTATAATTTGGAGTTCTTAATGCAATAAATAATCCACTTGTTGATAACTCAGTAATTAGTCTATCTCGCCATTCACTAGTTCCTGGTATGTCTTCATGTGCTAAAAAAACATTAAATCCCAGTTCCACCAACCCATTTTTGATTATTGCTGCAAATTTTTTATCTTCACTTGCGTGTGATAGAAATATTTTATTTTGATTATCAAATCCCTCAGGAAATATCCAATTTTCTAATCCGCTAAATGTTAGCTTAAGTTTTTCCAAACTATGTTTATCTGATTCTGTATAAGGGGCTAGATACTCTTTACCAAAGAGATACTTGATAACTCCATTTATTTCCTCTGGCGCGAATTCTGTTAAGTTTTTTCTAATCTCATTCGTAACTATAACCGCTTCTAACTGTACATTTGAATCTAATAACCAATTTCTTATAGCTTGGATAACTATGTGATGCCTTCTTTCTTTTAATCTCATAAATTTTATTCTTTAAGTTTATAAATCACTTTTTCACCGTCGCGACCGGAAATACGGAGGTCGATGTATTCGAGAGGACTTTCGTAGATGTTCAACTTGGTGAGAGCTTTTTTCATTTTGGCCAATTGGGTGTCGATGTCTTGAGTCATGTCTATCCAAACGTAAAAATGAAGTTCGGTGTAAAAATGAAGCTCGCGCGCGCGCTTTAAATATTCGGTTTCCAAAATTTGCAGATTGAATTTACCCTCGAAACCCGTTTTTGATTCGATGATCGATTTCAAGGCGTCGGCCGGAATAATTTGAGCGTTGATTTGCGGGTCTTCCGTAATTTCCAGATCGGTTCCAGTCACGTCCATGGCGATTGTTGGAAGAGTATCGTTGGCTACGCCGATATTCGAGGTGTAGCCGAGCTCGTTCACAACGTAAAACCGGCTTGAACCGTCGGGCCGGTCGATTTTAATGTTGGCGGCAGGCGGGTACGTTTCAAGTTTTGCGATGACCGTGCGCGGAAGGACTCTGTAAATTTGGAGGGTCTTCAAATAGTTCAAATCTTTCATCAAATTTTCTTCGTGCGTGTTCGGGTTGAAAGCCAAAATGTTTCCGCCCAGATATTCCTGAAGGTAATCGTTGACGATTTTTTGTTCTTCCAGAGTTTCCTGCCCGCCTTTTATTTCGATTTTTGCGATTGTGAAGAAATCCGTGAAAAAAATCACGTAAACCGCCGCTCCCGAAAGAAAGACAGCGATAAATATTTTAGTGTAAAGAGAAGCTCTGGCTTTAAAGGCCTCGAATCGTCGAATGTTTCTTGACGGCTTGCCGCTTTGCGCGTTATCAAAATAGTTGTGTTTCGGAACTATCGCTTTCCTTCTGATGAGTCTCAGACTGCTTTTGTAGCTCCTGAACCCGGGCTCGAATGTTTTTCTGCGGCGTTTGAAAAAAGAAAAAAGACCCATGGTGGAACTTTAGCGTGTGACCGGACTGGAGGCAATACCTCTAGAATTAACAGGTTTGCCCGGGCAGAAATTTACTCATTACCTTTTGCAAGAGCTGCTTTAAGGTTATCCTGTAAAGTCAGCGCCGCGTCTTTTAATTTCGCCTTATTTTTGCGCTTCCACTGTTTGGACTTCGGTCTCCAAGCCGGCGCGTCCGTTAATCCGTGTGTGTGACTGTTTGCGTTTACCATGTTCCAATCTAAAGAATTTACTTGGGGATTGTAGGGATTAAGGTTTATTTAGTCAAGCAAATAAATACCCCGGCGGGGAGCGGGGGTATTTTGGTAGCCGACATTTGTGTGACTAACTGCAACCCATGCTTGAACCGCAGTTCAGGCATTTGTAGCAAGATGCGTTGCGCACGGTGATGTGGCCGCAGGTGGAGCAGGCCGGAGCGTCGCCCATCATGTTGGAAAGTTGGGAATCAAGGGTCACCGCGGTTTTTGCAGGTTCTTCGGGTCCCGACGCGACGGCTTCATTCATCATCGCTTCTTTTATCTTTCCGCCGATTGCGTTTTCGCTAGCTTGAGTCGATTCGGGTTGCACGTGCACAAAGTCGGTGCGGCCGAGGTATTCCATGCCGAGGACGCGGAAGATGAAGTCGACAAGCGATGTGCAGGTTCTAATGTTCGGGTGGCTTGTGAATCCGCTCGGGTCGAATCGGGTAAATGTGAATGAGTCCACGTACTTTTCAAGCGGTACGCCGTATTGAAGGCCGATTGAAACAGCCACCGCGAAGCAGTTGGTGAGACTCCTGTATGACGCGCCTTCTTTGAAGGAATCAATGAATATTTCTCCCAGCGAGCCGTCGTCGTATTCACCTGTTCGCAAATAGATTTTTTGCCCGCTGATGCTGGTCTCTATTGTGATTCCTCTTCGTTTTGCCGGAAGGGAAACCTTGTTTCCTCTTAGTATTGCAGCTTCGGGTAGGACGGCCGCGCCGCTGTTGTTTGAAAGCGGTTGCGAATGTTTGCTTCCGTCGCGGTACAGCGCGATTGCTTTTACGCCGAGCTTCCAGGATTCCAAATAAGTTTTTTTGATGTCGGCGTAGGTTGACTCCTTTGGAAGATTTACCGTTTTGGAAATCGCTCCGGAGAGGAATGGCTGAGCCGCGCCCATCATCTTTATATGTCCCATCGGTTCAATATATCGGCTTCCGTTGCCGCACTTGTTCGCGCAGTCGTAAATTGAAAAATGTTCTGTTTTAAGATGAGGCGCTCCTTCCATCGTTTGGGCGCCTTCAATGTAAAGCTTCACGTCCGCAATTTGCGCTTTGCTCATGTTTTTTGATTCCAGATTTTTCGGATTCAGGTGAGGGGTCCATTCGTCCAAAGACCTCGCGCTTTCAATGTGTTTTTGAGCTTCCTTTATTTGTTCGTCCGTGAAGCCGAGTTTTGTCAGCGCGGTCGGATTGATGTGTGGAGCGTCCGCGATACTCGCGTGTCCAAGTACGTAGTCGATTATTTCTTGAATTTCCACTTCGTTGTATCCCAGTCTTACAAGTGATTCCGGAATTGATTTGTTGATTATCTTGAAGTATCCGCCGCCCGCGAGTTTTCTCCATTTAACGATTGAGAATTCGGGCTCGATGCCGGTGGTGTCGCAGTCCATTAAAAGACCGATTGTGCCGGTCGGTGCAAGCACTGTCGCCTGCGCGTTTCTAAACCCGTATTTTTTACCCATCTCAACCGCCGATTCGCCGTCTTGGCAGGCCGCGTCGTAAAGGTCTTTCGGGCAATGTTGGGAGTCGATTTTGTAAGCCGCGTCGCGGTGCATTTTCATTACTTTAAGCATAGGTTCTTTATTTTTCTCGTATCCTTCGAAAGTTCCCATAACCGCCGCCATTTCAGCCGAAACGGTGAGGGCGTGGAGGTGCATTATGGCAGTCAATGCCGCGGCCGTTTCACGGCCGCGCTCGCTGTCGTATGCGATGCCCATCATCATCAAAAGAGTTCCGAGATTGGCGTAACCGAGCCCGAGAGGTCTGTAGTCATGGCTGTTTTTCGCGATGGTCGCTGTCGGGTAAGAAGAAAAATCCACCAAAATTTCCTGAGCCATGAATAGAATTCTCGCCGTGTGCCTGTAGGCTTCAATGTCAAAACTCCCGTCTTCACGCAGGAATTTGATTAAATTTATAGAGGCGAGGTTACAGGCCGAGTCGTCCAGGAACATGTATTCCGAGCAAGGGTTTGATCCGTTGATTCGGTCGGTGTTCGGGCAGGTGTGCCATTTGTTTATTGTGGTGTCGAATTGCAGACCCGGGTCGGCGCAAGACCATGCCGCTTTGCAAATGTCGTCAAAAATTTCTTGAGCGTCAATTTCTTCATGTTTTTCACCCGTGGTTCTGAATGTGGTCCAGAATTTTCCGCCGTTTTCAACCTTTTCCATAAACTCGTCCGTAACGCGCACGGAATTATTGGAATTTTGTCCGGAAACGGTGCGGTAAGCTTCGCCGCGCCAGTCGCCGTCGTAGCCGGCGTCGATTAATATTTTCACCTTTTTTTCCGATTCGACTTTCCAATTCACGAAGTCTCGAATTTCAGGGTGGTCGATATCGAGAGTCACCATTTTCGCGGCTCTTCGAGTTGTACCGCCGGATTTGATCGCGCCCGCGCCTTTGTCCAAAACTTCAAGGAATGACATAAGTCCGGAGGAAATTCCTCCGCCGGAAAGATTTTCCTGTCTGGATCGGATTTTTGAAAAGTTGGAACCCGTTCCCGAGCCGTACTTGAAAAGCCTGGCTTCGTTTTTCGCGAGTTCGAAAATTCCCATTAAAGAGTCATCCACTTTTTGAATGAAGCAGGCACTGCATTGCGGTCTTGAGTAGGCGTTTTCTATTTCCACGATTTTTCCGAGCTCGAAGTCCCAGGCGAAATTTCCGCTGTCGCCTTTTATTCCGTAAAGCGCGAGTCCGCAGTTGAACCAGACGGGGGAGTTGAAAGCCCCTCGCTGAGTTATGCATATATAAGAAAGTTCTTCTTCAAAAGTATCCGCGTCTTCCTTGCTCGCAAAGTAGCCCTGTGCCTCGCCGAATTGACGAATGCTGTGCGCGACTCTGTAAACCACTTGTTTCGCGCTTGTTTCTCCGCCGCCGTTCACGCCGGCTTTTCTAAAATATTTTTGGGCGATTATATCGGTAGCGAGTTGAGACCACGCGGTCGGCACTTCAACGTCCCGCATTTCAAATACCACTTTCCCGTTCGGCTCGGCGATTCTTGAAACACGTTTTTCATACTTCACGCTATCCAAAGCATTAATGTTCGGTTTTGTGAAACGTCTCGAAACTTTTAAGCCTCGGGGTAGCGCCTTCGGCGTGTTCGCCGTTTTCGGACGGCTGATTGTAACTTCCGGTTGCGCGATGGAAGTCGCGGCAATCGGCTCGGGGAGGGTGACCGGTTGAGCCATGGTGGTGCGTGGTTGAAAACGAATAAGAGGGACTAAAAGCCTCCCGGCTGAGCCGACAGATATTTAGTGGGGAAATCGCATGTCACCACAATATATTGTATGTGGCGACTATGTGTTACACAATGTATCGAATGTTTAACCGGCGGTCAAAGCTTTGTTACAAGAAATCGTTTGACGTGTGGGCGGTTCTTTTTCGTGGTGTTAAAACGATTCGAACTTTGAGGTTTTCGATAAGTTTCATCGTCGACTTTCCTAAATTATGTAAAGCCCGCTCCGCCAAAAACATTGACAAATATCATAAAAGCTGTATGTTGAACCACAAAAAGCTTGAAGTATGATAGATCAACATAGCAAATCAACAAATGAATATTTAGACTGTATTGCAGGTTCAGCTAGTGAAAAAGCTGACATTATTGCTTATGTGGACCAATTAAGGAGTGGCAAAATTCTGGAGATTGGCCCTGGGGCTGGCACTGCTTTAGCAGAGATAGTTCGTTGCGTGGAACGAAGTTTTCCTCCAAATGAAAGACCGGAAATTGTCGTTTTTGACCTTATTGCTGACATATTTGATCGAGTAAAAGAGACTGTAGGCTCGACTGATGTAAAAATAGAGTACATTGTCGGTGATGGATCGACAAACTTACCTTTTGAAGACTCATCCGTAAGTGCGGTAAATTTATCAGCAGTTGCGCACGAATGTTTCAGTTACGGAGGTGGATATTCCGGCATACACAGATTAGCAAAAGAGTGCGGAAGGATTATGCAACTCAACGGTATCCTTACTTACCGTGACCCAGACGGAATCGAGCTACACTCCATGGAAGAAGCACGTCTAACCACAGCACTTGCCAGAGTGTTTGTAGCATTTTTTCTACCTAAGTTTGTAGATAGAACACACTCACGTTTAAAGAACAAAGTAGAATTAGGCTATGAAGAAACATTGAAAATTAACGTGAACGGCAATCCAACACCACTTTCAGATATCATCAATATAGAGCCTGCATCACTAGAAGAATCCGAAATCACAATTCATGCCAAGACTGGATTAATTCATGAAATACAGAGACATTTGGTAACATTTACCAAAGACCTAGGTTCATTGGTTGGGAGGGAAGATGTAACAACTCTATCAGATTTGTTGCGAGATAATGTTACCTTCGAAATTACAAATCCTAATGCAATTCAAGCGATAATAGATTTTTTAACCGCAAATTGCATCAACTTTAAAAATAATGGATCCAGTTTTAAGCTGACTGTTTCAGCATTTAATTTGGTACATTCAAAAATACAAGCAATCGCGCATGATCTAAACGCTGAACTGAAAATCTCCGATGACATGCAAAGAGTAATGAATTGGGGAACGAGTGAGGGGGAAGAAAACTACTTTTATGGATCCAGTGAAGAGGTAGTAGCCAGATTTGCGCACTTTTCGCTCATAAAAGATGGATCTGGGGAAATAGGATATTCATGTCTATGCCCGATTTCCGTTTATCACATCAGAACAGTGGATAGAGATTTACACACACAATTTTTAAAAGAAAACGTACAAAGAGATACACAAAATGCGCTTTCTGACAAGAAAAGACACATTCATTTTGCAAAAATGCCCGTCGAAAAAGCTTTTCCGATTCTATTGGATTACTATAGAACCACAAAGCATCCGGCCTTGCTTGAAACACTTCAGGCTTTGATGTTTATTCTGAATGAATTCTCCGGCGTCCAAGCCGATCGGTCAGAATTTGAGCTTGCACCGGGAAAAGAAGTACAAAACTGTGTTGATCTTTGCGCTAACGTTGTTGGAAGAGAAGACATCGACAAGGGAATAGTCACCATACGAAGCGTATTCGTAGCACCACACCTGGGATTAATAGGCGGAATAGCTTCAGGAAAATCAACCGCTGGAGATATTTTCAAACAGCATGGATATCAGGTGGTTTCATTTTCGGATTTCATTAAAGATGAATTACACTCACATGGAATAATGAAACCAACTCGTGATGATTACTTTGGAATGGCAAACCAAATGAGACGTGATAATTCTAGGGACATTTTGGCAAGATTAGCCATACAAAAAGTAGTTATGGGAGGAATTGATAGATTCGTATTGGATGGGATGAGAAATTCAGAAGAGATAGATCTTCTGAGAAAATTTGTAAGAGATTTTGTACTCATTGGCGTTGAAACGGACACGGAGGAACGTATTCGACGCGTTCAATTGCGTATGAGAAATATCGACCACACTGAGAGGCAAAGGATTCTTGGAGATATCGACAGAGAGTTTTTTGACCCGAGTCCGGATGGTTGCCGTTTAAGTCAAGTAATGAGTATGGCGGACGTTTATGTTAACGGTAATTTGACGCTTGAGGAGAATAGAACTTTCATTGAAAATTTGAAGTTACCGAACCCCACTAATATTTAGTTCTATGTCGCTATTTTGTACCGAACAAGGATTACAACGACTCGAAGAAAAAGAAAAGAAGTTAAAAGAAAAGGTACGAAGTGCTGGTTCCGAAGTGGGTGAAGCTGCTGGCATAAACTGTGATTGGCATGATAATGCTGGTTACGATGAGGCAAAAAAAAACTTGGAAATATCATCCAGAAGACTACAGGAAATACGAGAGGCAATAAGCACCGCAGTAGTACTAACACTAAGCGAACAATCCTCTTTAGTTCGCATTGGAAACACCGTCAGAGTAACTTTAGTCTCACCGGATGGTGACGAAGAAGAAAAAGAATTCACAATCGGTGCTTACGGAGAAACAGACATCAAATCAAGGCTAATTGCATACGATAGTCCAATGGCTATTGCTTTAATGGCACAAGCAAAAGGTACTGTTCTTGAAAAAGTAGTGATTGGAAATAGGGTAGTAGATATAAGCATAGATGAGATTCTTCCTCCTTCAACAAAATACGCACAACTTATATCTGAATTTTATAAAAAACCAGCGGAGTAAATTCAAAGGGTTGGCATAAATCCTGATGGAATTGTCGTACCGGAGGTGACGGTGTTTTTCCCACAGTAAAGGGTGGCTCGTAAATTACATTTCATTCGGCGAATAAACTCTTGAGCACTCCATTCAGACAGGAGATGTCATTTTGAGTATGCGTGATTTTACTCTCCAGTGACCGGAATTTATCGAATAATATTCTCGTATCTTCGTCCATTGTGGCGGTTAATGCCGAGTTCAAGGTTCTCGACCTTGCTGTGCGAAGACCTTTCAACTCAACCCTTAGTGTTTGCACTTCCGATCGAATCGCTTCGACTGTCCATTTTTGTTCATTTAGCCGCATAAACATGTCAGGGTACTGACTTTGGATATGTGTTTTCAGTTGTGTGATAAAATCGCCGCCGGAAATTTTCCCCTTTAGCACATCTACAGCGACCGCCTGCGGGGATAATTTTTTAGCAATGGCGGCTTCGTATGTATTTCTCCAGGAACGAAGTGCAGTTTTTTCGATATATTGTACGCGGCTCCTACTCAAGCCCATATCAGATCCTATTTCCTCGTGGGTAGACTCCTCACCATCCGGATTGCCGGCGTTTTGAAGGCCGAATCTTCTGCTGAGAACGTAACTGTTGCGTACCTCTATGGAAGACTCAATCAAGTTTCTGATAATTTCCACTCCTTCGCCAACGGTATGAGCATCCTCCATGTCCGGAGCTTCGGTAGATAAGTTATTGTCACTTGCCGCTTCTTCCGCCGTACCGTTCGCCAGATTTTCCAATTGAGATAAATGGTTGTCGGTAGCGACTGCCATCTTAAGATGCAGGGCTTTTATTCTTTCGCGTCGGTCAAGCATTTTTCCATCGTTTTTCCACTCTTTGAGTCGATCGGTTTTTTCGTGAGAGGTAACTGTCACATCCAAATTTGAAATCGTATCGTACTGTATGGCGTGACGCCACATGGCTGTATACAATGTCCGTATTGTGTATCTGATCAAGCGTACTCTCTGTGAAATGTCATATCGTTCTATGCTCGCCATAAGTTTCAGCAGACCCATTTGCACCAATTCATCCCGTATTTCGGGTTTTTCGCTAAGTAAGGCGGCAATCGCTTGAATGACGGGTAGGTTGGCTTTCAGCAATTTTTCCATTGCGACATCGTCCTCGGCTATCGCCTTTATTAAATTATCTCTCTCTTCGGAGCGGGTCATTTTATCAGCCCAAAGCATCGGCTTGTCGGGCTCCATTTCCATTTCTTCCCGCTCCTCATCGGACCAACGCCGCCTTCCGGTTACAAAGAAAATTCTTTCAGCGGTTTCTTCTTGAATGCCTGCTATTTTTCGAGCTAAAAGTTCGGAGAAAGAAATAAAATCCGGCGGTTTTCCGCGGTAGTCCCGTTTTTCTTGCATGACTTCACGGCTGCTCCGAATGTCCGTCAGATTATCGAGTCTGTAATGCGCGCTTCCTCGCAGTGATGTGCTTCGCCCGGTTTTTCTATTTCTATCATAATAGTTTGGGTCAAAGTAACTCCCATGGGTCAGGGGTCCCTCGTGCTTGTCGGCAGGGCCCTTATTTTCCACCGTTACTTCGCAAGGAATGAAGTTATATAAAGCGCAACGTTTGTCTTCTTGTCTGTAGTTGAGTCGAAACGCTCGTCCTTTTCCTTGCCAGAAAAGTTGCGGGGATTTTGTAAGTTGAGAATCGAAAACCGTATCTATGCATGGAATGTCGGTTCCTCTTCCCAGTTTTCTACTACCTGCGACACCGTCAATCGCTCCACTTTCCAGATCCGCTTTGATTCTCTCGAAATCGGCTTGATCTTCATCACCCGTGAGTTTTGCGAGTTTAATCCCTCTTTTTTCAGCTTGGCTTATCAGGTCTTCGAGTAAGGAGTTGTTTTTGTAAATGAAGGCGGTTTTTGGAGCGGGAGTTTTCCCGCGGATATGTGTTTCATAGAAGTCTAAAATTTGTCTATTCCATCCTTGGCCAAGGAGAGTTCCCGTCTCTTCGTCGGAAATTTCTTCGCCGCTTGCACTTATCTGTATATTTGCTTTAAGTTCGATGTCATAAAAATCCATTTCGGGAACCAAACCTTGTTCCCTCAGTGGTATTAAAGAATTTGGCATACCCATATAAATCAGTTCGTCGGGAAAGACTTCCTCGATGCACTTTCGGCTTGCCAGTTGGTCGGTGGCGCTTAAAGCCACAATCGGAATACCGAAATCTCTTGCGATTGCCGTGAGTCCGGCGGATCTGTTTAGCGACAGACCGTTGATGTCAGCTTCGTCAACCAATATCAATCCGACTTCCGAGAGATCCGGCCAATTGTTCGTGGCGGTGAAGTTTGAGACAATAAAGTTTGCCGACGCGTCAGCTTTTCTTCCACCCAGAGCGAGGTCGGGAATAAGGTGGGATGATGGATTTGCCGACATATGGTCCGTACAGGCGGTATAGAAACCTTGCGCGGTGTTATTCGACCAGCTAAGGACAAGCACTTTTTGACCGGTTTTTTCGATGGCTTCTTTCGCGAATAGAACTCCGAGCGCGGTTTTTCCCGAGCCCATTGGTATGATCACGTGTCCCATTTTTATACTTCCTTCATTTTGCTCATCACCGTCAAACCAGCTTGAAAAGCCCGTAAGCGCAGCGATTTGAGGCCCGCGCAGTTTTTTTCCGGCGAAGTTTGGAGCGGGTGGCACTGCGTCTATCAGGTCAGGAATCGTGTCATTTTCAGGAATTTCGCTTGATTCTCTCATAAATTGTTTAGTGCGGCGAATTTTACCAGATTTTTGTTGAGTGTCAACTTGGCGTCTCCGGCGGGGTCGAAATATGAGTACGCACGCACCCTTGGATTTGTCCAGTCGGAATTCTTGGTTTGAACCTGTTGTTTTGATATAATTGCTGCCCTTGTGTGATTTCTGGAATGTTTTCCTGCTTGTCGTTGACGAAACTACTTTTCTTAATTACGTCAACTTAGGCTCTAAGCGAGTGTGATGATAATTCCGTAACCTTAAGGCTCATGGAAAGGGAATCGATTTGAATGTTGCCATGATGGAGATGCTGAACAGCAATTATGGTTACCTTGTACGATCTGGATGATATTGTAGAGGAATAAGATTAGATGCAGCGCGGCCAACAATCCTTGCTCGATTCCTTGATTTATGTTACAATGTTAAGATTCTTAAACATAAATTTTATGGCAGAAGTACCGTCAGCACAACCGGAGCGTAAACCGTTTATTCAAGAAGTTATTCAGGAAAAAGCGCTTCCTAAAGTGGCTGCTGAGGCCTACAACAGCCTCGTGAAAACGTTTTGGACTTAAAGTAGTGGATAAAGCAGCGACGGACGCATTAAAACGAGCTTCCGAGGTCTTAACCAAGGGCCTTGAAGCTGCTAAACCCGTTCCCATCACTTTTGTTGCAAGAAAGGCCTTTGACGTGTTGGTGGTTCAGTTCGGTTTGGAAGGTGCCGTAAAGGCTGTGGACGAGATGGCTAAAGAGACGGCTAAACTCGCTCAGCCCCAACCCTTGCCCAAGGTGGTTGATCAAGTTAGAGAAATCTTAAAGTAAAGGAGTCTTTCTTCGCACTCTGCAGCAAAACAGCATTTGACTTTATTTGCATTTAGGCGTATATTTACAAGATGCGCTCATTGACACTGACGGCGGAAACGGGGGAAGAACATGGTGCCAAAGGCCTAAAAAACCTTTCACGCCAGCTGCTTCCCAAGTTTCAATAGCAATAATAAGCCTGTTTGCGAGTCCTCCCAAAGATTCGCGGGCACCTTTAACTCGTTTCGGAGGGGATTTGTCTCCGAGAAAAAGTGAAGGACAGATTGTTTTGCAGGGTAACTTGCAAGGCAAGGCATGAATCCGGTGACGGACGAATTTCTACTCTAAGCTCTCATCTGATGCTGAAAGCGCTATTGAACACTTGGGATCTTTTTTGTTGTTTGACAGAATGAGGAATTCATGCTTGAATATGCGCATGAAATTTGAACGAACAGCAGAGGGAGAGATTATCCCACCTGCGGATTGGAACACGGTTACAATGGATACTTCTGGTGTTGAAAATGACGGGCATCTTTTCGAAGTAATTGCTTCAATACATGATGCCGGTCTTGTCACTGAGATTCGGGGTGATTTGTTGACTGCCACAAGGCGGGAAACAGCAAGGGATTGTGCCGATGAGCTTGCCGTGAAATTTTTTAATACTGGAATCGCTCCTTCTTTAGAGCACGAAGGTTTTAAAAATATTAGGTTTTCATGAAAAAATTAGCATCAACATTGTTGTTTGGAAGCGCGGTGGCTGTAGCCACTGTTGAAACAAGCGAGGCGGCCGATAATACTTTGGTGGACTTGCGAACTTATGTGCACGATTTGGTGGTTAGTAAACCTTATGCGACTGCAAATAATTTCACGGGTCAGGTTGTTTATCCGGCGAGCGACAAAGAGCTTAGTGGTGTTTGTAAAATGAATAAAAGCGCCGCCGGAAGGATTGAGGTTGCCGACCGATACTTGAAAGCTCACGGTTTTCCGGAATGGAAATTAATGGCTTGGGACTGTTATAGACCGGCCGCGGCTCAGACTTTACTTTGGAACTCGTACGGTTGTGATTCAAATCCTTCAAAATGTGGCGGATACATTGCGGCTCCTGGAAGATCCAAACATAACAGTGGTTACGCCATTGATCTGACTCTTGCGGATGGAAACGGACGAGCTCTTGAGATGCCAACCGGATATGACAATTTTTCACGCGCGGCTCATCCGTCCACTTTTACTTTTGGTAACAATATGAGTGAAAATCACTGGTACACATTGAACGAAGCCATGACAGCCGCAGGTTGCAAAGGGAATCCGTCCGAGTGGTGGCATTATGATTGCTAAAATATGAAATTAAATCTCTTAGAATCTTTCAAAGAACAAGCTGGCGTTTTGCTGGATGGGCAGGCATTTTCTCCTGAAAAACTCAATAACGACAGGATGAAGGTGGTTTTTCCGATTATTCATTGGGTTGATGAAAAAAATCCCGATGTGCTGGATGAATCTTCAATTGAGTCAATGAAAATCGCATTGGAACTTTATAGAAGTGGCAAAGTCGAGTTAATTATGGTGGCTTGCGACGCTTTTGATCCAAAAATGTCTAAAGCAGGTTGGGAAATGCAAAAAGAGTGGTTTATGAAAAAAGGCGTGCCTGAATGTGATATTTTAGAGGAAAAAAATGCGGTGGATTTGCGCGGAGGTGTTAGAAATTCCGTTCGAATTATGGCTGAATCTTTCGAAAAATCTCAACTTGTGATTGTTATTCCGCAGGGAATACGCGATCGTGGTTTGATTCAACTTCAGCAACTTCGTGAACAAAAGCGTGTGCCTGATTCTGATGCGGTTGATGTTTTGTGGTTTACTGTGCCTGATGAAATGGAATCAAGCGAAGTTCTTGCGCGAAGTGTTTTGGAGGTTTTACTTATGGTGCGCGTCAAAATTGAATCTTTGGGAATTGACGTGAATGCATCTGAACCTTTGGAAAAATTGCTGCAGTTCAAGAGACGTCAGCCGAAGCGAATTGAAGTATTTACTCCGGAAAAGTTTGAAGCTGATTTGAAGGTAAAAACAGAGAGGTATGGGACAAATAGGTACGTATCTTACGGATTGAACGCAAATAATGCATTAAACGATCGTAAAATAGCAAGAGCCAAGGCACTTTATCAAGAATTGTTGGATGACTGTGCCGATGCTTTAATGCAGGCGGATGATAAGGATGAGATAATGACAATTATTCGCAGATGTTTGGTGGAATACAAGTATGGCAATGGGTCTAGCCTAATGGGGCTGGGTGGACAAACTGATTTTTATCGTGATTTGGTACTGCGATTGGCGATAAAATCTACGAAGTTGCAGATCACGGATTTGGCTCAGCTTCCATGATGCAAAGTTTACAGGTTTGCACGTGCAGACTTTTCGCGAAAAAGTTTGCTTGCCGTCAATGATGCCGGTCGTATATAGTACTGTTGCTTTAATCCAAGCAAATATGAAATCACCTGAATTAATGGACGGCGGTCACGTTGATAGCACGGATGGCGGAAGTCTTTGTACGAATGAAATGAGTTTCATGGAAGATGGCGGTCACGTTTCCGATGAAGTGAAGGCTATTTTGGCTAAACTGGAACAGTAAAGAAATTTTTGATTAAGAGATGACCATTTGCTGTGAAAGGAGAGGGAAGATTTCCCGTGCATTGTTGTTGAGGTCTATTTGTATATTTGGTATAACAAAGCAGACAGGTCGGGTTTGTGACAAAAAAATTTCCTTAATTAACAGGTCTGCCCGGGCAGACTTTCTGCAAAAAAGTTCTCAATAATTTTCAGTCCGTGTTCCGTTCCAACCGATTCGGGATGGAATTGGACTCCGAAGATGGGGCGGGTTTTGTGCTTCACGGCCATGATTGCACCGTCGTCGGCGAAAGCGGTGACTTCGAGTTCTTCGGGAAGATTGATTGCGGCAAGTGAGTGGTATCGCATGACGGTTAAAGGGGAAGGGATGTTCTTGAAGAGTCCTTTATTGTTGTGAGTGATGAGTGATTTTTTACCGTGAAGCACACGCTTTGCGTGTGTGATTTTCGCGCCGAAGTGGGCGCAAATTCCTTGATGGCCGAGGCATACGCCGAGGATTGGAAGATTGAATTCACTAATAATTTCGTTTCCGATGGCGAAGTCGGAATGATTTGTCGGGTTGCCGGGTCCGGGTGAGAGAATTATGTGAGTGGGCTGAAGATTTTTAATTTCTTCATGGGTGGTTTTACGGTGATTCAGGACGGTCGGAAAAACTCCGCAGGCGTCTTCGATGTAGCGCGCAAGTATAAATGTGAAGGAGTCGTCGTGGTCTATCAGAACCGGTTTTAGCATGAGCCGCAGGAGCAATTCTTTTTGGATTTAGCGGCAGAGCCGCTGTGGCCTTCGCAGGCACAAGCATCTTTTTTAAAGTTGGGATTGTCGATTTTGA
>CAYIRB010000010.1:0-19392 GCA_964365765.1 uncultured Candidatus Peribacteria bacterium
CAAATCCTGCGCGACAACCGCAATTGTCGCTCCGCCGCCAGCCAGCGCGCCTCTGTGCGCCGCCGCGTCAATTCCAAAGGCAAGACCGCTCACAACGCAAATCCCGCCTCCGCCCAGCTCCTTGGCAATATTGAAAGCCTGCGTTTCACCGTATGCCGTCGCCATGCGCGTCCCCACAATCGCCACACACTTTTTCGCCAAACAATCCAAATTCCCCCAGTAAAACAAATTTTCCGGCGGCTCAAAAATCGCCCCAAGCCTCTCCGGATATCTCTCATCTTTGATGTTTAGCGTTTCCATTTCCATGAAGCCACTAAACCACAAAGACCTTAAATAATCCTGAAATTTTCCTTAATTTTTCCTGAAAAAATTACTCCGCATCCCACAGAAATTCAAGCGCTTCATCGGCTCCGGGGAAGAAGTGCCAGGACTCAGACTCATCACCGATTGCAAAGTCCACGGTCAGCCCCCAAGAATACATCGGAATCGGATCGGTACGTACGAAAGCAAAAGAATAGCCCACCCGAACTTTCTCCTGGTTAAGCCACATGATCTGCTCAGTTCCACCCAAATCCACTAATTCAAGACCCGACTGGCCCACAAGCTCAATAAACTCATCTTGGAGGTCAAACAAGTCATATGCCCTATTGGTATACTCGACAGCCAGGCCACTGCCATCAGGGTCGAATTCTTCCGAATCCAGATATAATTGAACCGCGTCCCTACATAATTGATTAAGCTGATCACGGCTTGCGTCGGGGTTATGTGAGTTATACTCATACTCCTGAAAATTATCCTCTGTGTCCCCGGTGAGAACGAGAGGCATGATCACCTGCGACCCAGTTGAAATTACGACTGTGGAGTCAACAAAAATGGGCAGTTTTGCGACGGCCGAGTCTACTCCGAAACAGGATTGTATACCCGTTCCTAATCCCCCGATACATTTTAACTCCCCACTCGACTCAATACAGTCCCGAATTGCTCTGCCAAAGAGAAAATCTGCGGGAATATTACCGTCTTCTCCGACGGGGACTTCAACCGTTAATTCCGTCTGTTCTTCATCATCTTCTTTCGCATCTTCAACCAAACTGTCGATTATAATTCTCCAATCAATACCTATATCTCTTTGCCGTTTAGTAACAGGATTACTGACTTTAGCCGGTTTAATACCTTCGCCTTTAAACTCGTCCGGACATTTGGAAAGCCCGCACACTAATGCGGCCGCTCCCAAGCCGATTGCAATATGATTTTTATCAATTGACATAGGGGGTACTCTAACAAATAACTCATATTTGTCAAGTGACACCTGTAATTCCACCGCGCGGTGGCTTCCAAACCTGTTAAACTTTCACAACCCTTCCAATCCCATGAACCTTAATCGCTTTCCTGCATGTAATCAACCACAATCGAAATGATACCTTTTACAGTGTCGTTACATGATTTGAATTGAATTTTATCCAATACGCCGTTCCCATATTTTCTCATCAAATCACTAATAAGGGCATGTATAAATGATTGCGTGGCTCCTTCGATTTTTTCAAAATCCAAAATGATATCTTTATTTTTCTCCAATGCCGGAATCAGTTTATTTAATCTGATATCTGCGGCTACATCTTTATTCTCGGCGAATGAGCCGACCCGTTTGAATAATTTTAGAATCATATAAATTGCGGTTTTTTATAGCGCGCTTTTTTTCTTTCTCTCACAGCTTTATTTAAAGTTTCATTCAGCAGCTTTAAAAGCAGAGAAAATTCTTGCGTTGTATCTAATGAAAGATCAATACCGACAACGGTTCCTTCCCAATTCGGCAACTTGTCTTTTTTGGAATGTCTGTCCTCAAAAGGATCAACATGTAATCGTATTTTTTTAGTTTTTCTTTTGAGCAGTTTATACATTGCTTTGCCGCTGTAAATAACAAAAAAATCACTGTTGACGGAGGCTATTGATTTTATAAAAAACAGACCCGCTCCCGCATTTTGTTCCGTCCCGCCTTCCCGTCTGGTTGTACCGGTAATGCCGGGAGTTAAGGCCAAACGAATCGCTTCCAGATCATTCTTTGGACTGTAAGATTGATTTATTGATTTCCAAATGCCGATACCCGTGTCGGCGATACCGATGCGCACGGTATTGCTTTCTTTATAATATTGAGCGGACACAATGGCTCCATGTGGAGACAAGGAATGTTCGAGTACGTTTCTTATCAACTCGCTCATTATGTAACGTATGGGCTCGGCATGCTTCGGTTCGAGGTGCAGTAATGGGGTTACATCCGTAATAAATCTTGTTAATGCCGCGCCATCCTTTATTTGACTCAATGGTACGAACCTTCCCGCCGGCTCATGCTCTTTCATTTTAATACCCGACTTCACGCGCAAAAAATCAAACAGCCTCATCCTTTCCAAATAATGTTTCGAGGTCGCTTCAAGTGTTTCACACTTTATCTTTGACGGATCCGTTTTAATGCCAAGCGCGGCAATCATAGATAAAACCATGGGATGTATGGACATCCATTTTTTGTTGAATGTTATATTTAATTGATCGGGATTCGTGGAGACAAATCCTTCCAGAAAAGGATCAATATTTCCTAACCAAACGCTGTTTGGAATATGTATTTTCATATAAGTACAGTATACCGGGAATTGATATAAAATGTCAAACAGCCGGGAATCCCGGCAAAATTTGACTTATATCCAACCCAGGCCTTTCCCGAGATAGAATTATCCGTGTGACTTCACAACCCTTCCAATCCTCTGAACTTTAAACTGCGGAAGAGCCGCGATCACGGCCGCTTCGTCAGCCGGAGCAATAATCAAAACCATTCCCGTTCCCATATTCCATGTCGTCCGCGCGTCCGCCTCGGGAACATTTCCCATTTCCATCAACTTAGTCATCATCTCAAGCGGCTCCCATAAGTTATCGAACAGAGGCTTCAGGCCTCCTTTAACCACTCTCTCCACATTCGCCTCAAGTCCGCCGCCTGTTATGTGAGCCAATGCGTGCACGTCAATCGCCCGCTTTTCACCATACCCGCCCAAAAGTCCCAAAAGTGCGCGGTGGTAAATCAAACAGGGAGTCAAAACAACTTCTCCCCATGTTCGACCGTCGCCGTAAGAAGAATGAACCCAATCCTCGCCGAATTTATCCGACAGTATTTTGCGAACCAAACTGAATCCGTTCGAACGGAAACCGGCGCTGCGAAGTCCCAAAATTGAGTCACCCTCCTTCACTTTCGAGCCGTCGATAAATTTCGACTTTTCCACAATTCCCACCGCGGTCGCGTTCCAGATCGTTCCTTTTACTTGTCCCGGAATTTCCGCGATTTCTCCACCCGGCACAACAATTTTTTGATCAAGACATGCAGCCTTCAAACCCTCCATCATGGGGCCGATAATTTTTTCATCCACGCGATCAATATCAATCGTATTCGAGATAGAAATGACTTCCGCACCAAGACAAATCGCGTCATCTGCCACCATCGCGACCAAGTCGTAACCGACCGTGTCGAATTTACCCATAGCCTGTGCAACCATCATTTTGCTTCCCACTCCATCGTCGTTTTGAACCAAGTAAAAGTACCCCATATCCAAGGCTCCGCTAAAACCGCCCTCCAGCACAGCCGGAACCCCAATCATTCCCGCTCGCCCGGGAAAAGTGGCCTTGGCCGCCGCGTACGCGAGCGCGGAGCACTCATCCCCCTTTTCAATATCCACGCCTGAATCCGAGTATGTTGTCATTTCACATCGGGGTTATTCAGCATTCTCGTCAACATCGAGTCTTTAATGTTAAAAAAATCGCAAACCGCCGCCTTGGTTCCGAAGGCGACTCTTTCACCTTTGCAAATCGGACATTCATATTCGTACTTATCCCCCTTTTTCTTGGGATTCAAAACGACTTTGTTGCAGTCTCTGCAGTAAAATAAAATTTGGTTTTCCATTTATAAATCGTTTTTTATTTCTTTTTCAATGGCGTCGAGTCTCTCGAAGGGGGAATTTGTCTCATGCCTTTGCCACAAATTCGCTCTCGCGTTTGAACTCATGCTTCTGTACCTTTCTCTCGCGTCCATTTGTTCGACTTGCGCCGTATAGGACTGTACCTGATTTTCGCTCAAGGTGCGTGTCGTAAAATCGGTTTTCCGAGCCCTTTTTTTCGCGAAGTAAGCCCCGAAAATCATCAAGACCGCGCCGATAAACGCAAAAAACATTCCGAACCGCGTTCCTTTATGAGTTATTGAAACTCCGTAATCCGGACTGAAAAACACCGAATTGGAAATAATCAGCATCAGAATGGACTGAAATCCGCAGAAGTTCGACAATTGCCCGATGTCTCTTTTGGCGAGCGACTTTCCCGTCATCGGTAAAAACAGCTGGAAAAAAGTCAGCGCACCGAATATCATCGTGAAAATTCCGAGCAAAAACAAAGGCCCCGAAACGCCGATAATCGTCTCCGGAATATATCCTTTCATGCTATCATACCAGGGCAAAAGCGGACTCAACATTACCAAGCCGCTCCCGATCAAAATCGCCTTCTCATGTCCGGAAAGTCGTAGATAACCTTGTTTGATTCGTTCCGTAAGCGACATAATATCGGGGAGAATGTAACTTCAATCTATCAAAATCATAAAAATATGGCAATAAAAAGCATAGGAATCGACGTTCGCGAAGTCTCTCAATCTTCGACCGGAAAGGGAAGGTACGCCGAAGAAATTACCAAAGCGATGATGCTGGCCGCTCCGGACATAAAATTCGTCCTGTTCACGGACGAGCCGAATGTTATATTTCCCGGCGCCCTTCAAATCCCGGAACGGGGGCTTAAATGGCATTTCGCATTGCGCAAATATCTGGCGGCAAACCCGGTTGATTTTTATTTTTCGCCTACGAGTTATATTTACCCCTCCATCGCGCCAAAAAGCCAAAAACTCGGCATCGTGGTGCACGACCTCGTCGCATTTTTGCACTCGAAAAATCATCATTGGTTCCCCGTTCTTGTTGAAAAATTAACTCTTGGCCGCGCTCTTAAAAACACTTCATTTGTCACCACGATTTCCAAATCGACTTGGCGGGACCTGAACAAAATAAAACCCGCTTCAATAAACAAAAAAGTTGTCTTCGCGTTTCCGGCCGTCGGCCCCGATTTCAAAAAAATCGAAAACAAAACCCTCGTACTTCCGGACAAATTTATTCTCGCGGTCGGAACGCTCGAGCCGAGAAAAAATCTGATCGCGCTGATCAAAGCTTTCACAAAGCTCGCGGAGTCTCACCCCGACCTCCATCTTTGCATAGCGGGCGGAATAGGTTGGAAAACAGCGGGCATTCCAAAGGCCATCCCGCAAAAACTCGCGTCAAAAATTCACTTCCTCGGCTACGTGGAATACCCGAAGCTCGCCGAACTCTACTCGCGCGCCGCGCTCTTGGCCTACCCTTCGCTTTATGAAGGTTTCGGTATTCCGCCCCTCGAAGCCATGGCCTGCGGCACTCCCGTTCTCACTTCCAACATTTCTTCCTTGCCCGAAGTCGTGGGCGACGCCGCTTACCTTGTAGACCCAAACAATATCGACCAAATCGCCACGGGCATCGAAGAACTCCTCAATAATCCCGCGCCCTACATAAAAAAAGGCATCGAAAGAGTAAAACTTTTCAGTTGGGAAAAGGCGGCGAAAGAAATTCTTGAGGCCATCACTATTCCATTCTAACGCTCGATAGTGTACAATGCGCCACTATGTTTAAATTGGATCGCAAATTGGAGGATGCTGTAAACCTTATCGGGACTCCCGTTGATGGAATGCAGGTGCAAGTGGAACCCGACGATTCCGACCTCATCGCACTTCAGAATCAACATTCATCGGCACTCGCGGTTTCACGTATTTTAAACAGACCGATTTTTCAATTTATCAAGAATGAGATCGGGGTGGCATCCTTATCGCCGAACTTTTTTCAGTTTTCGGAGCTCGACACCGACCCGAGATTGCACGTACCGTACGAAGCGCTCCTCAACGCTTTTTTTGCGAGTACGGGGCATCCCGTTTCTGTGAACGCGGCAATCGCCGATGCGGGAACCTTATTGGTTGTGGTACAGCATGGAACCGGATTCGACTTTAAATCTTTAATTGCAAGCCTTCCGCAATCGCGACCTTCATTTGCGCAAAACGGAAATGGACTTGCCGCCATGGCCGCGTCCGGAAATTGGGAAGTTTCTTTCCAACAAGACGGAGACTCCTTTTTAACCATCATGTATGCCAATAAACCCGTGAAAACTCCACAAGTTGACATTAATGAGCGGCATCGAAAACGTTTTGAGCGGATGATAAGTGAGATTAAACTCGAATATCCCGATTGGACGGCACAACTCGACGCGATACCGGAACCAGAACAACAAATCGCATTTATTCGCGCGTCACAAAGCAAGCTACCCGACGATAGAGAATATTACAGACTTTCAACTCTGATCCGCCGTTTATTGAACGACAAGGAATTCAGTCAAGCGGTTTGAGCAATTTTCTCATATATTTTTCCCGCAATCTCGCGATACTTCTTGATTCTTTTGTAAAGTTTTTCAGCCATTTCTTTGGAATATGTATGAACCGAGAGGTTACGATCATCGGCCATTTTTAAACAAGCTTCCACTTCCATATTGGAAAGTTTCAGCGGCAACCGAAGTTCCCGAAAGCACGACTTGGGAGAATCGCAATCTATAGCGTGAGTATCTTTTAGATAGATTTTCACCACTTTCCAAAGGAGCTCAAAAGAGTATTCGAATCGTTGAATTGTTGCGTCTCTCACCACATCGGAATATTTCAACGAACCAAGTAAACTCCAACTGTCTATTGCCTTGTTCAACTGCCACAGTTTTTTCTTCAAGTAAGCCATTTGATTTTTTTATCAAATACTTCATTTGCGAAAGAACTATCCACTCTATTAAAGTTAACGATGTCAATCTTGTACGGAAAAGTTGAATTTTCCAAATCCTCCCTTAAAAGAGCTATTTTTCTATCATCAAAACCTTTTCCCAACAATCCGACATCCACGTCGGCAAAAGTGTTTCCTTTGTCCAAGCACGACCCGAATAAAAAAATCCTCGCAGTCGGCTTCAAAACATCTGAAAAATGCTTTCTCAAACGATCTGTATATTTCTTCTTAATCATACCTTCAGTATAGTTTCAAGGCTTGATTAATTCAATGTCATAAAACCATACCCTGATAATGCCTAATCCGAACTGCTACTTGCACTTCCGGTAATTTGAGTACTTGAAAAACTACCGCTCATAAGTACGCCTGCCGTTCGTGACCAAGCCCATTTAGCCAAGCTGACATTAGAACTATCCGCGCTTGAAACGCCAATTAAATTGGTATTTGTAAGTCCATCGTCCACTACCGGCCCAACAATCACGTACTCTTTAGAGCTTGAAACTTGGAGTGCGTATGATTCGCCAAGACCACCTGCATCCACAGTTTTGAAAGTCAGTACGCCATCAATGTTATTGCTGATACCGTCATCCGCCAATTGTGCAGTGTTTGAGATGGGATTCGAGGTATCGATTGAACCACTAACTACAGGATAAATTTGCCACTTGGCAGCCGATCCATAAGTTGGAGTAACAAGTCCTGTCTGATGAAGTAGAAAGGAAACTGTTGAAACCGAAACGGTACTACCATCGGATGATGCCAATTTAAAAGATAGAACGGGCGACTCGGATCCATATGTAATATTATTTGTCTCACCAACTAAATCGCCCTGAGATATATTTAACATCACGATTTTTGCGGGAGTGGGTTTGATACTAAACCTGCCCTCCGCGCTCTTAGTTTGCTCAGCCGAGCAAGACGCAAAAATAACAGTTACCGCTAACAACAATGCCGTGAAAATCTTTTTCATGAATGTTAGGTAAGGAAGTAAATAATTATTAACAAGGCAACAGTACCCCCCCCATATTTTAGTCAACCGGACTCAATAAATAGTCAAACTCATCCACCATGCGCGCTAACGCGTAGTGCTTCTTCGCAAAAATCTCTCCAACCTTCCCAACTTTTTTCAATAGCGCTGGATTCCTTTTCAGCTTCTTTATTGTTCGGTCGAATTCTTTAAAAGTCGGCTCGCAAATAATCGCTTCGCGTTCATTTCGCAAATCGAAGGAGATTCCGCATTTGCTTGAAATCAAACACGGAGCACCCGCCGTCATCGCTTCCGCCGCCACCATTCCAAAGGGGTCGAATTCGGTCGACGGCAACACGAACAATGACAAATTTTTGTACAAAGTCGTCAGCTGTCCACGCTTTAAATTGGACAGCACTTTAAGCCGTGGATTGTCGTGAAATTTATAATGTCCCTCGCCCACGACGATCAGCTTTATATCAGGTTGAGAATGGACAATTCTGTCCATGATGTCCACTCCCTTGTCGGAGGTCAGTCTGGCGACAAAACCGACAACAAATCCACCTGTCAAAAACCTCTCGACCTCCGTCGGCAGCGCCCATTCTTTTTCCAAAAAAACGCCGCAGGAAATCGACTCGACATTTTTCGCGAACGGTAGAAACTGCTCCATCGCCTTTGATGTCACAATCACTTTTACTTTTCGTGAAAGCAAACTGTAAACAACTCTCCACGGATTCCGCGTCAGCCACCGCCCGATGCGGGCGTGTTCCAACCACAAAACCTTCATTTTAAAAATCAACGCCCAGGGCGTCATCAGCAGTTTTTCCCCAAAAGATAAACAATACAAGGTATCGACGCGCCATTTTTGTTGCGCGCGCCAAAGCAAATAACCCGCCCGAAAAAACAGCAGGGGGGACATGATCGTAAAATAAATCAGCCAAGCCAATTTCACCGGAGGCTTTCCCAGCCAAGTCTTTTCCACCTCGAAATTTCTTGCGGCAAACTCCTCCAAAAGCACGGGGCAACTTCCCATAAAAGAAATTTCAAAACCTTTTTCCCGCAAACCTTCCATCAGGCTCAAAGTATGCACTTCTTCGCCGCCGAATCGTGATTCGAAAGGAAAACGGGTGACAAGTATGCGGGCTTTCGCTAAAGTCTTCATAGAATAATTTTGCAAAGGAATGAAAGCAGATAAAACGTCAAATTTCCAGACAATCGCTTTATTCGGGCGAACAAAACTTGAGGAGCACAAGGCCTTTATCGATAAGCTTGCCAAGTATCTCCTCAAGAAAAAGAAGACTTTGATTTGGGACGAGCACATAACTCCTTACCTCGGGAACAAGTCCTCGCACGATCGCGCCACTCTTTTAAAACGCGCCGACCTTGTGTTAACTCTTGGCGGCGACGGTACGATTTTAAAGCTTGTCCGGGATATGCCTAAACGCAATCACCTGTATATTCTTGGGGTAAATCTTGGTAATGTCGGATTTAACACTGAAGTAAAAACCAAAGAAAAAACCTTTGATTATCTCGATGAAATCTTTGCCGGCAATTACAGCGTGGACGAACGCCTTCTCCTGCGGGTAACTCTTTACCGTGATGACAAAAAAATCGAAACGCATTTGGCTCTGAACGAAGCTGTGATCAATCAGGGCAACTTTGCACGTTTGATTTCTCTCCGCGCGGAAATCGACCAAAGGAAAATGCTGGATTTCAAAGCCGACGGCGTAATCGTTTCGACTCCGACGGGTTCAACCGGCCATTCTCTTTCCGCGGGTGGTCCCATCGTGCACCCGCGCGTGGACGGAATAGTATTCACCCCAATCTGCCCCTCGCTTTTGTCGGTACGCCCAATCGTAATTCCCTCAAACCGCCAATTAACGATACACGTCGATACGGAACGCCGCTTCGTGGACAACACCATCGGCCTCACAATCGACGGCCAAATCGTAACTCCGATTCAGTACGGCGATATCATCAAAATTCGCCGCTCCTCCCGCAAAATGCGCCTTATCCGCAGCTCCCAAATCGCCGGCAACTATTATAAATTGCTCCGAGAGAAATTGAGTTGGGGAGTCTAGGGGTTAATACATCTTGCAAAACCCGTATAGGTTGGATAGAATCAATAATGAGTTATCCAACCCACTATGATAATCAACGAAAAAACAAAGCAATTACTCGAAGAGCGACTTAAACAACTGAATAAGCTCAGACCCGTTTCAACAACTCTTTTGTTAAAACTGAAAGAGCGATTTGAGATAGAAATGACTTATCATTCCAACGCGATTGAAGGAAACACATTAACATTAAAAGAAACCTATTGGGTCATCCAACAGGGAATTACAGTGAAGGGTAAATCGCTGAAAGATCACTTGGAGGCAAAAAATCACAAGGAAGCTTTGAACTATCTATATGATTTAGTTGTGCACGGAAGCTCAAATACTATATCAGAGCATTTGATTAGAAGTTTGCATTCTCTTGTTATTCAAGATATCGACAGAAATATTGCGGGACGGTACAGAAAAGTTGATGTTTTTATTACAGGGACGGATCATGTCCCGCCAAGTGCTCTCGAAGTACCTCATAAAATGCAGGCACTGATAACTTGGGCAAGAAAAAACTACTCAAAAATGTATGTTGTGGATTTTGCCGCAGAACTTCACCATAAGTTTGTGCACATTCATCCATTTCAAGACGGCAATGGACGAGTCGGTCGTTTGTTAATGAACGTCTTCTTGATGCAACACGGCTTCCCTTTGGTGATAATTCAGAAAAATGACAGACAAAAATATTACCGAGTTCTTAGTGAAGCCGACCACGAAAATTATAAACCATTGGCAGGCTTTATAGCACAAGCGGTTTTGAAGTCATTAAATATCTATTTGGATGTGCTCACTCCGTCTAAAGAAAAAGAAAATTGGATAACTCTAGCTAAAGCAAAGAAATATGGTTCTTACTCTCAAGCTTACTTGGGCAAACTTGCCAAGGAAGGGAAGTTGGAGGCAATCAAACCGAAACGAAATTGGTTAACCACTAAGGAAGCGGTTGAGAGATATTCTAAAAAACATAGGGTTGGATAACTCTAATATTTGTCTAAACCATACTAAATTGCGTGCCTAACACTCGCCGCGTACACCACGTCTCACAAAGTTCGTTGAAATGTACAACAAGTGGAGCCCCGAAAGTAAATCGAGATTGGATTGGAAGAAGGTACAGGAAGCAATGCTGGCAAACGATGGAGCACTTTTAAAACAAGCGGAGGCAATCCCAAATGGTCCTATTATGTTCGGTGCGGACAAGAATGGAAATATACTTTTCGCAAATGGAGGAGTTGAACCAATTCTAACCGGAAAGACTTACTCCGCCGCAAGAAATGCGGCAAAGGCGATAGGCTTAGAACTTTTCCCATACAAAGAACCTTACCAAAAGAGTGAAGAAGAATTAATGTTTGAAGCCTTTACCGGAGAACCTCTTGTAAGGTCAGAAGACAAACAAACATGGAGATCTTCATGGCTTGACAACGGAGAAAATGATGCAAACATCGGTAGCGCTCGCGTTTCGGTCTTCTCTCCGCGCTATCAGGTGTCCCGCGTGAGCTATGGCTGTGCCAACTCTGGGAATGTTATTCGTGGTGTTCGGGGCCTGCTAAGGGCAAAAGCTTAGACTTTGAACCTTAAATTTTTCTTAAACTTTCAGACCGGCGCGTAAGCGTGGTCTTTACTTTATCCTAAATACACGCCTGCGCCGCCGCCAATCTTGCGACCGGCACTCTATACGGACTACAGCTCACATAATTCAAACCAATCTCCTGGCAGAACATAACCGACTTAGGTTCACCGCCGTGTTCGCCGCAAATGCCAATTTCCAAATCGTGTTTGGTGGATCTGCCCAACTTCACAGCCATTCGCATCAACTGACCGACACCTTCCTGATCAATTGTCTCGGTCGGATCATGTTTGTAGAGTCCGTGCTCGGTGTAGTAGGGAAGGAATGAACCCGCGTCGTCGCGGCTCATACCGAATGTCATTTGGGTTAAATCGTTCGTTCCAAAGCTGAAAAAGTCGGCTTCCTTGGCAATCTGGTCGGCTGTTACGCAAGCGCGCGGCAATTCGATCATCGTTCCCACTTTCCAGCTGAAATTCAGAGGTTTCATCTCTTCAGCGATTGTCATAATCATATTTCGAATCATCCTCAATTCGCTCACGTCGCCAACGAGCGGAACCTCGATTTCCACAATCGGCTTAACGCCCTCCTCAACGGAAGACTTCGCGGCCTCAAAAATCGCCCTGACCTGCATTTCATAAATCTCGGGCGAAGTTATTCCAAGACGGCAACCTCTGTGTCCAAGCATCGGGTTGATTTCGTGCAATGAACTTGCCACTTTTCGCAAAGCGTCAAATTCAACTCCCATATCCTGAGCCAGCGCTTTGATTTTTGCATCCGTATCGGGCAGGAATTCGTGCAATGGCGGGTCCAAAAGTCGAACCGTAACCGGCAAAGCGTTCATTGCTTTAAAAATTCCTTTGAAGTCTTCTCTTTGCATTTCTTGCAGCGCGCGAAGCGGCGCTTTTCTCTGTTCGGCGCTGTCTGAAAGAATCATCTGTCGCACGTGATTGATTCTGTCGGTATCAAAAAACATGTGTTCCGTTCTGCACAAACCGATTCCCTCCGCGCCAAACTTGCGGGCGACTTCCGCGTCGTGCGGAGTATCGGCGTTGGTTCGAATTTTCAACTCTCTAACTTCATCGGCCCACTTCATCAATGTTGCGAATTCCTCCGTCATTTCAGGCTCGCACATAGGCGCCAAACCTTTAATGACTTCTCCCGTGCTTCCGTTCAAAGTGATCACATCACCTTCCACAAAAACATCACCCTTAATCTTTAAAGTCTTGGTAGCTTCGTCAACGTGCGCGTCTTTGCAACCCGCAATACAGCACTTGCCCATTCCGCGTGCCACAACCGCCGCGTGACTCGTCATTCCTCCGGTCGAAGTCAAAATTCCCTGCGCCGCGTGCATTCCATGAATATCTTCCGGTGAAGTTTCCTTTCGCACCAAAATCACTTTTTCTCCGGCATTCGCCATGTCGTAGGCTGTGTCCGCGTTGAACACGATTTTACCCGCGGCCGCTCCCGGCGAAGCGGGAAGGCCTTTCGCCAAAACTTCCAATTTAACATTCGTATCAATAGAAGGATGCAAAAGCTGATTCAACTGGTTCGGATCAATGCGTTTTAAAGCCTCGTGCTTTGTAATTAAACCTTCCGCGACCATATCCACCGCAACTTTAATCGCCGCTTTCGCGGTTCTTTTTCCGTTTCTGGTCTGGAGCATGTATAACTTACCTTCTTCAATCGTGAATTCGATGTCCTGCATGTCCCTGTAATGTTGTTCCAGCTTTAACTGAATTTCAAAAAGTTTATCGTAAGCATCGGGAATTTTCTCCTTCAAATCGTCGATTTTTTCCGGAGTTCGAATGCCGGCCACCACATCCTCGCCCTGCGCGTTAAGCAAAAATTCCCCAAAAAAGTAATGCTCGCCCGTCGAAGGATTTCTAGTGAAAGCCACGCCCGTCCCCGACTGCTCGCCCATGTTCCCGAACACCATCGACTGCACGTTCACCGCGGTGCCGAGATTGTGCGCGTAGCCGTGCATATTTCTGTAAGTGATCGCGCGTTTGTTATTCCAAGAGCTAAATACGGCCTCAATCGCCATTCTCAACTGTATACGTGGTTCTTCCGGAAACACACGCGAAGCGTGCTTTGTTATTATTTCTTTATAAACTCCCACCAATTTTTTCCAGTCCTCCGCGCTCATTTCAGTGTCCAATTCCACACATTTTTCTGTCTTCACTTTCTCCAATGCCTCCTCAAAATGATTATGACCGACGCCCATCACAACGTTTCCGAACATTGTCACAAAACGTCTATATGAATCGTAACAAAACCTCGGGTTTTGCGTTTTTTCTATAAGTCCCAAAACCGTTTCATCATTAAGTCCCAAATTCAAAATCGTATCCATCATCCCGGGCATGGAATACTTTGAGCCGGAACGAACCGACACTAACAGCGGATTATTTTTACTCCCGAAACTTTTTTTGATCGCATGTTCAAGTTCGTCCAATTTCTCGTTCAACTCGTGTTCGAAACCAGCCGGATATTCCTCTTTCTGCAGATAATAGTTACAAACCTCGGTGGTGATTGTGAATCCGGGAGGAACTGGCAGTCCCAAATTTGTCATTTCCGCCAAATTCGCACCCTTTCCACCAAGCAAATCCTTCATTTTTTGATTTCCTTCCGCGAACGAGTATATATGTTTCATCCGAGCAATTTATATATTAAAGCGCTCCGGCGGGCAAGAAAATCAATACCCGCCCCTCATCTTTATCGCATCCTCCAAGCGACGCATTGCCGTAATATAAGCCGCCTCCCTGAAACTGGCATCGAATTTGATTGAATTTTCATGCACCGTTTCCCACGCCGCGACCATTATCGTTTTCAACCTTGTTTGCACTTCTTCCGCCGTCCAATAATAGTTCATATTATTCTGCACCAGCTCGAAGTAACTTACGGTTACTCCGCCGGCATTCGCCAAAATATCCGGTATGACTCTCACACCCTTGGCTTCAAGAATTTCATCCGCGTCGGGGCTTACCGGCCCGTTCGCCAATTCCAAAATAATCGAAGCTTTCACACTTCCTGCGTTCTCCGCCGTCACCTGATTTTCCATCGCCGAAAGCACAAGAATATCACAGTCGATTTCAAGCAATTTTTCGTTCGTCGTCATCTCGCAAGATTCGCCGCTCCCGTAACATTCCGCGACACTGCCCGCGTCGATTTTACAAGTCATGGCATCCTCCGGTTCCAGCCCGTCCCTGCAATACAAAGCGCCTTTTGAATCCGAAACACCTATAATTTTAAAACCCTTGGCGTGCAACAATTTGGCCACATGCGAGCCGGCGTTGCCGAAGCCTTGAATCACCACCCGCGTTTCCTCGGGAGCCTTATCCCAGTATTTTTCCAAAACTTTCTCCAACACATATACCCCGCCTTGGCTGGTCGCGTTCTCCCGCCCTTGCGAACCGCCGACGGCGATACTCTTTCCCGTAACAACTCCTGGGATATTTTTCCCCTTAATTTTTGAGTATTCATCAACTATCCACGCCATTATTTGCGGATTTGTGTACATATCCGGCGCCGGAATATCTTGATCGGGACCGATATAATTCGCTATGGCCGCCGTGTATCTTCTGGTCATCGCTTCCAGTTCCCGCATGGAAAGTTCCTTCGGGTCGACTATCACGCCGCCTTTTCCTCCTCCGAGCGGAATCCCAACAACGGCACATTTGATAGTCATCCAAGTCGCGAGCGCCTTAACTTCATCCATGTCGACTTTTGGATGGTAACGAATGCCGCCTTTATAGGGCCCCCTGACGTTATTGTGCTGGACTCTGAAGCCCCTGAAAACACGAATCGCGCCATTATCCATTTTTACCGGCACGCTGACTTCAATGACCCTGTCCGGATTGCTCAAAATGATTTCCACATTCGGGTCCAACTTCATGATTTTCGCCGCTTTTTGTATCTGCTTCAGCGTGTTTTCAAACAAAGACATATTATTTGGTTAAATAGTCCAAGGTTATTTGGGCCGCCTCCTTGATTTTTTCCGGCGACGCGTTAACCAAAGAAGCCCTTAAAGAGTTCAAACGACTTTTTTCCGCTCTGTCTTCGGCCGAGAAGAACAAATTCGCGGGAATATAAATAACGCCCCTTCTCGCCAGTTCGGTCAGCTTTTCTTCCGGAGCGACATCCTGTTTATTCGCTCCCTTTATTTCATCCATGTCGAACATTACGTAGTACAAATTATTTTTATTCTTCAAACCCAGAATCTTATTGAAAAGTTTATGATTCCCTTCCACGAGTTCACGGTAATCATGCCTTTCCTCTGTTCCCAAAACAATATGCGCCGCCCCCAAATACTGTGAAGGCCCCGGCACGAAAGTCGTGTGCTGAAGTTCGCCCGCCCCCGTCGGCCCCTTTGCGAATATGAAAGAAGTTTTAAAGTCGATTCCGACCGGTAAAAGTTCCTTGAGTTTATTCGTCAAATACTCGTTCCCTTGTTTTGTTATCAGCACGTCCCCGAATCTTAGTCCTGTGCTTCTCTCTATTTTTGAACGCGCTTGAATCCTGACGGTTCTTTCGGGACAAAAATCGATCACGGTTTTTTTCTCGGGGAAAAATGAACTGTAAACTTCGTCCGAAATCACAATCGCGTCCTGCTCCGCCGCGAAGTCCGCCAAAGTTTTCAACGCTTCTTCGGAAAGAGAAATTCCGGTCGGATTATTCGGATCGATAATAACTATCGCCTTAATTTTCTTGAGACTCTTGAGCTTATCGATGTTTTCAATCCGGCCCGTAACCGGATCGAGCGACAGACCGACGGCCTCCAAGCCCCTGTGTTCGATAATATCGTTGTAAGGCGAGTAGGCGGGGGAGAAGATCAGTATTTTATCTCCCGTCGTGAGGTACCCGATGCCTTCCTCACCCAATAATTTAAAGAATGCTCCGATTGCGTGCGAGGCCCCGTTGGTCAAAATAATATCTTCATAGTTAAAGTCGACTTGAACGGTTTTTTTATGCCACCACGCGACGATGGCTCTCACCAATTTTTCACCTTGCGGGTCATGATAACAGCCGCCGCTCACGGTCGAATACTTAAAAATTTCATATAAAATGTCATAAGGCGCGAACTCAAGTCCCTGTTCAGCGCAAATTCGAATCGACCTCTGAATGAACTCGCTCAAGTATTCCAAGTATCTTTCCGCCACCGCCGGCACGTAAGTCGCGCGCGCGTAAGACGCGATTTCCTCCAAAATTTTGTTCTCCCGCTCCCTTTTCGTCTCGACGAACCTGCAGTCGGCGTTGTTCAATTTCGTGTCTAAAAACAAAAGGAATGAAAGAAATTCCCTTCCTTTGACCGACGGCGCGAAACCGTAGCCGGGATCGCCGCGCGAAAGGTCAATCATCTTATCGGCGCCGACCTGTTCTTTGGCGACTTCCTGCAACAAACGAAAAATCCTAAACGGGCTGTTGTGCTCAATCGAGAACCCCCATTTATTATCGTAAAGTTTCATACGGTATTTTTGTAAAAAGAGTCTAAGATGAATGTCTTTTTATCGCAAGGATAATGCGATTGCAGAGCCGCCGAAATACCCTTCCGAATATATTTTTCTTCTCCTTCTCAAACCCCAAATCGCTTTGCAGTCTTTCAAGAATCGAATACAAGAACATTTTTTCTTCATGCGCCAACTTCGCCAAATCGACATCCCGATTACTATCGTGCAACATTTTCGGCTCTTGTAAGTCAAGGTGGTAAAAATCAGTATCGGCATGCGGGACAAACTCGATTCGACTATACAAATTTTCGGCTTGATAAGGCGACACGTCCTCAACGGCTTCCTCTTGCGGCGCAAGCACATTTTGTATAGTCGAATTATAAAACACGGGTTTTACACTAATATTGTACCCCATTTGCGAAAGTACGTCGGGATTGACAACATATTGAAATCCCTGTGGCGTCTTAATTCTTTTGGCATTCAGATCGCCCTTCTTTATAAGCCTTCTTAAGGTTTGAACGGACTTGTTCATAATGCGCGACACTTCCGGCAAACCCATTACGTTTTTTTCGTCCATTATATATATTGGAACATAATTGTTCACTCTATCAAAATGTATAGGTGATTCTTGGCTTATAGTACAGGAAATAATGGATTCGACTAGTCAAAATGAAATATGTTCTAATTCGACTATACAGCCCCCCTGCCCGTCGACTATACAAAATTCATACTTACCCTGAACCCTACAACAAAACCGCCTATACAAGAAGGTATACTCCTTGACTACTTGACAGAATTTTTTGCATCAAGCGCAAAAGCTCAAATTCCAACTAATTGGATTGCATACTTAGCCGGCGCTTGATAGGATTTTTAAGTCTTTTAATTTGAAATGTGGATATAAGGCTCTCTTGGGACCTATTCGTACTGGTTTTCTTCGGGATAGTAATCGCGTACAGCTTTATAATCGGCAGAAATCAAACCTTAAAGATAATCATCGCCACCTATATGGCAATCCTGTCCGCAGACGGCTTGGGAAACATTTTCAGCATCTACGTTTTTCCTCAGATGCCGACTCTTCAGGGCGACGATGCGGATACGGCATTAATCTTCCTCAAGATATTCGTCTTTGTCTTGGCGATTGTCCTGATAGCCATAAAAGGCGGCTTTTCCGTCGATATTATGTTTGAACGAGCCCTTGTCACCAGAGTACTCGCGACTCTCACCTTCGGCTTTCTGAACGCGGGACTCATCGTAAGCACGATACTGGTTTACATATCCGGCGCCTCATTCGTAACAGGCACGCTTCAGATAGCATCCGACACTAACCTTTACAGGGAATCATCTTTCGTTAAAGTTATGATAGATAACTACAACTTATGGTTCGCACTGCCCGCGATCGCAATAGTGTTAATCAGTTTCTTTGAACCGAGGCAGGCGCCTCCCGCATAAAAGCTTGCGTGATTTTCATCTTGCCAATACAATACATCCGCCCTTTGGGTCGGTAGCTCAGTTGGTAGAGCAACAGCCTTTTAAGCTGATGGTCCCGGGTTCGATTCCCGGCCGACCCACCACTCACGCGAAGCGTGAGCTATTCGGTTTGTAACTCACACCGAAGGTGTGAGCATTGGTGGTGGCGCCGCGCAAACTTTTGCAGAACTTTTCAACAATTTTAGACATTGTCCACTGTCCGCATCGACGTCTAAAGTTTTGCACACTTACAGGTTAAATCGGAGTTTTGCACAATGAAAAAATCTCCAAAAAGTTTTGCACAATTACAGATTGATTTAGAACAAATTTCCTAAAAACCCTTCCGGCTTCACATTAACACCGGATTCTTTGGCCAATTCTTCGTATACATCCTTCTCCTTTTTACTCAGTTTTTCGGGAATTCTCACATTGATTTTAACAATATGGTCACCCATCTTGTCGGATCTGATACTCGGAGCGCCTTTCCCTTTTATACTTAACTCCGTACCGCTCTGAATGCCGGCGGGTATCTTCATATCAACCTTCCCATGCACGGTATCAACCTTAACGCTCGCGCCCAATACGGCCTGCAAAACGTGAATGGTTTCAATCGAGTGTATATTGGCCGCCCTTCTCTCGAATTTCTTAATCGGAGATACCCTGATATGCACGAACAAATCCCCGTGCTTGCCGCCGCGAATACCTGCGGAACCTTTTTCTTTTAATCTGATAGTCGTTCCGTCTTCAATACCGCCGGGTATTTTAACCATTACCTCTTCTCTTTGCTTTGTGCGCATATGACCTCGACATTCCGAGCAGATTTTTTCAGGAATCTCACCTGTACCTTGACAGCTTGGACACAAATGTACACTGCTCATGCGACCCAGCATTGTCTGCCTTGTGACTCGCACTTGCCCCTGTCCGTTACACTCCTGACATTTTTTGATGA
>CAYIRB010000011.1:0-18992 GCA_964365765.1 uncultured Candidatus Peribacteria bacterium
GAAAAGACACTAAAAATGTTTTGAAAACCGTCCAAAACAGTCAAGATGTTTTTACTCTCATGTCCAGATCCGAGCCTGTCATGGTTATAATGAGTATTCCCGCTTACCAAAAAATAAACCGAGAGGATTCGGATTATTTCGACGCTGAGATATACGATAAAGGGATGGATTTTTTTGCCAATTTCGCAAATCGCAATTCGATGAAAGGCGTGGAAATAGACGCCGTGAAGTTAATTCGTAACGACAGAGATTAAATGAAAAACGCGGTAACGGTTGATTCATCGGTATTCCTGTCAAGTCTGTTTAAAGATGAAACGAATCATGAGATATCGGTAAAGTTTCTTAACTGTTTAAAAAAGAAAAAAATTCAAATAATTATCCCGATGATTGTTTATTTCGAGGTTCTTCATAATTATTATCGTGCGTCAAAAAATATGAAAGAAACAAATGAAGTTGGCGAAGAATTTATTCTGCTCAATCAAATAAAAATGCTGAAAATCATTACAATGGAGGCATCGGTTTTGGCTGAGTTCGTAGCCGACCACCATCATTTCGGCATAAAAACTTCCGATACGATTGTGGCACTTTGCGCGAAGAAATCAAAAATCCCCCTCATTACTTGGGATAAACAAATACTTAATATTTCTTCCCGCACTGTGCGGACACTCACGCCGAATGAATTTCTCGAAATGTGCGGCGGGTAGACTACCTTCCTCTAAAACGTTATAATTTCCACACTTAAAATTTCTCGTGTCTAAATTCACTGTTCAAGGGAGGCATCAGCTCAAAGGCGAAGTTTGCGTTGGCGGATCAAAGAACGCCGCGCTCCCGATACTTGCGGCTACCATTTTGGCCGACGGAATTTGCACTGTCCGCAACGTGCCGGATATTTCAGACGTGCACACTTTTTTGGGGATTCTGGAAACTTTGGGCGCCGTGACGACTTTCAAGAACCACACCGTAACGGTGGACTCGTCAAAAGTGAAACCGGCGCACATTGAGCATGCGCAGGTGAAAAAAATGCGCGCTTCAATATTGATTTTGGGACCGCTTCTCGGGAAATTCGGCGAAGTTCGATTGGCGTTTCCGGGCGGTTGCGTGTTAGGTAAACGTTCCATCGGGGCGCACATACACGCTCTTTCGGAATTGGGCGCGGAAATTCTTGAAAGCAATGACGACATTTATTTGCGCGCGAAAAAACTGCGGGGAAAAAAAATTATAATGACGGAAGCCAGCGTAACGGCAACGGAAAACGCGGTCATGGCGGCTGTCATGGCGGAAGGAGTAAGCGAAATTCACTGTGCGGCGATGGAACCGCACGTTCAGGATTTGTGTAATTTTTTGATTGCCATGGGCGCGAAAATTTCCGGAATCGGCACCCCGAATTTGACAATTTCAGGCGGCCGCAAACTGCGCGGCGTCGAATATGCCGTGGCCCCGGACTATCTCGAAGCGGGCACTTTCGCGCTGGCCGGAGTTTTGACAAACAGTCACATCACAATCACGCATATGAACCCCGGACATCTGGACAGTTTTTGGCAGGCCCTGCGCGAAGTGGGCGCCAATTTCAAACTTGGTGAAAATGAAGTGGAAATCTTTCCGCGCAACGGACTCCGCGCGCTTGAAAAACTTCAGACGGCGGTTTACCCGGGCTATCCAACCGACTTGCAAGCTCCTTTCGCGGTGCTTTTGACTCAATGTGAAGGCACGACTCAAATCAATGAAACTCTTTTTGACGGCCGCCTGAATTATCTTTTTGAATTGGAAAAAATGGGCGCGGATATCAAAATATTAAATCCGCATCAAGCTGTTGTTAGCGGCCGGAGGCCGCTGAAAGCCGCGCCAATCGTAAGCTGCGATATCCGCGCCGGTGCCGCCATGGTGCTCGCCGCGCTGATCGCCGAAGGCACAACTCAAATCAGCGACATATTGTACATCGACCGCGGCTACGAAAAACTCGACGAAAAACTTCGCCAACTCGGCGCGAAAATCGAACGAATCCACGAGTAATCGTCGAAAATTATAGAAATTGTCCCGTCCGTATCCGTTCGTAAAACTTCCACCCCGAACTCATTCGCGCCGGCCAAAGTTTCCTCATGCGGATGCCCATATTTATTGTCGGTTCCGCTGGAAATTACCATAATCCGCGGCATAATTTTATTCAACATGCTCGACGAAGTGCGACTGCCGTGATGACCGGCTTTGAAAATATCCGCGCTCAAATCATAGCCCGCGAGCAAAGATTCCTCATCTGTTTCAGCGTCGCCGGATAACAAGATTTTATGCCCGTCTCGCGAAATCATCAGCACAACGGATTGATTATTCGCGTTCGCATTCCATTCGCCGGATTCAAACGGATACAAAACGTCCAAGTATGTATCGCCGAAACGAAAGTCGGTATCCGCCCGCGCGGCATAAATTTTCAGTCCCCGAATTTTATCCAAAAAAGCATTGTAGGGCTTGGAATTGTAGTCCACCGGATTCAACAAAACCGCGCCGACTTCGTACCTGTCCAGAACGTCCACCAGCCCCGCGACGTGGTCGGCGTGCGGATGCGTTAAAACCAGCAAGTCGATTTTGGAAAACATGTACGGCATCACCTTCGGGAGCTCGCTTAAAACACTGCCGTCCGGCCCGCCGTCTATCAAGATATGATTCTGCTCCGGCGTGGTAATCAAAATGGCGTCGCCCTGCCCAACGTTTAACGCGTGGATTTGCAAGTGCGGGTAGACCTTCGCGAGTGAATTCCCGATCGAAAAATCGATAGCGAAGATCAGGCCAAAAATGACAAGCGTTGCTTTTGACATCCATGCCACAGTTTTATGAGCAACAATGCGCTAGTCTAACGACAATATAAATTAACAGATTAAAAATCTGTTGTCGGCGCGTTGACAACAGTGACTATCCAAAACTGAAGGTTTAATGTGCGCTCGGTCTTTAAAAGCCTGGCTTTTCGTGAACCAAAGATGTATATTCCGCTCCTTATAAGGAGCTAAATATGACAGTTGATGTTAAAAAAGACGCAGTCGAGCGATTGCTTGAAAGCCACGAGGTTACTTTGCAATGTGCTCAGGAATCTACTTTGGAACAAGTCGATCTAACCGATCGGAATAAGTATTGGCTTGCGGAAAGGGTATTGCAAGTCCTTGAAAGGCAGGGTTTGGAATTAGATTATAATCTACCTAGAATTCGATTGGTAATTATTAAGAAAGTACCCAGTCAATTATCATACGAAGGTCTGCCATGCGTTGATCTTGACGGTTACGTTTTTATTTTTACGACAGTTGGGCCAAAACGTTTTGTTTATCGATTTAGCGTTTTAGCCGAAAACGTAAGTATGATATAATATATTTGGTATTATTTATAACAATAAAATATATAAATACTCCCGGTTCTCCAGAACAAAACGAGGCTAATTCTTCTCAGGATCTTTTGGTTGAATTACAATCACGAACAAAAAATGTTGTTGGTGGTATTGATGGACTACTTCAAGTCGGCGCTCTAGAAGACGAGACGGACCGGACGCTTGTGGTCGCGGCAAGGGCATTTATTGAAAATCCCTCGGAAAATCTGGCGGAAATCATGAACCATACGACAAATATCGGACAGGTTTTGGCCGGATATGAAATGCAAGGTGCAGATGCGGCACCGGCGATTCATGCAATGAATGCTTTTCTGTTTGCCCTTCAGTGCGTTAACCGGATAAATTATGTTGAAGGATGGCGGGATAACTTTCGTACATCATCTTCGGATACTCAGCCCAGTACTGAGCCTGCGTTAAATTTGGCTATGGCTCAGGCTCTGGATTGGGCCACAATTCTTTCAAATGGGTACAAAGACGATACCATGCTTAATGCGGTACACGATCTTCAGTCAAGGTTAAAAAGCTGATAAAAATGTCGGTGCGTGGTTCCGTTTAAAATTCCTCTCTTTTTTGTCGGCGCGTTGACAACGTCCACCCTTATTCGCCTTCAAAACTAAAAGCTGTGCTCCGAACACAGGCTACTGTTCCACCTTCTACGTTTTTTTCCATTGAATTGCTAGTAAAACTATGTACCTGCCTTTCAGAGTGATCTTGTACAGTACCACGAGCAGCTGCGGATGCCTGATTGTATGCATCGAACTCTGATGCACTGACTACGCATGCAACGGCAGTAGGTCGATCTTTTCGATCCTTTACAACCCAGCAGCCTATGTTCGAAGACTCAAGAGCACGAAGCAGTTACCTTTTTGTGTCTTCAATAGTGTCAATGGCTTCAGTTAATCTCTGGTCTCCTTGATCCTCTCCTATTTCTGCAGGTACTTGGGGTTCAACTTCCGGGGCGCAAGATAGTGCGGTAGCAACTGTTCCAGCTAATAGCGTGTTGAGTTTCATATTTTTGAAATTATGAAATAATAATTATACTATATTAGTCGTAACATGTAACTCATCCAATAACAAGGGTGGATTTACTGATGATGCAGGTAGTTATACTCCTCTGAAATAGAAGTACAGCCTGATGGTGATTCCGTTTAAAATTCTCTTCTTCTTTTGAGTCGTTTTAAGACAGCCGCGCCCGCGAGAGACATCGGTACAAGAACCAAAAGTTCGGGGCCCGATTCCGGAAGCGTAACAGTGGTTAATTCACCCTCCGACTTGTTTCCGTTCGCGTCCACCGCGCTAACTTTAAAGGTATAACTCGAACCCGCGGTCAAATCTTGAACATCATACGATGTCAAACTTGAAGCGACTTCAACCGCCGCGCCAAAAGTGAGCCCGCCGTCGGCGCTCATGTAGACAAGGTATTTTGCCAAGTCGCCCGCGCTGTTCATGCTTGCCGTCCAAGTCAATCGAACGCTTGTTTCATTCAAAATCACATTCATGAAATTTGTAACGTCTTCAGGAGGAATAGTGTCCGCCAAACTCAAAGTTTTCGCTACAAAGTGAACCTCGCGCGAGTCGCTCGAAAGCGATTCCCCGCTGTCATTTAACAATTTGTCGTCGGTGGATAAAATATATTCAAATCCGGGATTCATCGCGCCGGTGGTCATTACAAGAGTCGTGGGATCATTCGCGTCCGCGACAACATTTGTAATTTCAACGGTCTGCGAAGCGTCATCCGCCGACGCAATGACAAAGGCGTCCATGCCGGCAGCCGGAGTCTGCGTAAATTTCACTTTAATTTCGGTAACGCTTGTCGACTCTATCTCATCTATATTGAAGTCCGCTCCCGTGACAACGTCGCCGCTACCGGATGTCGGGACATCATCCTCAATCTTGCTCAGGGAACTTCCCGTGAAAATCGCCGTGTCGGAAGTACCGCTCACAATTGTGTTGCCCACTAGATCTTGAACGGAGATTCCGGCCGTTAGAATGTACTGCGCGCCCGCGATTTGTTCATCAGTGATTATAAAAACCGCGGTCGGATCATCGCTTGAAACGTAAGCCTCCAAAATCACCAGCGGAGTTCCGTCGCTTGCTTCAATACTGAAGGCCGAGGCCCCGCCCGAAGGCAAAACCACCGCCTCGGAAAAATCGACTTCAACCATTGTGCTTGAAGCGGCTTCCGCCTTGCTGACAACGGGCGAATCCGTGTCGGAAGAACTTGCCGCTTCCGGAGTCGCGCTGGCTTCATTCGAATAAAACTCGGATTCATTGCCCGCCGCGTCGTAAGCGGTCATGGCAAAATAATAAGTCACGTTGTTTGAAAGTCCGGCCATTATGTAGGTGACTTTGTCCCCGGCATCTTTCTTGCCGAATGTATAGGAACCTCCGTCATCGCTGACCGAGGAAAGTCCGGAATACACGTAATATCCGCTTACTCCGGTATCGTCGGTGGACGCGTCCCATGAAAGCGAAACTTCACCGTCACCGGGGAAAGCTTCCAATCCTTCCACATCCGAAGGCATACTTGTATCGGCCGCGAAGGCGACCATACTTTGCGCTCCTATTAAAAGACCGAGACCGAGCGCCAAAATTTTTCTAAACTTATTTGCCATACGTGTTTTGGTTTTTATTTAAATCATGCAATTATAACAAAAAAACGACCGTCTGGCAAAGCACTTGTCTTGCCTCCTTGCACGGATGTTTTATTGCTAATCTGTTAGCGCGATTTGGTAAACATTTCCGTTCGCAGTCCTTTCACGGCACTGGTATCAGATTTTTCATTCAAAGTCCCCCAAGAATTCCCGTAGGCTCCCACGACCCAACTCCATCCCTCATCAGGCATATAAGCGGCGAAAAAGTCGGGTTCGGTATTTTTATCATCGATAACGGTTGTCACCAAAGCGAAGCCGCTCTTCCCAGCGCCACCTATGTAACCGGAATCTTTATCTCCTGGTTGAAACATCTTCACTCTTAAATTTCCGGAACTTTGCTCCGCGCCGGATCCGACCTGATGGAGATAATCGATTTGCCCACTTAAAACCGGATAAACCTTCCATTCGTCCGCCGAGTCGAAACGAGTCCAGTCCAAACCGCTGTGTTGAAATTTAAAACTTACATAACGCAGAGTATAAAAACCGCCGGCCTCAATGGAAAACCTGTAAACCTCCGACTCTGTTCCATAAGTCAAACGTGGGTCGATTTGTTCGGTTTGCACCTCGATTTGAATTGGCAAAGCCAGAACATCGGCCTTCAATGAATCGCCATACACAAAGTCCAAAGTCGCCGAAAAAAGTGAAATCACTATCACGATTGAAATCGCCGAAATTAGAAACTTATGGCGTTTAGTCATCAGTCGCGCCGAAGGCGCGAGCATTGCTAATAAAAAGGTGGTACCACCACAATAATTTCTGCTATGATAAAAATCCACTCAATTTTTCCATGAATACTATTTTGGACGGTCTAAATGAAATGCAAACGACGGCGGCCACAGCGGCCAACGGGCCGCTGCTTATAATTGCCGGAGCGGGCAGCGGAAAAACGCGCACTCTGACGCACCGCATCGCCTATCTTATCAGGGAGAAAAAAATAAACCCATGGAACATTTTGGCTGTAACTTTCACCAATAAGGCCGCCAATGCGATGAAGGAAAGAATTCTCGCGCTTTTGGGGGAAGCCGACTTGCCGACGGTCGGCACCTTCCATTCAATTTGCGTGCGTATTTTGCGTAAAGAAATTCACCTTTTAAATTATGAAAATTCTTTTGTAATATACGATACGAACGACCAAGTCGTGTTGATGAAGCAAATCATGCGCGCGCATTTTGTGGACGAAAAACAAGTGAACCCCAAGGCGGTGCTGAACTATATTTCGCAAGCCAAGAATCAGCTCATCGGTCCGGACGAATACCAAAATTACAGCGGCAATTATTTCACGGAAAAGGTCGCCGAACTTTACAAAGACTATCAGAAAGAACTTAGAAAAAATAACGCCCTCGACTTTGATGACATCATTATGAAAACCGTCGAACTCTTTCAAAAATCCCCTGATATTCTCGACCATTATCGGGAGCGTTACCGCTATATTTCGGTTGACGAATATCAGGACACGAATCACGCCCAATACACTTTAATAAAAATGCTCGCCGAAAAATACCGCAACATTTGCGTGATCGGCGACCCCGACCAGAGTATTTACAGCTGGCGCGGCGCAAATATGCAAAATATTCTCGACTTTGAAAAAGATTATCCCGACGCGCTGGTGATTAAGTTGGAACAAAATTACCGTTCGACCAAAACAATTCTCGATGCCGCGCACTCGGTGATAGAAAAAAACCGCCGCAGAAAGGAAAAGCGCCTTTGGACGGACAGGGAAGGCGGGGACATGCTCAAAGTTTGGACGGCCCGCGACGAACGTGACGAAGCCAATATGGTCGCCCGTGAAATCCACCGTCAAATTCAGCAACATGAATCACCGGCTTACACGGACTTCGCCGTTCTTTATAGAACAAACGCGCAATCTCGAGTGCTGGAAGAATCTTTCATGCGCTTCGGCATTCCTTATAAGGTCGTGGGCAACGTGAACTTTTACCAGCGCAAAGAAATTAAAGACATAATCGCTTACTTGCGACTTGTCCACAACGCAGACGACAACGTAAGTTTGCTACGCATCATCAATGTTCCGCCACGCAAAATCGGGGCGAAAACTTTGGAAACTTTACAAGCCTATTCCGCGCATTACGACATTTCAATGTTCCGCGCGATGGAGCGCGTCAATGAAATTTCCGACATTTCCTCCAAGGCCACCGCGATCGAAAATTTTGTGAAAATGATTCGCCGCTTTCAAAACCTGAATCAGGAATTCGCGGCCGCCGGCCTTATAAAACATCTTATAGTCGAATCCGGTTACCGCGATTTTTTATTGGCCGATAAAACGCCTGACGGGGAAGCCCGCCTGCAAAACATTCAGGAATTGATTTCCGTCGCGGATAAATATGAAGCCCTCGAACCCGGCATTTCGCTTTCGACTTTTCTCGAGGAAATCGCGCTGATCACCGACCTCGACAAACTCAACGACCGTGACAACGCGGTAACGCTCATGACTTTGCACGCCGCGAAGGGGCTGGAGTTTCCGGTCGTGTTTTTGATAGGACTTGAAGAAGGAATTTTCCCGCATTCGCGAAGTCTTTTCGAGCCGCAAGAATTGGAGGAGGAACGCCGCCTTATGTACGTCGGGCTCACGCGCGCTCAAGACGCGCTCTTTCTATTAAACGCTGAACGGCGCATGCTCTATGGCGAATTCAAATCTAACGCGCCGTCCCAATTTTTGAAGGACATTCCGGAAGAACTTTATCTGGACGAAAAAATCATCGTCGACTTCGAACACCGCCCGATCCCCGTTGAAATCGACACTTTTGACGATGTTGAATTCAGCGACGGAGATCGCGTTTTGCACAAAAAATTCGGTGAAGGTATAATCATGAACGTCAACGGCGGAATTCTCACAATCGCTTTCAAAGACACGCGCGTCGGCGTGAAAAAACTCGCCAAAACAATCGCGCCGCTCCAAAAATTATGAACATCGGAAGACTAATCTCATACGCGTTCGACATCGCTCTGCTGGTGCTGCTGTACTTTTCGGCGGGCAGTTTTGTTCCCGACCAACTGCTCGAATCATGGACAATGATATTCGAACTGTCCCAGCTCGCGTTTTTCGTTTTCTTCAGCCTCTTATTTATCGCGAACTACAATATTTTCAAACCGTACATAGACAAATTTAACGTCTCTGCACATTGGTATTGGCCGGTTTTACTTGTGCCGCTCGCGTTTTTCAACTTCGTGTACAACCTTGTAACCTTGGTCGCGACTTTGGAAGATTCGGGCGCGATCCAACTGTATGTAGTCATCGCGATTATTATCTTAAGCACCTTTGCAATCGGATTGATTATGTTTTTGCGAGATCCGCGCGGCCCTTTTGCCGGCATGGAATTGAAACAAAAAATTTACGATTTCACGTCCAATCATACTTTCGCCTACTTCGTATTATTGGGATTCGCGTCCGTTTACTCCTCGATTTTATCTTTCTACACCGCCCTGCGCACGACAGCTTTCGCCGCCCCGAAACAAATAATCCGGCTTTCCGAAACCACAAAGACATTGTACTTATTGATGATGAATTTCACTTTTGGAATCATAGTCGCGAACATGTTGAATTTTGAACTGTACGTGAAATTAACCGGCGACTCCTTTACTTTGTTAAGATTGCCCATCGTTTTTATTATTGTATATCTACCTTATAAAGCGGCAATTTGGCTTGTCGACCCGAGCTGGAAAAAATCCTGGTTCGAAGCGGTTTGGCCTTGCGTTTATTTTCTCGCGACGTTGGGGGTTATTTACATAATTTAAACCTCGTTTATAATTCACCCTCTGGGGGGCTTTTTACATCGTACCGCTTGAGAAAATAGCCGAAACCTGCTATAATGACCGGATTTAACAAACACAAAATGTCAGACATGGATGCAAGATTTCCCGGGCCCGATATTCAACTTTCGCCCGAAGCTCAACAACTTGAGGCAATGCGCGCCGCCGAGGTAAGTCAAATAGACCCCGAATTGCAAGTCGCAATGGACGGATTCCAGGCGCGAGCGGAACATGTGATGTCCGTGTAGTAAAGAGGGAAGCCTCCGACACTCTTTCGAATGCCGGAGGCTTTTTTACGGTATACCCCGCCGAAGCGGGGTCTTCCGCTCACCGGTTTCCCGGGATCCGCGGCGTTCCGCCGCGATTTGCCGAACTACCAGGACCCGAGCGGTCCTCCGTAGGCACCCAGATCGTTACGGCTCCCATCCGCGTCGTAGTACGACGAAGAAGGATTCCCCGCGTCCGCGCAGACCGACCCGCTCGAAAGCGTGTAGGTCGTCGTTTCGGCGAAGCCGGGATCGGACGAGAAGTCGGTCGAGCTCGCGCTCGCGCCGCCGTAGTACTCGCCCAAACCATTGCCGTACAGGTCGTTGTAGTCCGTGACCGCCGAGGAGCTCGCGCTCCCGTAATCGACTCCGTAGTCACCGTTGCCATAGACGATGGAATTCGTCATGTACACGGTGCTGAAGGAGAAGATTCCGATTCCGTCATGGACGTTGCCGGCCACGACGGAATTGACGATCGTCGGATTGGAGTAGTTCGCGACGTAGAACCCGCGGTAGTCGTTCGACACCGAAAGCACGTTCTCGATCACGGGCTCCGCGTAGTCGGTGATGGAAATTCCGTAGGGGAGATTTCCGGTCACCACGCAGTGCTTGATGGTCGGGCTCGAGCCGTAGATGTAGATGCCGCCGCCGGGCCACGAATTTCCGTCCTGAACGGTGAATCCTTCGACCGTAGCCGAGGACCCGCCGGAGATGGAAATCACGTTGCCACTTCCGCTTCCGTCGATGATCGTGCTTCCCGCGCCGTCGAGCGACACGAGAGTCACGTTCGTCCCCGAAAGAGAAAGGTTCTCGTTGTAGGTGCCGCTCTCGACGCAGATCACGTCGTTGGAACCGACCGAGTCGATCGCGTCCTGAATCGTGGCGTAATCGGTGGGAACCGTCACGTTGCACGACGTAGAACTCGAAGAACCCGTGTCGGTGCCTCCGCCGGTATCCGCCGGAGTCCCAGTATCCACCTTCACCTCTCCGGTGTCGGTATCGACCGAACCCGTATCGACGGTACCCGTATCCACGACCACGATTTCACCCGTGTCCGTGGAACCGGTGTCGCCTCCGCCGCCACTGCCTTCGACCGACGCGTCGGAAACCGTGAGGCTTCCGACAGCGGAGACCGAAGTCGTCACTCCGTTGCCCGCGACCGCCCAGAAGGCATAGGTCGTGGGATCGCGGAGCGTCTTCGAGTAGGTCGAGGTCCACGAGGAACCGCTACCGCTCGTCGACATGGCGAAGTCGTAGGTCACGCCGTCGTTGGGGTTGAGGATGTAGAGCGTCACGCTCGGCTTCGAGGAAGAAGTCACGGACACGTTCCACGTGAACTCCGTCTCGTCGGCAGTGCCTTCGAGGGGAGACCACGTGATGGAGTTGACGTTGAGACCGGAGTCCACCGCCTCGTCCACCGTGAGTTCCCGGATATCCGACACCGCATTCCCGTCCCCGTTGCCGGCCTCCACCCAGTAGGTGTAGGTCGCGGCGTCGCGGAGGGTCTTCTGGTAGACGAAAGTCCAGGGATTCTCGGCGCTGTCCGTTTCCATGGTGAAGTCGTAGTTGATCCCGTCGTTCGGATTGTGGATGACCAGAGTCGCCTCGGGGTCCAGATCCGGACTGTTGATGACGGTGGTCCACACGAACTCGGTCTCACCCGCGGTTCCCTCTTCGGGATTGGCCGCCAGGTAGCTGATCGAGATTTCACCTTCGTCCTCGTTCTCTTCGCCCTCGTAGTCGCCCGGATTGCCGCTGCAACTCACGTCTCCATCCCGGTTGTACCAGCAGAGCTCGGTGAGCCCGCTGTTGCCGGAGAGCGGTTCGGGCTTGATGCCCTCGCCGTCCTTGTAGACCGCGATGTGCAGATGCGTACCCAAGTGCTCGGGGCAGTCGCTTCCGACCACGTAACCGGTGTTCCCGACCTTGCCGATGTAGTCGTTCGTGTCGACGCTGTCGCCTTCACTCACGAGAATCTCGGACATGTGGGCATACCGGCTGTAGAAGCTGTTGGAGTGGCGAACGATCACGGTATTCCCGTAGTCGGTGCCGCTTCCGTCATCTTCCACCGTGAGGTAGACCGTGCCGTCGGCCATGGGGTTCACGGGCTTGCCGTAATCCTCACAGCCGCTCTGAGCAAAGTCCACCGCCCAGCGGTCGTCGCTGTAGGTGCCGCCGTAGTCATAGTGACTGCTCGCCGTGTCGTTGCTCGGATTGTAGGTCTGGGTGACCTGCCAGTACTCGCCCGAAGGGAAGGGCAGGGTGAGGTAGGGCATGCCCTCGGCGCTTCCGCCGGTGCCGTCCGCGTCCTCACCGGTGTCCGTCCCGCCGTCCGCTTCCGCGCACAGCTCGGGATAGTCCCGGCATTCGTCGACGTAGGTCTTCCCCACGTCTTCGCTCCGCGTGTCGACGGCACGACAGCCGCCGCACACGCAGAAGATGAAGGTCCAAAGGACCCGCAAGAAGTTCCTGTACACTTTTCACACTCCTAGGTCAGTTTGAGACTCGAAACGATTTTCTCGAAAACCGCTACCTTGTTTTGGTAGTCGACATCCTCCTTATATTTTTGATTATTGATGTAGTCCAAAGCTCCGGCCATATCTGGTTTTGACCAGCCTGTCTCATTTTCGATGATGAAATTTCCCATTCCCGGTCCGCTTAACAAGATGTTGGCGTAGTCGCCACCTTGTTCGAACGGAATTAAAACCGTGTAAACGGGATGCACGGAAACGTATCGGCTCAATCGAATGAACGAGAACCCTCCGAATTCCGCGCGTCTTTCAAAGCTGTAAATTTCACCGAATTGTTTTTCAATTTCCGCTTTCGCGTCGGCGTCGTTCAAACTCATGTCCAAACTATTGCCGCTGTAATAGTAACAACAGCCTTCCCCCACGCCTTGCGTATAATCCGCTGATGTTAGCGCCATGGAGGCGCCTTTCACCGTCACATGCACTTTTTTCCCGGTATCCAAATTGGGAATTGTTTTGTCATCCAATTCAACTTCACCTTCGGGATATTTAAAACTTATGCCGATGTCGGCGTTTTCATAACTTTTCCAACCGGCGTATTCGTCCGCGGTTTCAACCCGGCTTTGGCAAGCCGTTAAAACCAACAACGAAAATAACAGTACAAGCAATTTTTTCATAACGATAGTATTTAATACTTTAGGTGCCGGCTTGTCAAAGGTCGCTCAAGTACATCGAGCATAGCGCGAAAACCTTAAAAATTCCTTAAAAATTCCTAAAAAAAACCTTAATAAAAACTCCTACCATTCTTCCACCCCCTGCGTTAAAATGCCATGGCATCAAATTTAAAAATGGCCAAAGAAAAAATTAATTACAAAGCGCTGGTGGTATGGATTGCCTTAGGCTTCTCCATCGGTTGGTTTTCAAACGGAGCGCTCGCGAGCGAGACATTAAGCGGCGCCGCTTCCGTGTCAAAAGTTTCCGCCGAGAGCGTCGACATGACCTTATTTTGGGACGTTTGGAATTCCCTCAAAAAAAGTTACATCGACACCGAAAAATTGGACAATACGAAAGAAATCTACGGCGCGATTTCCGGCATGGTTAACGCTCTGGATGATCCCTATACGGTTTTTATGACGCCGACCGAAACCCAATCTTTCCACGAAAGTCTCGGAGGGGAACTTGAAGGCATAGGCGCGGAACTGAGCGTTGAGGACGGCCTTTTGGTTGTGATCTCACCTTTAAAAGGTTCTCCCGCGGAAAAAGCCGGACTTCTGCCGGGCGATTATATTTATCTTGTCGATGGCAATGCCACCGGCGACATGACTCTGTTCACCGCCATCAAGGCGATTCGCGGACAGCCGGGCACTCAAGTCGAACTTACCGTCATCAGAAAAACGGTCGCGGAGCCCTTCGTCATTAAAATCACGCGCGACAAAATCAACATTCCAAGCGTTGAACTAAGTTATAAAGAAGAAAACGGGAAAGAAATCGCCATTTTGAACGTCTCTCAATTCGGCGACAACACCACCACGGAATTCACAACTTCCATAAACGATATTTTATTGAAGGATGTGGACGGTCTCGTGCTCGACCTCCGCTGGAACGGCGGAGGCTACCTGGACACTTCCATCGAAATGCTGACGGAATTTTTCAAAGAAAAGGTAAAAGCGGTGATAGTCAAAAGACGCGACCAGGACAATGAAATAATATATACGAGCGGAAACGGCAAGTTAACTGAAGTGCCGATGGTCGTCCTTATAAACGAGGGTTCGGCCTCCGCCTCGGAAATCCTCGCCGGCGCGCTTCAAGACTACAAACGCGCGGTCGTCATGGGTGCAAAATCGTATGGGAAGGGAAGCGTGCAGGAACTTTCGGCCTTGAGCGACGGCTCCAGCCTTCGAATGACAATCGCAAAGTGGTACACGCCGAACGACCGCAGTATCGATCACACGGGCATCGAACCCGACGTGACAATTGCAATGGACAGCTCGAAAATGGGTACCGCGGAAGACACGCAACTGCAAGCCGCCATCGACTACCTGAAGAAGTTGTAATCCGGCTGTAAAAAAATCCCCTTGCTATTTTTTGAATTTAAAGTAAGATTCGTCCGTAACAGGTAGGTTCAACAAGTGATTATCAGGTTCGAGTAATTCACGTTGAAAGGTACTGTTCAACCCAGAATTACTTATTAACCAAATAATCACATGGGAAATCCAAAAATTTTCGTGGGAAACGTAGGTTTCAACACGAGGAAAGAAACTCTAGAACAATTCTTTGCCAAGTACGGTACGGTAGTTGATTGCTACAAGCCGGAACAGAAAGGTTTTGCTTTCGTTACAATGTCTACGCCGGAGGAAGCCGAAGCCGCAATCGCGGATATGGCCAACCCCGATACGGCAGGTGACAGAATGATGGAAGGACGAGAACTTAAGGCTCAAGAAGCCCGACCTCGTGAAGACAAACCGCGAAGACCGAGATACTAGTCAAACCGAAGAAAAGAGCCTCGCAAGAGGCTCTTTTTGTTACCTGTAATTTTCCAAAAGCATAAGTGATCCTATCTTCTTGGTTTTTTCATAATAGTTTTTATCCGCAGTGATAAATATTCCGCCATTTTCAATGGCAAGCGCATGGTATGAAGCATCGTAAAATGAGACTTTTCGAAATTTTTTCATGATCGCAAAGGCTTTTATAGTGGCATTGATGCTTAAATGGTTTTCCTCAAGTTTGAGTAATTTGAAGTGTGAATATTTTTCAATTGCCGACCTTAAATCGAGTGATCTGCCAAGAAAATTATTTATCTCCCAGTGTATAAAAATTGGGATTGAGATATGAATTTTTTTCTTCAAAAAGTCATCCAACAGGTTTATTGCGAAATCCAAACCTTCTTTTTCATGCACAAGCCATTTGATGACGATTGACGCGTCAATAATATAATTAAAATTCTTTTCTTCCTTCATGAATAATTTTTAAAATTTCCTCCGTGCTAAAAGCTTTCCCGCGAGTCTTTTTCGATTTCAAAATTAACTCCACCGCTTTTTTTCTCCCGAAGTCCGTAATTTTTTCTTGAAGAGCATCATTTACGAACTCGCTTCGATCGCCCTCCTTAACCAAGGAATTTAATGCTCCCAAGACCTCAATATCTATTGTAAAGTTAACTCTTTTTTTTGTTATGGCGGAAGGCATATATGTATATTAAATACATATATAGTATACACACTTGTGTTGAATTCAACAAGATCCTACAAAACTTTCTTACTCAAGACCTTTAAATCCGCGTCAAGCTCGTAGACGATCGGTACGCCCGTCGGGATTTCCAAATTCGGAATGTCCGCGTCGGAAATGTTCTCCAAATGCTTGGTGATTGCTCGCAAACTGTTCCCGTGGGCCGAAATTAAAACGGTTTTTCCGGCGCGCAGGTCTTCTTCAACCGTCGCTTTGTAAACCGGTAAAACCCGCTCCAGAGTTCCTTTTAAACTTTCACCGTTCGGCGGCGCGATGTCATAACTTCTGCGCCAAAGATGAACTTGCTCCTCGCCGAATTTCGCTTTGGATTCGTCTTTATTCAAACCCTGCAAGTCGCCGTAGTAGCGCTCATTAAACGCGGAAGTTACGACAACTTCGATAAAATTTTCCTCCGCGCGCGCCGTAAAATGCGCCCAATCTTTCATTTCGCCTTCAAGATAGCGAAAAATCGGATACCGCTTGTCGCCCATCGCTTCCCACGCGAGTCTGAAAGTCATATTCGCGCGCTGAAGCGGAGTCGTATAAACTTTATCGACTTTATAGTCCTTCAAATTCGCTCCCGCGGCCGCGGCTTCTTTTTTTCCATTTTCGCTCAAAGGAAGGTCAACCCAACCCGTGAATCTGTTTTCAAGATTCCATTGCGACTGCCCGTGCCGAAGTAAAATCAGTTGTGCCATCGCGGGGAGTATAACAAATCGCTTAGCGTCTTCCAAATTTCCTCAAAATGCACGCGACAAACACGGTATTAATAATTACTATATAAACCAAAAAACCAGATTCGATGAAAGTGAAACTTTGCGAGCCGATTATACCTGTGATTCCGCCCGCAATCGTGCCGCCGTATGCCAATGCCGATTCACTTGAAGGCGCTTTCCACGATTTTATAAGCGTTGGCACCGCCGCAAACAAGTCGGCAAGAATCGAAAAACCAATCGCGACGGCCGCGCTTCCGCTAATCAACCAAAGCGCGAGTGCGAGAATCGACAAAAATCCGCAGAGATAATCGAAAATGCCGAGGCGCCAATACGCGCTCTTGTTATAGAAACTCGCGCCAAAAACCAAAAGCGGAATAAATCCGTTCAGAAAAACCGGCAAAACCGCCCATCCGACACCGGCTTTCAGCTCTGCCGCCACCGCTATAAATGGAACCGCCGACCATAACAGCCAAGTGACTCGATTCGGTTTTATGCGTCCGGCCAGCGTTTCCCAGAAATAGTACAGGCTTCCAAGAAGCTGTAAGCCGGATCCGGCGATGAGCAACCAGAACGTCATGGACGGAATTTTTACAAGATCAAGAAAAAGACTGAATCCTCATTTCGGCTCATTCCTATACAATGCGAATAGACCCTCCGCTTCAACCAGTCCGACTTCGGTTTTATAATTTTTGAACGCGGTTTTTGTGTCCGTAACTTCACCCGGCGGCAAGTCGTCAATGAAAGTTGTACCGCTCACGTCCATGGTCCAAACGGTATTCACGAATCCGGCTCCGTAAATATCCATTGTAGAGCGAACGGCCGCGGTGTCGTGCACGCCGGCCCCGTCGTTCTCATTGCAAATATAATTGACGCGCTCCGACGGAATATCATCGCCGTTCCAGACCGGCTTTAGCGTCAGCACTCCATTTGCGACTTCCGCGACACCCGCAATTGTGCCGGCATCCGAGCTGACATATTCACAGGTATCGGTGGAACAGATGCGGCCCGGCTTCGACACGTGATCGCAAGTCATCCTGTCCTCGACATACGTTACATCACCAAAAATTTCATACTGATCTCCCGTAATACGTGTGAATTTCAGTTTAATCAGCGCCACGCCGGTTGCTCCATTTTGCAAACGCGCTTCATTCGAATCGAAGCGCCATGATCCGGAGCCCCAAAATTCGTCGGGCATGGCGGAAGCCGAGCTACAAGAGCCAAGGACAAGGAGGGAAAAAAGAAGACCAATGACTTTTTTCATAATTGTAATTTGGCGGCGAATCGCTACCGACCTTAGAACCGCCATCGAAGCTAATCATACACAGTTTAATGTGTTTGCGAAAATGGTTTCGGCGAGAGGGTTCTAACTCACAAAATCCAAATAATTCTTTCTGCCGATGATCTCAAAGGAAGCCTCAGGATAAGTTTCAAACCAATCTTTTGGGGCTTTTGTTTTTGACGATGACCACTTGCACTCATAGCCAAACAATTTGCCCTCTCGCTCTTCAACGATGTCGATTTCTTTTTGATCCCAGGTCCTCCAAAAATAAACATTGGCAAAGATGTTCTTGTAAGAACGTTTTTTTAATCGTTCAATAAACACAAAATTTTCCCACAACTCCCCAACATCATTCCGAAGTTCAATTGCGTTGAAATTGGCTATCAAGGCGTTGCGTACGCCTAGATCATAAAAGTAGTAACGTGAACTTTTACTCACCTCTTTTCTAAGATTCCTACTGAACCCACGGACACTAAACAAGATGAATGATTTTTCAAAAATATCCAAATAACGTGCAACCGTCTTGCGGTCAATGCCAAGCTGTGCGCCAAGTTCAGATAAGGAAACTTCCTTGCCTATTTGGAACGCAATCAAGCGCAATAAATCCAAAAGAATTTTTGAACTTTTCACTCGCTCCAACGCCAAGACATCTTTCAGTAAGTAGGAATGAGTAATTTCTTCAATTTTGACGCGTTTTTCCTCATTCGTGCCTGCCGTAATGATCTCAGGGTACGAACCATAGATCAAATAACTCTCAAGCTGTTGCTCCAGCTCATAAGCACCGTATTCTTCCTTCAACTCCAGTTGTGATATAGAGAACAGGATTAAGGTCTTTTTTCTACCAGTCAATGGTTCACCTATTTGCCCCGCTAAATCAAAAGAGGATGAACCTGTCACGATGATTTTCATATTGGGAAGGTGATCCACGATCATTTTCAGAGCAACCCCAACATTTGGTATTTTTTGAGCTTCATCAATAACGATCAATTCGTAAGGGTTAGCATAAGACAGAATCCGGTCGAGTTCTTGAGAAGCAAACAGGGTCTGGATTTTGATGTTGTCACCGGTCTCCAGTTTAAACTTTAAGGGGGTCGAGCTTAAGAAATCTTCCACCAATGTGGTTTTACCCACTTGTCTTGGCCCGAAAACAACCAAAACCTTGCCCGTTTCAATATGCCGATTGAGCTCTGAGTAAAATCTCTTTATTTTCATAATTTAAGTCTATCAAAATCCCCTAAATATGTCAAATTGGAGTATT
>CAYIRB010000012.1:0-18839 GCA_964365765.1 uncultured Candidatus Peribacteria bacterium
TCGGCAGTTCTTTAAATTTCTCCTCAAGATTCAGCGCCAGTTTAACTTGATCGTGAGATAACCCTCCGAATTTCGCCGCGAATTCAAAATTGGGTTAATGTCCTCAAATAATACCAAAAAACCACCAAAAGTGTATAAAAAGCCACGCCGGATATCTGAACCGGATTAATTTTTCTTTGAGTTTGTTCAAACCCAAATCCTGCCTGGGCAAGCCTATTAATTCCACCTTGAAGGATTGTGAATTTGCGCCTAAAATTACGCGGCAATATAAAAAACCTATGGAAAATACTGTAAAACCGAGAAGACCGAGTCCGCTCATTTCGATTTTGGCGGCCGTCCTGCTTTTTTCCGCGATTTACACAATTTGGAATCCCAACAGTGAAAAACTCATAACGCAAGTTCCCGTTTCTCAGTTCGTGGCGGACGCGCAAGGCGGCAAAATCACGGAAATCGACGTGAAAGATACTCGCCTCGACTACACTTTGAACGACGGCGCGGAATACTACACATATAAAGAGTACGGCGAAACGACCAACGATCTGCTTAAAGGAGTGGACGCCGTAAAAGTTTCCGCGATCAAAATCAATGTAACCGACACGTCGGGCGGGGATATTTGGCTGAACATCGCCCTCTCCGTTATCCCGTTCATACTCGTCATTGGCTTTTTATTCTTTATGATGCGCGGAGCCGGCAACGCCAACAATCAAGCCATGTCATTCGGAAAATCCGGCGCGAAACTACACGACAAAGAGAAGGAGAAAACGACATTCAAGGACGTGGCCGGAGTAAAAGAAGCGAAAGAAGAACTGGAAGAAATTGTGGACTTTCTGAAACATCCGACAAAATACACCGCGATGGGCGCCAAGATTCCAAAGGGAGTCGTACTCGTCGGAGCGCCCGGAACGGGTAAAACCCTGCTCGCAAGAGCGGTTGCCGGTGAAGCGAACGTTCCGTTTTTCAGCATTTCCGGATCTGAATTCGTGGAAATGTTCGTGGGCGTGGGCGCGAGCCGCGTGCGAGACCTTTTCAAAAAAGCGAAACGCAACGCTCCTTGCATAGTCTTTATAGATGAAATTGACGCGGTCGGCCGCCAGCGTGGTGCCGGACTAGGAGGAGGACACGACGAGCGCGAACAGACTTTGAACCAAATTCTTACGGAGATGGATGGCTTTGAAAACAACACAAACGTGATTGTGATGGCCGCGACCAACAGACCGGACGTGCTTGATCCGGCCCTCCTGAGACCGGGACGTTTTGACCGCCGAGTGGTGGTGGACAGCCCCGGCATTCACGATCGCGAAGAAATTCTAAAAGTGCACGCGCGCAACAAACCCATCGCGAAAGAAGTCGCGTTGAAAGAAATCGCGAAACAAACTCCGGGATTTTCCGGCGCGGACTTGGAAAACCTTATGAACGAAGCCGCGATTCTCGCCGCGAAACAGGACAAAAAAGAAATCTCAACCCGCGACATTGAGCAGTCCGTCGAGAAAGTTCAACTCGGTCCGGAACGCAAATCGCACGTACTCTCAAAAGAAGAAAAAGAAGTTACCGCTTACCATGAATGCGGCCACGCGATTGTCGGCCACGTCCTGAAAGACTGCGACCCGATTCGCAAAATCACAATCGTATCGCGCGGAATGTCTCTGGGCTCGACTTGGTTCGTTCCCGACGAAGACAAACATCTCTATACGAAACAAAAATTCCAACATGAAATGGCTTCCCTGCTCGGAGGCTACGTGTCGGAAGAAATGATTTACGGACAAGTTTCCACCGGCCCGTCCAACGACCTTGAACGCGCCACCGGAATAGCCCGCCGCATGGTTACGGAATTCGGAATGTCCCCGCTCGGCCCCGTAGTCTTCGGCGAAAAAAATCATGAGGTATTCCTGGGCCGCGACTTCGGCCACACGAAGAATTATTCGGAAGAACTCGCGTCGGAAATCGACGAGCAGATTCAGACATTCGTAAAAGACGCATACAAAACTGCGAAAGAACTCCTGACAAAACACAAAAAACAGCTTGAGACCATCGCGAAAAAACTCATTGAAGTCGAAACATTGGACCGCGCGGACTTCATCGCACTCTTTGATGGCAAAAAACTAAAGACAAAAGCGCTTTAGTATTGTAAAATGCTCGCATGAACAGTATTGGAATCGGTCAACTCAAGCATGCCAGTCCCGCCAACAGCGGGAATATTAAGGTGGTGAAACGCACACTGGCGGCCATTCCCTTAAAAAAAGAAGGCCAGCTTTCGGTGGACATCTACCAAAATGAAGACACCATGATGATAGTCTGCCCCATCGCGGGAGTTGAAAAATCCGAAATCAAAGTCGCGATTCAGGACGACGTGCTCACAATCCGAGGCGAGCGCAAAAAATCTCTCGACCTCGAAACCAAAACACCTCTGGTGAACGAACTTTTTTGGGGAACTTTCTCGCGCTCAATCGTGCTTCCGGACCATATCGATCGCAAAAACATCCGCGCAAAAGTAAACGACTCGATGCTCGTCGTAACAATTCCGAAAACGGAAGACTTCAAAACCAGAATAATTCACATTAACGAAGACGAATGAAAAAAGTCAGAAAAGCAATTTTCCCGGCCGCCGGATTCGGCACGCGCTTTTTACCCGTCACAAAAGCCCTCCCGAAAGAAATGCTCCCGATTCTCGACAAACCTGTTATTCAGTATCTGGTGGAAGAAGCGGTTGCCAGCGGAATTGAGGAAATTATTATTGTTACCGGTCGAGGAAAACGCGCAATTGAAGATCATTTTGACCACTCCTTCGAGCTTGAGCACAACCTTGTGGAAAAAGAGAAACACGATCTGTTAAAACTCGTTCAGGAAATAGAAAAACTCGCGAAATTCGTCTACGTGCGCCAAGCCCAACCTTTGGGCGACGGTCACGCAATTCTCTGCGCCCGCGAACTGATCGGCGACGAACCTTTTGCCATACTTTTCGGCGACGACATCGTGGACGGCAAAATTCCCGCGCTGCGCCAATTGATTGAACTCTACGAAAAAACCGGCGACTCGGTAATCGCGGTGGAAAAGGTTTCGAGTGAAGAAATTTCCGCCTATGGCGTAATTGACCCTTCTTCCGTAAAAGGCCGCGAAATCGGCATCAAAGGACTTGTGGAAAAGCCGAAAAATCCGCCCTCAAACTACGGCATTATCGGGAAATACGTTTGCACTCCGGACATTTTCACCTTTTTGGAAAAATCGAAACAATCCGTGAAAGGCGAAACCAAACTGATCGACGGCTTCCGCGCCATGCTCGCCGCCGGAAAGAAACTGCGCGCCCTCGAAGTCGAAGGAACCCGCTACGACACAGGCAACAAATGGGGCCTTCTCAAGGCCAACATCGCCTTCGCGATGAAAGATCCGGAACTCCGCGATAAGGTTAAAAATCTCTGCAAGGGACTTTGATAATTCTGCCCGGGCAAACCTGTTAATTTTCACTACCACGTGAATCTTGAAACTTCACATAAGGCCAGCTAAAGCCAAGAGTTGGCAATCGAGACAGTACACTGAACTGTACATTTCAACTTTGCGCTAACCTGTAAAAATCTTTGCCCGGGCAGAAATGCTCATTTAACCGTACAGTTCATATCGTAGAGGCCACCCTGCTTCCTTGCTTTTTTGGCTACGCTAAAACAATCCTGAGGTTTCAAGATTCACGTACCACCCGCTTGACGTCAGTGGTGGTTACCTGTACAAATCAGGCATGAAAAATTTAGACACGGCGGCGGTTATTCCATCCATGAGGGAAGGTAGGGACATCATTCACACCCTAGCATCCATCGCCCGACAAGAAGACGTCGACAGAAGTAAAATCGGCGTAATCACGGTAATCAATCAAAGCAGAGACGCCGTCCAGAGCGTAACCGACTCAAATCACGCCACGGCCGAATTAATAAAAGCTCTGGAAGAAAGAAGACTGCCCGAAGGTCTCAAAACTGAAAAACGTAAATTCTTTTACGGTTATCCCGACGTGATAAATCATTTTGGAAATTTTCAAATATCCGAACAGGAAGCCGCCCAACAAGTTTTGGATTCCGGGATACAGCTTGATCAAGTAAACATGTGGGATCAAGATCACGCCCGTGAATACAATTGTGTCGGATTGGCCAGGCACGTGGGCACTTTGGCGGCAATTCAAGCGCTCGGCGATCCGGATAGTCCGGTAATGGGAACCGACGCGGACTGTCTGTGGAACACACGCAAAGTGGCTGAGGTTAGAAAATCTTTTGAAGCACATCCCGACTTGGCGGCCGTGAGCGGAAATCACTTTGATACGGTTTTTCAGGACCCCGGAGATAACCCTGACCATCTGAGAGGACTCAAGTACGCATTAGGCAGGCGCTACCTGGCCGCGGGATTAAACAATGCTTATACTACACTGGACAGAATATACATAGGTTTTGAGGATAAAAGGGATTTATACAATAATATTATCAGACATATAGTAAGCGAGGATATGTTTGGCTGTGATAACAATTTTAGAGCGCGAATCTATGGACCGAATGTTCGCTTTCCTTATACAAACTTCGCCGAAGATACCAAGTTTTCACAGAGTATCCGCGACGCAGGCATGAAAATCGGTATGAACTGGAACTTCATGACGGCATATAGCGGCAGGGTATCGGACAGAACGCCGGGTTGGGGTAGCGATATCGAAAGGCTAAGCGACCAAGTAAAGCAACTGGATGATGAGAGGTATCGGAGGCCACTCATCCCGATTTTTTTCAGAGATATCACCAAAATCTTAAAGGCTTTTTATTACGACCCCGAAAGACCCATAGAGGAATTCATAAAGGAATGCGAGCAATTGGACTACTTATCATATGAAGGCGCACTGCATTTCTGGCAGGTCTTGACCCAAATGCGTGAACAAAAATTAAGCCCGGACAAATTACCTGAATACTTCGCGACGATGCCTCTCCCTTTGGATGTGTATTTATTCAATGTTGAGGATGACAATAAAGTCCCGCCAACAGGAAGATATAATGAAGTGGTGCATGAAACAAAAGAGTTGTATCTTGCAGTAATCATGGACTTGATCAGTAGTTTCAGCCTATGGAATAGCATTGCCGCACCATTCAGCAAAAATCATTCGAAACGTATAGAGAACAACAAAAATGTAATAAGCTTACTGTTGAATCATATGAAAGAGCTCGATTCTCTCCTCGCAAGGCATGAAGATATAATAGGACAGCTCCGCGCAACATAAACTCCTTTCCTGCCAAGTCCTCCCGCTTGAAATCCGGGGCTTTTTTTGATACAATAACGAGATACAAAAAAACAAAAATAAAAATGCAGCTCGAAGAATTATTGAAAAAAGCCGATGACCTGAAACTTGCAGGTCGCCACGATGAAGCGATACAGTTGGCGAACAAAATGCTGATGAGCGACTTGGACTACGTTGAAGCCTACGAAGAGCTGGGCGACAACTACTTGAGTCTTCGAGAATACGACAAATCGATGAAAGCCTTGAAATACGCCCTTAAATTGAACCCGAAAAGCGCCAACGCGCTCTACCTTTTGGGTTTCCTCTTCTCCTCCATAGGAGATTTCGAACAATCCGTCGCGACTTTGGAACACGCGAACAAAGTCCAGCCGCATCACCCTGAAATTTTAAGGTGTTTGGGCTGGTCCATTTTCCACGGCGGAGACCGAAAACGCGGTCTGATCATCCTGGAAAGAGCCCGAGCCCTCGCCCCGAGCGACACTTTGGTAATCTGCGATCTCGCGGTTTGCTATTTGAACAATCGCGAATTCAACAGAACAATCGAACTGCTCGAACACGCATTGAGAATCGAACCGGATAACGAAAAGGCGAAAGACTGCCTTGAAACCGCGAAATTCTTCAAGCGAGAATTCAACAAGTTGGAAGAAGGAAATTAATTGACAAAGCTCCAAAATAATATAGTTTATCCGCAAAATGGACGAAAACTCTCTTAGCCAATCCGGTCTCTACAATGAAGAGGAGTCGCAAGCTTATGACGCCTTGATGCTCGCGCTGAATGAAGAAAGCCGGAAAGGAGCGGACGCCGATCCGCGCGTAATCAAAATATTGGGCGCCCAACTGGCTCAGGTTTCCGCGAAACTCGACCCCGACAAATGGATCGTGGATTTAATAAGAACCGGCGAATTAAGTAGAATGAGGGAAGTCCTGGACGGGGATGTTCCGCCCGACACTCTGAATTGACAATTATCAAAAAAAGCGCATACTCGACCTGTAAAAACAGCTCCTTTACGTGATCGCGTCCTTTAAATAGCCCACTAACGTGGGTAGGATGAGGAAAGTCCGAGCAACATAAGGCATGAAATTCGCTAACGGCGAACGGTGCGGTCTCCAATAAAGCCGCGTCAGGGAAAGTGCCACAGAGACGATTAATATGAAACGCCCCGGAATGCCGCAAGGCATGGGGACCTCGATTATATTGAGGTTGGCAAACCCTTTCTGTTGCAAGTCGGGAATGGATATTCGGAACCGGCCGCCTTAGGCCCCGAATAGCCCGACGCTTGAGCCTCGCAGTAATGCGCGGCCCAGATAGATGATCACGAGTCATAGCGAAAATGGAAACCGAAAGGCCTCCGCTACGCTACGGCTACAGAACTCGGCTTATCAAAGGGGCTTTTTTGCCCTAGTCACACGAAGTGTGAGCATTAGGGCGTAAGCCCGCATCTATGCGCAATGTTGCGCATACGCTATACTCCCTCCGATGAAAAAATCGGAAATCGCTTTCGGCCTTCTGCGCATTCCCATCGACTTCACCATGGTCGCGCTGGGATTCATGCTCGGCTACGGCATTCGAAAGCACGGCGACTTTATTCCGGGCATCCAGTTTCCGCTCGACGCCAGCACTTTTCCGCCGGTCACGGATTACTTTTACCTCACGCTTTATTTTGCCGCTTTGCTCGTCGCGGTCTTTTTCTTTTTCGGCCTCTACAGTTTGAAAAATACCGACGGTCCCCTTCAAGAACAAAAGAAAGTCATTATTTTTTCGACGGTCTGGATTTTGCTCGTAATCGGATACTTTTTCGCCGTAAGGCAAGTTTTCTTTTCTCGATTGGTTTTGGGAATGAGTTTTATGATTACTCTCGCGCTCCTGATAGTCGCGCGCCTCATCCTCCATTTTATCGAGCGGCTTCTGTTAACAGCCGACATAGGCACAATCAAACTGCTCATGGTCGGATCCAATAACGTAACGGAGAAAATTGCGCGGAACCTGTCCGCCGACCCGCATTACAGAATCCCGGGCTATATTTCCCTTAAAAACGTTCCGGTCGGCAATATGCGCCGGCTCGGTTCCCTCGACGAGATTGGCAGAATGGTGAGAAAATACAAAATCGACAGAATAATTCAAACGGGCCACGACCTTTCATACGAACAGGAACATCAAATTCTCGATTTCTGCAATGAAAATCACGTCGAATACTCCTTTGTGCCGGACATTTTGGAAATGGAAAGAAGCAACGTGGTCATCGTGCCGGTTGCCGGACTTCCCTTGATTCATTTGAAGCCGACGCCGCTCGACGGCTGGGGCAAAGTACTGAAAAGATCCTTCGACATTTTTTTCAGTCTGCTTGGCCTGATTCTACTTTCTCCGTTCTTCTTGATAATTGCGATTTTGATCAAACTCGATTCCAAAGGCCCCGTTCTTTTCTCTAAACTCGACGACGGCACTCCCGCCTGCCGCGTAGGCCAAAGCGGCGACTGTTTCAAGTTCTACAAGTTTCGAACAATGAAACATAACACCCACAATTTGCGGCATGAACTCGCCAAACTGAGCCACCGCCACGGCCCGCTGATGAAAATCAAAGACGACCCTCGCGTAACTCCCTTCGGACGCTTTCTGCGCCGCACTTCAATAGACGAACTGCCGCAACTTTGGAACGTCTTAAAGGGCGATATGACGCTCGTGGGCCCCCGCCCGCACATTCCGGAAGAAGTGGCCGAGTACGAAAAACACCATAAATTTTTGCTTACAATCAAACCCGGAATCACCGGTCTCTCACAAATTTCCGGCCGCTCCGACCTCGATTTTGAAGAAGAAGTCCGTCTGGACACATATTACATCAAACACTGGTCGATTTTCTTCGACTTCAGGATAATATTGAAAACCTTTTTGGTCATTTTGAGCGGCAAGGCTGCGGATTAGAACCACTGTTTGCATATGACGAATAGGAGTTTTATGCTTAGAAAAATGCCTTACGCCTGCTCTCACACAAGCATTATTTAGGGTCAAAGAAAGCGCATTCAATTACCATAGATCATTTAACGTCCATAAATAACTTTCTAAAAAATATCAAAACACTCAAAATTAAAGAGTTGGAGAATATTAGGTTGTCACAATCTGTACTTTTTTTAGATTCATTTAACACAAGCATCGGCTACAAACTTGAAGAAAAACTGAGACATGAAAACAATTTATCAAGATGTTATCGAATAGACAGTCGTGCACATGACTTAATTCAACTTACCGACATACTTTTAGGCGTGACAACATACATAAAGGAGAAAAAGGACACAAAAAGTAAGGCAAAACTAAGAGTGGTTGATTCTTTTAACAAATATAAACAATTCAACAAAAAACACTCCAACAACTATGAGAGTATCTACATGCTTTAAATGTGTAAGTAGTGGTTTGAAAGCCACATTTATCGGGTGGGTCTCCCCACTACTACATAAGCATGATACATCATTTGATAAGACAAAGCAAGATTATGTCAATACATGTTGGCAATTCCACTTAGCTACACCAACCGACTAAATCAGTCGATACCAAACTGAAGAACTGGCTAACCACATCGATCCCTGCTAAAATCAACGGGCTATGATTTTAAAGTTCCTGGAAAAAATTATCGGAGATCCGAAGAAGAAGGATTTGAAGCGTCTGGCGGTGGTGGTGGAAAAAATCAACCTGATCGAAGAGAAATATCAAAGCGAACTTACCGACGAAGATATTGTGAAAAAAACGGGGGAATTCAAGGATAGAATCGCAAAAGGGGAATCGCTGGACGCGATTCTGCCGGAAGCCTTCGCGTTGGTGAAAAATGCGGCGCGGCGTCTGATAGGCAAAAAGTGGCTTGTGCGAGGAAACGAATACACCTGGGACATGCTTCCCTACGACGTTCAGTTGATAGGCGGAATCGTCCTTCACGAAGGACGCATCGCCGAAATGAAGACGGGTGAAGGTAAAACACTGGTTTCGACCCTCCCCATTTACTTGAACGCGCTGGAAGGCAAAGGTGTGCACGTCGTAACGGTCAACGACTATCTCGCGCAACGCGACGCGGAATGGAACGGCGGACTCTTCAGATTCTTGGGACTTTCGGTCGGCATTATTTTGCATGGTCAAACTCCGGAACAGAAGCGGGACTCGTACAACGAGGACATTACATATGGCACAAACAACGAGTTCGGATTCGACTACCTGCGCGACAATATGGCGCAACGTAAAGAAGATTTGACTCAACGCGGCTTGCATTACGCGATCATAGACGAAGTGGATTCAATTTTGGTTGATGAGGCCAGAACGCCTTTGATTATTTCCGCCGCGGCGGAGGAATCAACCGAGAAATACATGATTTATTCCCGTTTGGTGCAAAACCTGCAGGAAGTCGAACACTACGAAATTGACGAAAAGCAAAAAGTGGCGACTCTGACCGAAAAAGGAATCGCAAAAATGGAAGAGCTTCTGGGCGTCAGCAACATTTACACCGAAAAAGGCTTCGAAGAAGTCCACCACATCGAACAAGCTTTGCGCGCAAACGCGGTCTATAAACCGGACGTGGATTACGTTATCAAAGACGGCGAAATTTTGATTGTGGACGAGTTCACCGGACGACTTATGCCGGGCCGCCGTTACGGCCAAGGTCTTCATCAGGCGATTGAGGCGAAGGAAGGAGTCGAAATCAAACGTGAAAGTAAAACACTCGCGACGATTACATTGCAAAACTATTTCAGACTTTTCAAAAAAATAGCGGGGATGACAGGCACGGCGGTCACGGAAGAAGAAGAATTCATCAGCATTTACGGACTTAGCGTGTTGGAAATCCCGACCAATAAACTCCTTGTGCGCGAAGACAAACCGGACGCGATTTATAAAAACATTAAAGGAAAATTCATCGCGATCGCGGACAAAACCAAAGAATTGCACGAAAAAGGCCAGCCCGTTTTGATAGGCACGATTTCGGTTGAAAAGTCGGAAACTCTGTCAAAACTGCTGAGCGCCAAGGGGATACCGCACAGCGTGTTGAACGCGAAATTTCATGAGAAGGAAGCTGAAATTGTGGCGCAAGCCGGTCAACGGGGCACCGTAACAATCGCGACCAACATGGCCGGTCGAGGAACCGATATCAAACTCGGCGAAGGCGTTACCGACCTGGGCGGACTTTGCGTTATCGGAAGTGAACGCCACGAGGCGCGCCGAATCGACAATCAGCTGAGAGGACGATCCGGCCGCCAGGGCGACCCGGGACTTACGCAATTTTACGTTTCAATGGATGACGACCTTATGCGAATATTCGGCGGTTCAAAAATGAAGTCGCTTATGGACAAATTGGGACTTCCTGAGGACATCCCGATTGAGAATCGAATGATCAGCGGCTCCATCGAAAGCGCGCAAAAAAAAGTGGAAGGCCACAACTTCGACATTCGAAAACACCTCGTGGAATACGATGACGTAATGAACAAACACCGCGACATTATTTACAAACAGCGTCGAAAAATAATCGACACGGAAAATTTGAAAAACGACGTAATCGTTTTGATGGAAGAACAAATTGAACAGATTGTCCTGCGCAACGGCGAAGACCGGAAAACAATTTGGGAGAACGTAAATACTCTTCACCGCGACCACGTGAATCCTCTCGCGGCGGAAACTCTTGAAGGAAAATCGCCTGATGAAATGATAGATATGATTAAAAAATATCTCGAAACCGAATACGAAGAAAAAGAAAAGAATCTGCCCGACTCTAATCTTATGCGCCGCGCCGAACGCGCGATGATGTTGCGAGTAATCGATCGAATTTGGATGGAGCACATTGATGAACTCCGCTACCTGCGCGAAGCGGTCGCCTTAAGCGGCTACGGCCAGCGCGACCCTCTGATCGAATACAAAAATCAGGCCTACATGCTCTTTGAGGAAATGATGGGCAGAATCGATTACGAAACCCTGACAACTTTAATGCACGTTAAAATCAACGTTCAAATCATACAGCCTGCGCCACAACCCAAAATGCGCACAAACGAGGAGACGGTCGAAAAGAATCTTGAAACCGAAACTCGCGAAAACATTGGCCGAAACGATCCATGCCCTTGCGGATCGGGAAAAAAGTATAAGAAATGTCACGGGGCTTAAAACGCAAGCAACATATAAGTCCCATCATCGCTTTTTGCCGCAATTTTTACCCGTTCATCATCAAGCCAAGTTTGCGGCGACTCCGGCCCCGGCATAATAAGCGCGTAAGTCGCGCCCGCTTCAATCGCTTGGTCGAGGAGTTCACTTGTGTATTCTTCGGACACCAAGTCGTCTTTATCAAGACCGACGGTGCCGACTCCCGTCATTAAATAGGGATAAATATCCTCCGGATAATATGGATTGTAAATAGCGTAAAAACTGAAAAGCTTATCGCCGGGTTTTTTCACTTCATTCAAGACTTTCATGACCTGCTCGGCTTGCGGTTTAAGCCAGATGGGGCGCTCATCAAAAGCGTACTGAGTGGCCAGCCAATAATAAACCATCGATGAAATTGTTTGCCCGCGCGGATATTCCTCATAGTCCGACTCCACGAAGCGAACGGTGGTGAAAAAAAAGAAAAGTGCGATAAAAACCGCGAATGTCCACTTTTTCCAAAGCCAATTTTTGGCCGACCACGCGAGTGTTCCGCCCAAGAGCATCAGATCGAAAAGCGGCAAAAAATACTCCTGAATTTTAGCGCGAAGTTCCGGGAAAACCGACCCCAATTCTTTATCGAACAAAAAATATTGCAGCTTTTCCGGAAGACCGATTTGCGCCGCGACCGGCGAAAGTCGCGGATAAATATCCACAAACAAAATCGCGAAAAACCAAGAATAAATAAAAAAAGAATGTTTATCGAAATCCGGCTTGCGCCACGCGAAAATTACCAGAGGAATCGCGGAAAAAAATGTGAGATAACGAAGCGCGTCCGGCAGTCTGAACAAACTGCCGGCTTCCCCCGCATAAGCGGCGATCGCCGTTCCAACAACCATTAAACCGAGCAGAATTTTCTCGAATAAACTTGAAGATATTTCCAATTTCGGCAAAAAAATCAAAGCGAATGCCAGCACCGCGAGTCCGGCGTAAAGAGCAAGCATTAAAAACAAACTCTGTCCGAATGCCAAAAGCGCTACGGTTACGAACCAAGGCGCGTAGAGCAACAATCCAAGACATATTCCCAACAAAACCGTCTTCATTAAAACCCGTCGTCCGGTCAGCCACGACCCCGCAAACACAAGACCCATGATTCCAAGCAGAATCGCGCCGATTTCAATGTTTGTGTAAAGCGAAAGCGCGACCATCAACGCAGTGGCGACCACAGGCTTCAAAATCTGTTTCAATTTTGCGTCGGCCTTTTCATTCAGCTGTTCAAAAATTTGCGGCAATAGCAAAAACCCGAAAAGAAAAATCAAAGCCAAAACGGTTCCCCTCGCGTTCTTGATTCTGAATCCCAAAAAAGTCACCAGCGACATGAAAATCACCAAGTATTCGCTTTTTTTAAATATATAGTCGGAAAATTTGCCGATCATCATGAGCATAATCGGCGCCAATAAAACCATCACGGCGGCAGCCGCGACCCAAGGCGTCGTTCCAAACATCATAAACGCGGAGTGCATGGAAATCGGACCCGGGAAAAGTTCATGCCTCACAATCGGAATCGCGCCCATGTCAAAAGGTTGATAAACATGCTCGAAAAACAAGTGCACGGCCGGCGCGACTTGCCCGAATAAAATGTCGTAATCCATTATTCCGTCGGCGAAAAACGCGATATAAGAAATCAAAAAATATAAAACAAGAAACCCGTAAACGGCCGCGGAGACGGAAGTCGGAGCGGGCATTGCTGTCCACTCATCTAAAAACTTCCTTCGAAATTTCCAAACCGAAAGTCCGCTAAAAAGCGCGGAAACAAGAATCCACGCAACTTTATAATAAAGATGAGTGAGTCCCAAAACGTAAAACAAAACCAGCGGAAAAACAAAACCCAAGGCAAGTCCGAAACAAAGTCTTAGCGCGCGCGTCAGCGCGCGTGGTTGTAAAACATAACTCAACGCGAGTCCGGGAATCAAAATCGCGATCAAAAATCCCAAATTCGACAATACGAAGGTCAGCCACAAATCCCAACTCCAAATTTTCCCGAAAAAATTACTGAAATGTTCCCATGAAAGCGTGAAAGGCGCGTTCAACAGCCATTGCATGATTATTCGTCGTCAGGAAGATAAACTTCACGCGGCTTACTGCCTCGGGAGGGGCCGATGTATCCGGCCTCTTCCAGCATATCTATTATTCGGGCGGCGCGCGAATACCCGATTCGCAGATATCGTTGCAATGACGATGTCGAGGCCGCTTTTCTGTTTTTTTTCAAACAATCAATCGCGGAAGACATCAAATCATCATCGCTTTGCCCGCCCTCCGGCATGTCCGGCACGCCGGGCACTCGTTGCTTGGCGGTTTCCTTCGCCGTAATGTCATCTCTATAAGTCGGCTCGCGAGTCAACTTCAGTTTATTCGTCACGTTCTCGATTTCTTTCGACGAAATATAAATTCCCTGAATTCTCATGGGCTTAGCCATTGATCCGGACAAAAAGAGCATGTCGCCCTGCCCCAACAAATCTTCCGCCCCGATCGTATCCAAAATCGTGCGCGAATCGATTGAAGACGCGACCGTGAAAGCGATGCGCGTGGGAATATTCGCCTTAATCAAACCCGTAATCACGTCCACCGAAGGTCTTTGCGTCGCGACTATCAAATGCATCCCGACTGCGCGCGCCATCTGCGCGATTCGACAAATCGAGGCCTCAACTTCTTTTTGCGCGCTCATCATCAAGTCCGCCAATTCATCAATCACAATGACGATTTTTGGCATTTTCTCCGCCGTTCTTCGATCTTTGTTGTAGTCGTTGATATTTCTGTGCCCCGCCTCGGCGCACACTTTATATCTCCGATTCATTTCCGCGACCGCCCAGCGCAAAGCCGTCGCCGCCTTTTCCGGCTCAACAATGACCGGCGTCAAAAGATGCGGAATGCCGTTATAAGTCGAAAGTTCAACCTGTTTCGGATCAATCATGATAAATTTCAGCTCCTTCGGCGAATTGTTGTAAATCAAGGAAATCAAAAAACTGTTCAGACCGACCGACTTTCCGCTCCCCGTCGCGCCCGCTATCAAAAGATGCGGCATTTTGCTTAAATCGGCGACAATCGAATCACCCGAAACATTGCGTCCCAGCGCGAGCTTCAAACCGGAGTCCATCTTTTTATATTCCTCGGTATCCATCATTTCCCTCATGAACACATGCGAGCGCGACTCGTTCGGAATCTCAATTCCAACCAAGGACTTCCCCGGAATCGGCGCCTCGATACGCACGGCCGGCGCGGCCAAAGCGAGCGCCAAATCGTTCTTCAGCGAAGTGATTTTTGAAAGCTTAACTCCCTCGGACGGCTTCAAAGTATATTGAATCACGGTGGGCCCGACGTGCACTTCATGCATGGTGACGTTAATTCCGAACTGCTCCAATTTATATTTGATGAGCTCGGCCTTCTTTTTTAAATCGCTTTGATTCAAAGTGAAACCTTCTTTGCTGTCGAAGAGCAAATCCAAGGCGGGATACTCCCATTCGATAATCTCTTCTTTTTCAATCACTACTCCCTCATCTTTGATTTCCACTTCATCATTTTCAGCCTTAACTTTTGCCAACTTCGCCTCGACCTCCTGAGGACTGACTTCCTGAATGGTCATCGAATCCTCATCGTTCTCCATAAATTTCGGCTGAACGATTCTCAGCGGCTCCTCAAAATCATCCGCGTCGATAATATTGAGTTCCGGCCTAATCGCCTCAAGAGTTTGCCTGACTTTCTTCGGCGAAGGGGTAAAAAGTTTCACGATATCGCCCAAACTTACTTGCACGGTCAACAAAATCCCGATCAAAAAACTCGCGAGAAACAAAACGTAAGCTCCCGCGTTTCCAAAAGCCGAAATAAATAGAAAACTGGACACAAAGCCGATATAACCGCCGCCTTGTCCGCTTTGCGCGACTTCAAGCATTTGATCGAGCGGAGTGCCCGAATGAATCGTTCCCAAAATCGAAAAAGCCAAGAAAAACAGACCCGTAAAACGCGCGAGTCCCCATTTGATTTTTTTCGACAGAAAAGTCGAAACACCCATAAACAGCATAACGAATGGCACCGCGTCGAGCCCCACTCCGAAAACCGGCTTTAAAAGCGAAACCCAAAGATCGCCCACCACCCCGATTCGCCCACCCAATGACAGCCAAGTCAGAGCCGCGAAGGACATATAAACCACAGCCCAAATTTCCCGCGCTATATGACTTTCAATCTCAAAATTCAGAATATCCGGCTTGTCGGATTTCCTACGTCTTCTCCTGATGGGATGTCTGCGCCTTCTTCTGACCATATTGAACGGTTAATTGCCTGCATATCTTATAAGAAAACCGGCGATTAGGGAAGACATTAAAAGCCCCCCGGGGGTGAATTAAAAAACAAATAAAGATTAGTCAAATTGACTGTGGAAGACTACCGGTTAGAATGTAGCCCATGAAGAAAGTAATGTATCTCGGCGTTGCCGCACTTTACCTCGGCCAACTCTACATCGCGCTTGCCGACTTTTGGTGGGGCTTCGAGCTTTTCACGCATTACAGCCTTCATTTTCTTGTCGCATCTTTTCTGTTCGCTCTGATCGCCGTCAAATTAAAAATGTGGAAAACCGCTCTGCTATTCACGCTGATTTTCTCGATTCATTCGGCGCAAATCGCACCATACTACCAAAACGCCGCACAACCAGCGGCGAATGGCCCCGAAATCAAAATTTTCAGCAGTAATTTTTTGGTTAGCAACGACGACTTTGAAACAATTCAAAAAGTAATTGCCGACGAACAACCGGACTTCGTTCAAATCCTTGAAGCGTCCTACGCGTGGAATAAAGAAAAAGCGATGTTCGAAAAGGACTACCCCTACATCACGATTTCGGAAAAAACCGGCTCATTTGGGATTGTCGCGGCAAGCAAATATCCGGCCGAGTTCGAACATTTTTCTCTGAACGGCTATGAGGCGCTCTCAACAATTCTGACCGTCAATGACTCGCGAGTTCGAGTGATAAGCGTGCATCCCTTCCCTCCTTCCCGCAAAGACTTGGCTATGCTTCGGAATCAACAATACATTGAACTGATTTCAAAAATTAACTCTTCGACCGCGCACACTGTTTTGGTCGGCGACTTCAACTCCGCTCCTTGGTCGCCATGGTTTATCAAGCTGATTGATTCGACAACTTTGCGCGACGCGGCGCTGGGATTCGGGATAATAAACACGTGGAACGCGGATATTCCTCTACTGAAAATTCCCATCGATCACGTACTTATTTCTCCCGACATCGCGGTTTTAAACTTTAAGCGCGCAAGCGCGCTGGGCGCCGACCACTATCCGATTGTTGCGACTTTGCGCCTTCCCTGATATTTTATGGGCATGAAAGTAAAAACAAGATTCGCGCCATCACCAACGGGATTTTTGCACGTCGGCGGACTTCGCACGGCGCTTTATTCTTACCTTTACGCCAAGCAACAAAAAGGAATTTTTATGTTGCGAATCGAGGACACCGACCAAAAACGTTACGTGGAAGGTTCCGTGGAAAGTCTGCAAAATTCCCTGAAGTTTTTTGGACTCGACTGGGACGAAGGGCCATATTTTCAGTCGCAACGTAGCGAAATTTACAACAAACACGCGCAAATCCTTCTCGAAAAAGGCGCCGCCTACAAATGTTTTTGCAGTCCCGAAAGGCTGGAGCAAATGCGCAACGAGCAGGCGGAAAAGCACATGGCGCCAAAATACGATCGCCATTGTCTCCAAAACCAAACCCAAGAAGGACCATACGTAATTCGCCAACTGATTCCCGACGAAGAAATAACTTTCACCGATCTGATTCGAAATGAAATGTCCTTCCACGGAAAAGACATCGACGACCAAGTTTTGGTTAAATCCGACGGCATGCCAACTTACCACCTTGCCAACGTAGTCGACGACCACGAAATGGAAGTAACGCACGTGATTCGCGGCGAAGAATGGCTTCCCTCGACGCCAAAACATCTTTGGCTCTACAAGGCCTTCGGCTGGACGCCTCCGGCCTTCGCCCATCTTCCTCTTCTGCTGAACGCCGACAAAACCAAACTTTCAAAACGCCAAGGCGATGTGGCGGCGGAAGATTACATAAAAAAAGGCTACCTCAAAGAAGCCATGATCAACTTCATCGCATTCTTGGGCTGGAACCCCGGCGGTGAAAAAGAAATTTTCACAATGGATGAACTGATCGCCGAATTCTCCTTCGAAAAGGTCCAAAAAGCCGGTGCCGTTTTCGGCCTTGAAAAACTGGACTGGCTCAACGGCCTCTACATTCGCAAAAAAACCACGGAAGAATTGGGCGAATTGGTTCTTCCATACCTCCATGAATGCCCGTGGTACAAAGACGAACTTGTAACCCACCTCAACCCTGAACAAAAGAAAGCGATTCTCAGCTGTGTCCAAACACGAATGAAGACCCTCTCCGACGGACCCGCAATGCTGAAACCTTTTCTTTTGGATGAACTCGACTACGACGTCAAACTTTTCACAAATGAAAAAATGAAAGTGGACAACACAATCGCCATCATGGCGATTGAAAATTCCATTCCGATTTTACAAAACCTCAAGGATTGGGCCACGCAAGACTCAATCAAAGAAGCACTCACCGCCGTGATCGCCAAACTCGGCGTCAAAAACGGCCAAGTCCTCTGGCCACTCCGCGTGGCACTTTCAAACGAAGAATTTTCTCCTGGAGTATTTGAGTTGATGGTTGTCATGGGCAAAGAAATGACCGTCAAACGTCTGAAAGCCGCGCTCGAGTTTTTATAATAGAAAAATGAATGAGATGATGAGATAATCAGGACATGAAGAAAACTATTACAGAGCAAATACTCCAAAGGGCCGTTTCGACTTCTTCAAAGCTTGAGGGTCATAGTTTTTGTAGAGCAAAAAAGAACAAAACCGTCATTAAGTTACTAAAAAAGCATGAGCGAGCCTTCTCGTTATTGCGAATTCAACGCCATTCATCCATTCCGAGAAGGCAAGGGCAGAACTATTCGTCTTTTCCTCGATCTAACAGCATTCAAGATGGGTTTTAATTTTATTGATTTGAGCGAAATCAAAAAGTCCACCTACATCAATGCTTGCATGGCCGGAATGCATAAAAACTATCAACCAATTGCACACTTATTTTAAAGGTGTTTTCTCCGCTTCGCTCCAAAAACTTTATTAAATTCAACAACCAAACTATAATCACTAACATGGAACCTATGATACTCACAATCATTTTCTTCCTGATCTACATCGCCATAGTTGTAACTATCGGCATTATTTCAGCACGCAAAGAGAGCGAAGATGGTTTTATGATTGCGGAAAGAAAAGTTGAGGGCGTACAAGTCGCCGCCACGATGAGCGCAGGCTTTTTTGACGGTGCAACTCTTTCGATATACGTCGCATTTCTTTATCTTTATGGATTTTCCGCAATCTGGCTTTTTGTCGGCATTGCGCTTGGATTTTTATTTGTAAGAA
>CAYIRB010000013.1:0-18486 GCA_964365765.1 uncultured Candidatus Peribacteria bacterium
CTATCAAACACGCAGCTTAAATGCAATTTCAAAGCATAACAATTCGACCTGAAGATGAAGGTAAAAGACTGGATATTTTTCTTGCCGATAAACTTGGAAAAAGCAGAAATTACATTCAAAATTTAATAAGCGCCGGACAAATCCGGATAAACAAGGCGGAACATAAAAAAAACGCTTATAAATTGGGGAAAAATGATGAAATTGCCTACAAACTCGTGGAAATAGAATCGAAGGTTGAAGCGGAAGACATTAAATTGGACATAATTTTCGAAAACGACGACTATTTTGTGATAAATAAAAATGCGGGCGTGGTGGTACATCCATCGGATACGGGTCACACATCCGGAACGATACTTAACGCCGCTCTGAACATCAGTAAATCCGCGGCATTGGTACACAGATTGGACAAGGATACTTCCGGCGTACTCGTGATCGCAAAAAATCAAAAAAGCAAGAACAGACTTTCAAAGTTATTCAAGGATAGAAAAGTTGAAAAAACGTACTTGGCCCTCGTCAGGGGAATTCCCAGAACGCCCACAGGCAGAATAGAGGCGGCGATCAAACGCCAAGAACGCGATCGGAAAAGAATGTCAATCAACTCAAGCGGCAAAGAAGCCGTTAGTTATTTTAAAGTTTTAGAGGTTTACAGTAACGCTGCGCTTCTTGAAGTAAAAATAGAAACGGGCAGAACTCATCAAATCAGGGTACACATGGCGTCCATCGGGCACCCTATCATAGGTGATTCGATTTACGGCGACAGAAAAATTAACGAATACTACAAAGAACACTACGGACTGGAGCGTCAATTCCTTCACGCCGCTCAAATTAAAATAGACGGTCAAACTTTTAAAGCAAAACTATCAAAAGACCTGAACAAGGTCTACAAAACCCTTACTCGGTCTTAACCGTGGCTTTCTTTTTTGCCGCAGGTTTTTTGACAAGGGACTTTTTTTCAGCCTTTTCATTGCTCGCGTCGGCGATAGGTGCGACCTTCTTTTCAATCGCGGAAATCTTTAAGACTTTTAACCTTGTGAAGTGAGTTCTGTGCCCGTAAGTCTTTTGATATCGTTTTTTTGCATGAAACTTAAAAACTCGAAGTTTTTCACCCCTGAACTGTTCCATTACCTGACACTCCACATGCGCTCCGCCCACATAGGGCATACCCAGCTTAATCATTGAGGCATCGTCCTCCGCTACAAGGTAAACATCATTGATTTTAATATTTTCACCTTCTTTTAGGTCCAATTTTTGTACAAGCACTTCGTCTTTTTCACGAACTTTGAACTGTTGTGCGCCTATTTTTACAACTGCAAACATAGATATGTTTTATGAACTTTCAGACTTTAAGGGTAATCTCCTCAAATGGCAAGGGAATTTTTCAAGATATCAATACCTTCCTTAATCTCGGAGTCAAAGAGTTTTCTCTCCTCGTCCTTAAAGGGACTCAGCACAAAGGCATCCAGAGGCATTAATTTATTAGATCTGGACTCTATTCCCAACCTTAAACGGGGAAAATTTTGGAAGCCGAGATTGGTGATTACGGACTTCATACCATTGTGCGTGCCGGCCGATCCTTGCTTCCTAAACCGAACGCTACCCAATGGAAGGTCGATATCGTCAAACACCAGGGTTAAATCGCTCGGACCAATCTTATAATAATTACAAATCGACGAAAGCGCCTCCCCTGATTTATTCATATATGTCAGCGGCTTCACCAGTAAGATTTTATCTTCGCCCGTTCCCGTCTCGGCCATACTTAAATTCCATTCTTTTTTTACTTTAAAACCTTCAGAATTAAGCTCTTTTGCCAACATGTCCAAAAACATAAAACCGGCATTATGTCTTGTATTTTCGTAATTTTGACCCGGATTCCCAAGTCCGCATATTATTTTCATCTGATTTCATGAAATTCAAATAAATGAGGCTCGATTTTAAGCAAATCCCCGTTTTTAGCTCCCAATTTCTTTAATTCGTTAAAAATTCCCATTTTTAACATGACATCATACACTCTCGCAATTGCGTCGCTCTGATCTGTGTTGGTCATTCGCACGATTTGTTCGATTCGCTTGCCGGAAACCGAATATAGCGTCCTAACAGGCAGTACATCTTCGGGAATTAACATACCGTGTATGGGAACTTGGAAACCGCCCAATTTGACAGCATGTTCTTTCCTTGCGAAAAAAGCCTGTTCATCCATGTTTGCAATCGGCCTGTATTCCGGCATTTCGCTCGTGTCCCTTAATATGATTTTATTTTTGGACGTTTTTTGAAGCAATCTCCAAAGATCGAATGCAAACTTATTCAAACCTTCACCGCTAACCGCAGAAATCAATCTCAATTTCATTTTCAACTCGGGGAATTTTTTCAGAAAGGTTTTTTTCAGAACCACCCTGTCTTCTTCCGGAATCGCGTCAATTTTATTGATACAAACCAAAAAATTCTTTTTCAACAGGTCGCTCTCATAGACCTTTAACTCTGATTGTAAAATTTTATATTGTTCTTCAATGGATTTCGAATCGTAGGAAAAGGGGTCCAACAAAAAAATCAAGGTCGCGGTTCTCGAAATGTGTTTGAGAAATCTATCCCCTAAACCCTTCCCCTCCGAGGCGCCCTCGATTATGCCCGGCATATCGGCGATAACAAAACTTTGCTTGGCATTCCCCCCGAATTTTTTCAGATTTACCACTCCAAGATTCGGAATAAGCGTCGTAAAGGGATAATTCGCAATTTTAGGCCTTGCATCGGACAAATGTGAAATCAGTGTGGATTTCCCCGCCGATGGAAAACCGATTATTCCCACATCAGCCACAATCCTCAGCTCGAATTTTACATTTTTTAACTCGCCTCTATCACCCAGCTCGGCGAATTTGGGTGCTTGTCTTGTGCTGGAAGCAAAATGTCCGTTTCCATAGCCACCGCGACCGCCACGAGAGACTGAAATCAACTGCTGATTTTGTGCCAAATCCGCAATCAATAAGCCCGAGTCCCTGTCAATGATCATCGTGCCGACCGGCACTCTCAAAGTAATACCCTCCCCGTTCGCGCCCGCCCTGTTGTTCTTGTGACCATTCGTCCCGCCGTGTGCTTTGTGATGTTTTTGACCCGCAAAGTGCTGAAGAGTATTATAGTTTTCATCCGCCATGACATAAACATCACCGCCGTTACCGCCATCTCCACCGTCCGGAAAACCTTCATCTACATATTTTTCACGGTGAAAACTAAGCATGCCATCACCACCGCGCCCTCCTTCGAGTTCAAGGTTTACTTCGTCAAAAAACATAAACAATTTATTGTAATACGGAGTCGATTACTTTTTCAAAGTTTTCAAAGGATTCGGCTCCCAATACCATCTTTCCATTAATAAAAAACGTGGGAGTTCCACCTACCCCGTATGAGCGGGCGGCGGCATAATCATCAGCGACTTCTTGTTTCATCGTGCCATCTGCCAAACAAGTATTAATATCAACTCCCAATTGTTTTGCGTAATCGATAAATATATCGTTAGCGCCCGAATTATTAGACCAATCGGCAATTCCGGCGAAAATAAGCGTGTTCATTTTATAATAGTTGGCATCCTGATCAGCATCGGCGCTCAATGAACTTACACATTCGGCCGACTCCGCCGCCCCCTGAGCCTGCTGATGAGTCGGAATCGGGAAATCTCTATAAACAAATTTAAGCTTTCCCGTATCGATATATTTTGTTTTAATCGCCGGAAAAGTTTTACTCCAAAAGGAATAACAATAAGGGCACTGATAATCACTGAACTCAATCATGGTAACCGGCGCGTTCGGATTCCCCAACACGGCGTCATCGTCCGCCGAGGCGTTCACTACGCTCAAGTCATCCACATCAAACACGACTTCTTGTGAGTTGGAATCGACAACCGAAGTTCCACCCGTTCCAAGGAAATTATTCCCAGTCAACAGCAAACCAATTATCAATCCGACTAAAATAAAGCTTAAAGACACCCAAAACGTATGTGAATTATTATGACTCATGATGGAAAAAAATTAAGTGCCCGAATAATATCATATTGTATCCAAACGCCAAATAGTATAATTTTTCATCGCGCCGGAGTGGCGGAACTGGTAGACGCGCGGGACTCAAAATCCCGTTTCTCTCGGGAAGTGTGGGTTCGAGTCCCACCTTCGGCACCACAGCGACTTTAGTCGCTTGTTCGGTGTGGCCGCTTTAACTCAATTCCTTCTCGACTATTGATTTAATCAAAGCCCCATCGGCCTTCCCTTTTACTTTAACAATAAGAGCGCCCATAAGTTTACCAATCCCGCTTTTATCCTTTATTCCGGTTTCCTCCATTGTCGTTTTAATAATTTGCGTCAGTTCTTCTTCGCTCATTTGTTCGGGCAAGTAACTCAAAAGAATTTTGATCTCGTTTTCTTCTTTCTCCGCCAATTCCGGCCTGTTTCCGTTTCGGAATTGCTCAGCCGAATCTTTTCTTTGTTTGATGAGGCGTTTTGCGCAATCTTGAATTATTTCTTCATTAATTTCCCGACCGCTTCCATCGGTTTCGATTTTCATCAACTCCGCCTTCAGCATTCGAGTAACTGACGTTCTAAGTCCATCTTTTGCGAGCATTGAGGCCTTCAAATCTTGGTTTATTGAATCTTTATTCAGCATATTAATTGTTTAGATGCGCGACTATTCTCTCCGCAAGATCCTTCCCGGTCAATACCATAATTTCCTCTACGTTCGCGGATCTAATCATTTCAAGCGAGCCGAAATGTTTTAATAATTTCATTTTAGTCTTATCACCCAAACCCGGAATTTCGTCCAAGGCCGAATCGCGTATTGATTTTTTACGTGAATTTTTTTGATAAGAAATCGCGAATCTGTGAGCCTCATCCCTGATTCTTTGAAGCAGAAAGGAGGCTTGTGAATTTCTTGGCAAATCCAATGGATGGTTCTGCGACTCGACAAAAACTTCTTCCTCCCTTTTTGCCAAGGATATAATGGGAATTTTCATTTTCAATTTATCTCGCGATTTTATTGCCGACGACAGTTGACCCTTGCCACCATCGATCACCATTAAATCAGGTCTAGCCGCGAAAGATGAATCAATATCTTTATTTCTATCAAAAACAAAAAATAAAGTGTTCCGCTCCCTGACGTTCTGCATGAATTCATCCGGAATTTTTTTTACCTTTTCGAATCCCATGGATTCCAGCAACTTTTCGTGATTTCCGGCAAGGTATGCTCTGTGAGTCTTCGTTATTTTCAAAATATATTTTAAAAACAAGCTCTCGATCCCCTCATGATTTTTAAAAGCCAGGACAGGGAATTTCAAAAGCAAAAGCATATTTCCCGACTTAACAACGTCGACCGTGCAAAGTATTTTTTTCTTATAAAAAGCTGAAAAACTGGTTTTTTTTCTCCTGAAATAAAAATCCGAGAAAGACTTGGAAAGATACATCAGTCTCCTGAAAATAACTTCCTCGATCGACTTGTAATCATCAATTTCACCCGACTTGAGTGTTCTTATTCTGAATTTTCTGTAATCAGAGCTCTTTGGTATTCCCTGCTCAAATACGACCATGGACGCTACGGTATCCGTACCGGACAAGTGTGAAATGTCATAGCATTCGATTCTGAACGGATGTTTTTTCGAGCCCAATTTTTGCGCTAACTCGCTGAGTGCGGTGCTATCATCATTCGAACTCAACCCCCATTTGGCAATATGCTGTTTTCTAAAACCATCGGCATTTTTATGCGCAAGGTCCAGAAGTGCATGTTTTATCCCTCTTAGCGGTGAAACGACTTTTATTTTTTTATTTCCAAGATTATTAATGAAATCCGAGAAAAGCGAATCGTCATGTAAATCCAGCGGGATCAAAATTTCATCGGGAATCTGGGCGGCCTTTTGATAGTAATCAAAAAGAAAGGATTCGATTACCTCATCGGCATTTTCCTCATCTTCTTTGAAAAAACTCGGTGCGTCAAAAATAAAATTTTCAACGTTAATCAGCTTACCCTCTCTTAACATAAAGAGATTGAAATATGATTTTTCATTATCCAGAACGAAAGAAATAATATCTGCATTCGTGTGATCGGGGGAAGAAATTATTTGTTTTTCCATCAAGTTCTTAATCGCGTTCAATTTATCACGAATTTTCGCTGCCGATTCAAAGTTTTTACTAATAGCGGCTTCTTTCATTATTCCATTCAATGATGTTTCGATTTCCTTTGTTTTTCCCTCAAAGAACGACCGGATTTGTTTAATATTATTTTTGTACTGTTCAGGAGTAACATTTGCAATACAGGGGGCATCGCATCGTTTTATGTGATAATCCAGACATGGATAAGCGATTGTTTTATTTGAAACCTTAACGTTGCCGATTTTCAGCCACTCGATATTCAATGAGCAACTCCTGTAGTTAAAAATCTTCTGCAACACCCTTAAAGTTTTTTCAAGCTTGTGAGCCGATGTTTTCGGACCGAAATACTTTGCTCCATCCTTTAATACCTTCCTTACAATTTCAATTCTGGGAAAATCTTCATCCGTGATTTTTAAGTACACGAAATTTTTATCGTCTTTCATCAAAACGTTATATTTGGGCCTGAATTCCTTTATAAAATTTGTTTCCAACAGCAGCGCCTCCAGGTCGGAGCCAACCTCAATCCATTCCAAATCGTCAATTTTTTCCACCATTTTTTTCGTACGCACCGTCATATTTTTTTGTTTTCTAAAATATGAAGTGACTCGCTTTTTCAATGACTTGGCTTTGCCGACATAGATGATATTTCCATCCGAATCCTTCATTTTATATACACCGGGCAAATTCGGGATTTTTTGTAACAGCAAATTTATTTTTGAACCGACCATAATGACAGTGTGTCAATCTTGTGCTAAGTATAATGCAAATGAACAAAAATGGAATTTATATTAAAGAACCTACTACAAAACAGGCAGTGCTGGCGACTTTGGCCTACTTTAATATTTTCGGGATACCCCTCACAAGGCACGAGTTATCGGAATACCTTATTTTCAAAACCGTCGACCAAAATAAAATCGATATCTATTTGAAAGAAAGCCCGCTAATTAGAAGCGAAGACGGTTATTTTTCATTGGGACTGGATAAACGCGATTTTCAAGCGAAATTCGACAGGTCGAAACAATTCTGGAAAAAAGTAATGCGTTTCCAATTTTTGTTTTCTATTTGCCCATTCGTGAAATTAGTATGCGTTTGCAACAGTCTTTGCATAAACGCAACCGACCAAAACAGCGACATAGACCTTCTGGTAATTACCAAGAAAAACAGGCTTTTCATGGCAAGATTATTCATTACCTTGTTGACTTCGATTTTCGGTGTGCGCAGACACGGTAATAAAATTACAAAAAGATTTTGTTTAAGTTTTTTTATTTCTGAAAATAATTTGGATCTTTCGAAAATCGCCATCGAGCCGCATGACATATATTTGGCATATTGGATTAAAACGCTTCAACCCATTTCCGGCGATTACGAAACATACGAAAAATTATTAAAAGAAAACGGGGGTTTTCTAAAGAGCTATTTCCCAAATCCGGCCCTGCCAAATAAAAGGTACTTTAGAAAGACCGCCGCGCCGGTGAACACACTGAAAAATATATTTGAGAAAATGCTGGGAGCGTCAAGCTTGAACGAAAAGATTAGGGCCTACCAACTTTGGCGAGCGCATTCGAAAATGGAGGCTTTGCCGGATAAATCCGGAACCATAATAAGCGGGGAAATGTTAAAATTTCACGACAATGATTTGCGGAATCAGATTAAAGATAATTGGGAATCCGCTTTAAAGAAGATTTTTTAGACCTCCTGTTCATAGGATCGCCCTCTTTTTTGAAAATCATTTTAAGTCCGGTTCCGCTGAAACCGAAAGCGTCTCTCAAAGAATTTTCAAGGTAGCGATAGTAAGAAAAATGCATGATTTGAGGCCATCTGCATGTATACATAAAGACGGGCGGGTTCGTATCGATTTGTTCAACTTTTAGTATCTCAAACTTTCTTTTACCCCTACTGGAATTTGCGGGATGTTTTCTTAAGGCTCCGTCCAACCACACGTCCAAATCTTGCTGTGGAATAATTTTACTGCGTTCCGCGCTGATTTCAATAGCCAAATCCAATATCTTGTTTAAATTTTTCTTATCTTTTCCGGATGTGAAAACAAGAGACACCCAAGGCAAGTACGGCATGTCTTTTTTAAGCTGATAAATGCTTTGATTCTCCCGTTCATCCAACTCCTCCCCTTTCACGGTATCTATTTTATTCAAGGCCAAAATCATGCCTTTATTCTGTTCGAGTATAAATTCACTGATATGGCAATCTTGATTTGTCACACCTTCTTCAAAATTAATCAGAAGCACGCATATATCCGCCAACTCCAAAGCTTGCAGGGCGCGAAGGGCGCTGTATTTTTCAAGCCCTTTTTCAATATCCCCGCGTCTGCGCAAACCGGCTGTGTCAATTAAAACAAACTTATTTCCATTATACTCAAAAGGAATTTCAGTGGCATCCCGAGTCGTTCCAGGCACTTCCGAGGTTACCACTTCGTTTTTTCCCAAAATGCCGTTCACCATTGTGGACTTTCCAACGTTGGGCCTTCCCAGAAAGGCGATTCGAATGCCTGCGCTTCCATCATTTTCCTCCTCGGGTTCAAAGTGCAAGGCTTTTAATTCAATTTCGATTTCTTCCTCCAATTCATCCAGTCCCATCGCGTGCAAAGCGCTTACCGCGACAGGCTCGCCGAAACCGAGTTCAAAAAAATTATAACGCTGATCTTCATATGCTTCATTATCGCATTTATTCGCAACCAATATGACGGGTTTCTTGGATTTCCGCAAAAGTTCGGCGGCAAAAAAATCATCGGAAGTAAGATCGCTACGCACGTCGACCGTCAAAACAATCACATCGGCTCCGTCAATCGCTATTTTCGACTGCTCCTGCACATTCGTTTCGATATCGTTTCCGGTTTTTACTTCCAGACCGCCGGTATCGACCAGAATAACTTTTATTCCGTTTATGTCGAACTTCCCGTAAAGTCTGTCTCGAGTTGTCCCCGGAATATTTGACTCAATCGCCTGTCTCTTTCCGAGCAGACGATTAAAAATGGTTGACTTACCTACATTGGGACGGCCTACAATGGCTACGACTGCTGACATAATAATGGAAAAAACGGTTCACAAAATAACAAACATTAATAGAAATCACAAGATAGTTCTTGTGATAAAAAATCGCGGCATTAAAGAAATTCTTGAAATACTGCGGCAAACAGGTATAAAACGACTTGCCGAAAACAGATTGGATGAAGCGGAAAAAAAATTCCCAACACTTCATCCCGGGATAGAAAAACATTTTATCGGCAAACTTCAATCGCGAAAAATAAAGGAAATCGTTCGGCTGTTTGACGTCATTCAAAGTATGGAAAATATTTCTCAGGCTGAAAAAATCAATGCCGTCGGCAAAAAAATAAAAGTGATGATTCAAGTGAATATTTCCCGATTGCCGCAACGGTGCGGTGTCATGCCCGAAAATTTCAAATCTTTATTGTTATCATTGAAAAAATTCACGAATTTGGAAATCATCGGAGTCATGGGATTGGCGAGCGCCGATCAAAAAAAAGCTCGCGCTGAATTCAAACTGTTAAAAACCCTGCAAGGCGATCTGAAGGAATGTTCCATGGGCATGAGCGACGATTACCAAATCGCAATGGAAGAAGGCTCTACAATGCTCAGACTCGGCCGTATAATGTTTGAAGACGCCTTGCCACAAACACGCAAGTATGAGTAAATGTACCGAGATATGAAATTCACCAATTACCTTTCCGCCACAATAGTTTTATTGTTTCTTTTGGTGAACCAGGTTTTTGCGGCGGAAGGAGACCCGTCAACAACACTGCTTCCAAGTAGTAGTGATGTCAATGCATCGACGGAACAAGAATGCACAGCGGATTTATATGACTACAAAGGAGTGGAACTTGAAGAATCATTTAAAAATGGAACATACGTAGATAGAGATTATATTCTTGGCTGTGCAATCAAAAGTGGTTATATAAAATTTTGGATGCTACCATACTTTATCAAATACATCCTTGAATGGGTTATCAACCTGGCCGGATTAATATCCATATTAATGATTCTGGTCGGTGCGTATTACTACATATATGGAGGAATAACGGATGATAAAACAAAAGGCAAGAATGTTATTCTGTACGCGATCGGGGGCCTGATTTTAACAAGCATCGCGTGGTTCCTGGTAAACGTTGTTCTATTAGCCATAACAAATTAAAACATGGAAAAAGGATTCAATTTCAACAATTTATTAAAATCAACCGGTAAAAGCGTTTTCAAATTCAAGCGCAAAGTGGAGCAGTTGAAAAAAAGACAGGCTGAATTGTTCGAAAAATCCATTCACGAACCCGCAAAACCGAAAAGGGAAAAAATCGATACGATGTTGATTGAATTTTCTCTGGCAAACGTGGCCAAAGCCACAGCCGTTGTAATCGGTCTCGCAATTTTGACGCAATTTTTAGGCGAAATTTCCGAAATAATCATCATTTTCTTTGTATCGTATTTATTTTCGGCCGCGCTTCATCCCACGGTTAAGAATTTCGAAAAGTATAAAATTCCCAAGGCCGTATCAATTTTGGGGATTTATCTAATTTTTCTTCTCATTTTAGGCTATTTCATCACGCAATTGGTGCCACTTATCGCTATCCAAATTATCGAACTGGCGAAAAATCTGACAAATATAATCAATAACCTCACGAATGAAAACCTTGCAAACAATATATTCCTTCAACCGGTGCAAGGGATTATAAATGACATCCTTAAGGGAATAAACCGTGAATTGATAATATTCGAACTAAAGCAATATCTGGAAAACATCGGCACCCAGTTGCAGTTTTTTGCGGGAAACACATTCGCGGTCATTAAAACGCTATTCCACGGGGTACTGAATTTCATAATTGTTTTGGTATTAACATTCTTCCTTACACTGGAAGAAAGAGGAGTCAATCGTTTTTTCGTCTCACTTTTCCCCTCCAAACACGGCCAATACATTATTGAAAAAATAGAAATAGTTAAACAGAAAGTCGGATTTTGGCTGAGAGGAATGGTGATGATGATGATATTGATGTTCGCGCTGACATTGCTCGGCTTGCTGATTCTGCGGGTGGATTACGCCTTAACGCTCGCCTTAATGGTGGGAATCGGTGAAATAATTCCGGTATTGGGAATCGTAACGGCGGGCATAGCATCGGTCTTGGTCGCGTTTAATCAGTCACCATGGCTCAGTCTTTGGGTTTTATGTTTGTTTGTCGTCTTGCAGCAAATGGAGGGACACGTATTGGTGCCTTTGATTATGCGCAAAGCGCTCGGCTTAAGTCCCATCATCATCATCCTGGCGATATTAATCGGATACACCACGCTCGGCATTTTGGGCATGCTTATCGCGATTCCGGTTACAACATGCCTTTCAATTTTTGTTTCCGACTATACGGACAAAGAAAAGTAGAGCTCTTTTGGCCGCGCTCTCCCAATTATAGTCCCCTCTCAACGCGGGCACTTCCCCGTATCCCATTAAACATTTTTTTACCGCGCAAATTAAGTCCGCATGACTTTTGACGAAAGAATTAGATTTATAAAGCTCCCGATGCACGGCTATATCGCTAAGAATGACCGGGCATTTTGCTTTCACGGCCTCCAGCGCGGGTAAATCAAAACCCTCATACAAACTCAGTGCGAGCAAGCCGGCGGCGTGTTTTAAAAGCCATAATTTCTCTCCATCGCTGATTTCATCCAAAATTATCAGATTTTTTAACTTATGACGATTCGGCATGAATGAAAACCTGCCGTCCGTCTTTTTATAACCTGCAATTACAAAATTCACGTTAGGAAAAAATTCAGCCAAGGCAAAAATTTTCTTCAGGCCCTTGCGGGGATCCGCCGGGGCTATAGTAAGAAAAAAAGGACGGGATGCAATTTTCTTGACGGACGTAGGCTCACGCATCACTTTAGCCAAGACCGCCCCTTCATAAGTAACTTCAAACGGCGGCGCGCTAATACCCAAACCCGACGCTGTAGACAAACTCGGAGTTAAGATGCCGCTCGCGATTTTCTTGAGTCGATTGTAGGAAAAAATCGAGTGCCAAATCCTGCTCTTAAAGGATAAAGTGCGCGGATAAAGTTCGGGTACGAAATCATGTATGGTGAAAACTACGGGAATATTCGTTTTATAAAAAGGTCTCCTGTCGGGTATCCATATCAAATCGGGCCTCCGTTCGAAATAATTCGACGGAAGATCGGGAAAGACAAAGACCGATTGCAAATGAAACTTTGTATTTGAAAGCGGAATGTGAACAGTTAAAGGAAACAATTCATGAATAATTTCAGAACGCCTTCCAGACTGGTAAAAAGGCAGGATTTCCAAATCCGGAAGCTTACACATCTCAACAAGCATCCTTTTCGTATAAACCTTTACCCCGCTCTCAAAATCTTCAAGCAGAGGCCGCAAATCTACCGCTATTCTTAATCGCATATTCCAAAGAAATCAGTGCAAGCGCCGTGGTTAAAAACGTTAGCATGGCAATCCCGGCCAAGGATTTAATGCCGAAATCTGTGGGTTTCAAATCGCTGTACCGTGACAAAGCCACAACGTAACCCGCGTTCGTTTTACCGTCATATTCTTTAATTCTTCCATCGATCAAGTCTAAAAAAACTTCGCCAGCGCTCGAATTATAATCAGATGCAGCACCCGAGAGATTAAAAATAAGATTTTGTTTTTCTTGCCGGACACCGCTGAACTTCAAATGATAAGCAAGCTTTGCATCCAGTTCGGTGGAAAATGATGGTTCCGCCGTCCACGCCAAGACCAAGTCGGAAAAATGTTCGCTGGCCCTTTGCAATTCATAAGACGACGATTCGTTTGCAAGAAGCTTCTGATTCACGCCGATTGTAATAAAAAGCAAGCCGCGAGATTCCGGATTTTTGAAATCATTGAAATATAAGAACCCTGCGCCTACCGAAGCCAACAAGGAAATCAAGAGTATCCAATAATGAACTTTCCGTATTATCATGAACCTAGACTAACATTTCCTTATGTTCTTTCCAAGCCCTCTCAAGGAAATGACTTATTTGCGTTCTGAATTTTGCAGGCGAAAAATTATCGACTCCCGAAGCGATAAGATGTGGATCCCAATCAAGCTTTTCAAAACGGGCGATCGCCTCGGTAAGCGATTCTACAGTCTGCTCCTCGAAAAAAATCCCGGAGACACCCTCGACAACGGTTTCCAATGCCCCGCCCTCGGCGTAAGCGATTACCGGAGTGCCTGAAGCCATTGCTTCCAGCGGCACAATCCCCAAATCTTCGGTCTGAGGAAAAATCAAGGCCTTAGCCGTCGCGTAAATATTTCGCAGCTCGGCGTCCTCAACTCTTCCCAAAAATTCAATATTTGACTTGGCCGCCCGCTTCAACTTTCTAAATTCAGGGCCCTCCCCGACTATTTTTAAGGGCAATTTCAAACGGTTGAACGCCGCCACAAGCAGATCGAAACGCTTGTAGGGAATTAGCCTCCCTACCGCAAGATAGTAGTCGGAATGCACAGTCGACATGGAAAAAATATTCAAATCGACCGGCGGATAAATAACAGTGCTCTCACGTCCGTAATACTTCTTAATTCTACGCGAAATATATTTGGAATTCGAAATATAGAGATCCGGTCTCTCGGCGGCTACCCTGTCCCACTGTCGTATTCCGTGCAAAATGGGAGAATATAAAAAACGGAACGGTGAAAAAGTGCTGAAATTCTTTTGATACGAATGGGATTGATCCCAAACATAACGCATGGGCGAATGACAATACGTCACATGCAAAGTTCGTGGCAAAGTAATCACTCCTTTTGCCGCCGAATGTGAAGAAGAAATTACCAAATCATATTCGGAAAGGTCGATTTTTTCAAAAGCGGAGGGCATGAAGGGCAAGTAAAGTCTGTGAAATGACCGCGCGAAGGGAAAATATTTAAGCGCGGATTCCCTGACATCGGAGTTTTTAAAGACCGGACAAGCGGATTTATTGTACAAACTAGTAAAAATTGGCGCTTTGGGAAAAATTTTACTAAGCTCGAATACAACTCTTTCGGCTCCGGCGAAAACCGTAAGCCAATCACAAACGATAGCAATTTTTAAATCGTCAAGCATCTGTCCTGGGTACTATTGCATTATAGCCAGCTTTGCCTCTTCAACACTAGGGTAAGCGTTAATCAACTGCGTCAAACCGACGACTTGGAGTATATCCAATATATTCTCGCGAGCCTGTGAAATAACCACTTTGCCCCCGTTGGCGGAAACTTTGCTGTACCAATCGGTCAAGTATCCGATAGATTTGGAATTCATATATTCCAAAGCGGAGAAATCAAAAATCAAATTTAGATTTTGAGGCGTCGCTTCAATCACCGAATAGATTTTCTTTGCTTCTTCGTCGACATTTGTTTCATCCAACTGTCCAGCAACATGCACGACTTTCGCAATCTTTCCATTCGGAAGATTTGCAACATCCTCAATTGTTATTTGTACGGCAGTCATAATTAATTGTTTAACACTATATGCGTAGGAACTCCAGCAGAGGATACAGTATCATCCTCTTTTCGTAAATATTTTTTCACTTTTACGCGGATTCCACCCGTTTCGACATCCTCAAAAACAACCGCGTCCGTCCACTCCGCCACAATTTTTGGAAGACCGCGTCCCCTGAAACCAAGGTATTGGCGGTTAGCCATCATCTGTTTTCTTTCCTTTAACAAAGTACTCAACTGTTGGGCCGTCATTTTCTCTCGTGAAGTTCCGCTGTCCTCGACTATAACTTCCAGGGATGTATTTTTTACGCTGATAAATTTAATTTTTATCAACTGGCCCGGCGAGCTACCGTGCTCGATGGCGTTATTGCATAACTCATCGACTATCGCCTGAAAGCGGAATGCCCACTTCTCGGAATAACCTGTGAGGTTCTTTGTCATATTCAAGGTAAAATCCCTGATTCCTGAAATAAAGTAGGCCTGCGTTGGCAAAATTATGGAAATCTCGATTGCTTCATCGAGCAATTCGGTCGATACCGATGTGGCGGAATTGTTTGTATCCATTTACCTTATTTTTTATCACATAATTCTATCATATTTTACCCTCGGAGTCAAATTGCCTTGATGTTTAATCGCATGTCAGTATAATTCACATGCTTTATTCAGCTTTTTGACCGATTTTGCCATCCTGCCCTTCCGAGGGTTTAAAGCAAAAAACGAAGTCAAAAAGTGTTAACCACAAGGATACTATGTCCGACCAAAAAACTCAAATGCGGGAAATGCTCGCAAACGCCGTTCATTTCGGCCACAAAAGCACAAAATGGAACCCGAAAATGGCTCCCTACTTGCACGGGGTTAAAGACGGAGTACACGTTTTTGATCTTAACAAGACCTTCGTCGGCCTCATCGAAGCCTGTAATTACTTGAAACTGGCTTGCTCACAAGGGAAAGTTGTCCTTTTGGTGAGCACAAAATTGCAATGCAGCGACTTGCTAAAGAGCGAAGCTCAACGATGTCATATGCCATTCGTCACAAAACGTTGGATTCCGGGTTTATTAACCAACTTCAAAACAATTCGTTCCCGTGTGAAATACATGCAAAAATTGCGCGACGAAAAGGAAAACGGCGGTTTTGAAAAATATACCAAAAAAGAAGCTTCGGATTTCGACAAGGAAATCACAAAATTGGAAGAAGCTCTCGGCGGAGTCGAAAATATGGAAAGGATTCCGGATATCGTGTTCGTCGTTGACGTTTGCAGAGACAATATCGCCGTCAAAGAAGCAAAAAAAAGCGGGGCGAAAGTGATCGCTATTGTGGATTCCAATGCCGACCCGGATAACATCGATTTTATTATTCCCGGAAATGACGATGCGATTAAAGCAATTACTTATCTTGTAACCGCAATCACGTCCGCAATTTCGGAAGGAGCGAACTCAAGAATAAAATAATTAAAAATGGACCAAAAGGGTTTTAATCCAAAAAACGCCGCTCTCGCGTATATCCCGTTTATTTTTCTTTACACGGCAAAAAAATACGCGAACGAAGAGTTTTACATGGCACATTCAAAAATGGGAGCCTTAAGCACATTATTGCTATTTATACCACTGATCACGGCTGCATTTATTTCCGAACTGATCGGAGGAATTTTTTACGGACTATACTTCGTATTTTTAGGCTTCTGCGCCTACAAAGCGCGCAAGGGGCAAAGAATCGAAAACCCGATATTGAATTCACTGGCGGCGAAAATTCCGCTGGAAATTTTTAAAAAGCATACACAAGCGCCGCCGCCCGAACCGCAAGGGCAAAATAAACAATAATCTTACAAATATGTCAGTTACACTTGAACAAATCAAATCTCTGAGGGATCGCACCGGCGTTTCGACGATGGCCTGCAAAAAAGCCCTTGAAGAAACACAAGGTGATGAAGAAAAAGCGCATGAATTCTTAAGAAAGAAAGGTGAAGCGAAAGCAGCCGAACGAATGGACAGAACAACAAAAAACGGCGTGGTGGCGGTTGAAACCCGGGACGGAAAAGCGGCAATCGTGTCATTGGGATGTGAAACTGATTTCGTAGCGAAGAACGAAGATTTTATAAAAGCGGCTCAACAAATTGCCGCGAAACTTCTGAAGGAAGGCGAGAATACCGATTTAACAAGCGAAATCGGCGATCTCAATATCAAGATGGGTGAAAAAGTCGAAGTGAAAGATAAAAAGGTCGTGAGCGGAAAAAATATGGGCAGATACATTCACTCGAACAATAAAATCGCGGTGGTCGTTTCATTAAACGGCGGCGATACCGAAACAGCAAAAGACATCGCTATGCACATTGCGGCGATGAACCCTAAAGTGATATCACCCGAAGACGTTGCGGAAGAACTTATAGAAAAAGAAAGGGAAATCTGGACGGAACAACTGAAAAACGAAGGGAAACCCGAAAGCATTATTGAAAAAATAATGTCGGGCAAGGAGAGAAAATTCAGGGAGGAAAGCGCGCTTATATCTCAAGCTTTCGTTAAAGATCCGGAAAAAACGATCGAGATGCTCTTGGGCGGCGTAAAAGTCGACGGTTTTTGGAGACTTGAAGCTTAATTAAATATCAATGTGGAGTTCCATCGAAGAGGCGATTAAAGAAATCAAAAACGGCAATATGATTATTGTCGTCGATGACGAAGACCGCGAAAACGAAGGCGACTTGGTCATGGCCGCCGAACTGTGTAAAAAAGAAACGGTGAATTTCATGATGGTGGAAGGGCGCGGTTTGATATGCGTACCGGTCGATGAAAGCATAGCGAAAAAACTGAATTTGAAACCGATGACAGGCAATAATCCCGAATCCGACAAATGCAATTTTACAGTTTCAGTGGATTATAAAGTGGGGACGACAACAGGTATTTCGGCCTCGGACAGAGCAAAAACCATTCAAGCAATCGCATCCGAATCAACACATGAAAGCGACTTTTTCAAGCCGGGCCATGTATTCCCTCTTATTTCCAAAAATGGAGGCACATTGGTTAGAGCCGGCCACACCGAGGCCGCCGTCGACTTGGCAAAGATGGCCGGATTAAGGCCGGCGGGAGTCGTATGCGAAATCGCGAAGGAAGACGGTGAAATGGCAAGAGTCGATTACCTTTTGGGTTACGCGAAAAAACACGGTCTGAAAATGATAACGATCAAAGACTTGATTTCATACAGACGCCATACCGAAAAATTGGTGAAACGAGAAGTTGAAACGGATCTTGTCACGGAATACGGCACATTTACAGTAATGGTTTACAGCAATCAAATCGACGGCAAAGAACACGTGGCACTCGTCATGGGAGAAGTGGGCGAAAAAAAAGATGTGCTGGTCCGTGTGCATTCCGAATGCATGACGGGAGATGTTTTCCACTCGCGGCACTGCGACTGCAGAGAGCAATTCGAGGCGGCAATGAAAATGATCGCAAAAAACAAATCCGGCGTTCTGCTTTACATGCGACAAGAGGGGCGCGGAATAGGTCTCATAAATAAATTGAAAGCCTACAAATTACAAAAAGAAGGTTATGACACGGTAGAAGCCAACAATATGTTGGGGTTTAAGGCCGACTTGAGAGAATACGGAATAGGCGCGCAAATTCTAAAAGATTTGGGGCTTACATCGGTGAAGCTGATGACAAACAACCCGCAAAAAATCGTGGGGCTGGAGGGACACGGGCTTACAGTGAGCGAAAGAGTACCCATGGAACTCCTTGCAAATCGACACCTGCGCGGCTACATGAAAACAAAAAAAGATAAACTCGGTCACATTCTAAAACGTGTCTAATCCTGCAAACAATCCGACTGGCATAATGCGTCGCGCGCTCCGACTCGCCGAAAAGGGCAAAGGTTCGGTTTTGCCAAATCCCATGGTCGGGGCGGTAATAATTAAAAACGATGAAAGGATTTCCG